>JBJXGP010000326.1:0-51295 GCA_046160425.1 Planctomycetaceae bacterium
ATCACCCTCGGCGGTTGCACTCGTCGTGCCGCAGCAAGTGTCCTTCGTGCGACAGCAGGAGGGCTTTCTGTCGCAGCAACGACGACGACGACGACCGGCCTGAGCGGAATTATCGGCGACCAGCAGCGTGATGCAAGTAATGCACAACGCGACTTTCAGCAAAGTGGTGGAGCGTAACATCGAGGTTCTCTCTTTCTTGGTGGTTGGGAGCCAGGTTGATTTTCGGTAGCGGCAAAGTCGATGGGACTCCGCCAAGGGTCAACGATCATGCGTTCATCGCACATTCGTCAGGGATGCAGTCGACAACACGCCGTCATCATGTCGCAACGGCGGTCAATTCTCAAGCGAACGCGAGAGGAATCTCGGTTGCGTGGGGGTTTGGGGGCGGGGTGAGACATGCGGCGTGTGCTAGGCGAATCCCGATGCCCCGCGAACCGGCGGAACCTTCCGTCATAAGAAATTGCTGTTTGACGTTGCCCTCGAATAGGATACGATCACTCTGCTTGGCACCGTAGCATCGACCATCGGTCCCCCCAGTCGTTAACACGATACCTTGAAGGAAGTCGTGTCATGAAATGGAATTTCACGCTGGCAATAATGGCGGCGACGCTTGGCGGTTCCGGGTTCCTGGTGGCAGATGACGATGTGGCCGCGCCGAAGCAGGTCCGAGTTCATTTGCGGATGTTCGCCGGTGATCCCTGCGGTTGTGTCGAAGGTAGAACACCCAAACTATTGGCAAGCCCCACCGTGACTACTCTTCAAGGCTCCGCGTTTTCCATGATTACTGCAAGTCGAGTTGAAACGGCTCAGGGGTCGGACGGCTTGATGATCGGACGAAAGATCGAAGGAATTCCAGGACCGATCACAGATGGTAAAATTCACCTCAAAATCATCCTGTCGAATACAGTATCGTCGAATTCGTTTCTGGTGAGGCGTGCCGGAAATGTTCAACAAACCACTACTCAACTATTGGGCGACGACATTCAAGTCCGTCCGGATGGTGTGCATGTCTTCCCAGACCTTCCTTTGGGTCAAGTCGTGAGGCTCGACTGGAAGCAAAGAAATAGCCACCTGCGCGAATGGATTGAACTGTCGGTTGACGAGGTCAAATGATGACCACCCTTCACCCAATCCGCTCTTCCCCCACCCAGGGCCTCAGCACCTCCGGAACCACGACCGAACCATCCTCCTGCTGGTAATTCTCCAGCACGGCGATGATCGCTCTCGCGATCGAGATGGCGGTGCCGTTGAGGGTGTGGACGAATTGGGTTCCCTTTTTTTCGGGGGAGCGGCAGCGGATTCCCAGGCGTCGGGCTTGATAATCGGTGCAGTTCGAGGCGCTGGTGACTTCGCCGTATTCTCCGGCTTCGCCGCGGCCGGGCATCCAGGCTTCTAAGTCGAACTTGCGGTATGCGGGGCCGCCGAGGTCGCCGCTGCATGTGTCGATCACGCGGTAAGGGATCTTGAGTTGCTGGAAAATTTCCTCTTCGATGTCGACGATCTCCTGATGCATCTTGTCCGACTCGGCGACGTCGGGGCCGGTGAAACCGAACATCTCGACCTTCGTGAATTGATGGACGCGATAGATGCCGCGCGTCGCCCGGCCGTGGGCACCCGCTTCGGTGCGGAAGCAGTGCGACAGGCCGGCGAACTTCATGGGGAGTTTGTCGGCGTCGATGATCTGATCCTTGAGTGCTCCGCCGAGCGTGATTTCGGCGGTCGCGACGAGACTGAGGTCCGAATTCTGGATCGAATAGATTTGCGTTTCTGGTCCGCGAGGGGCGAAGCCGATCCCTTCGAGCACATCGTCTTTCGCCAGGTCGGGAGTGCTGTAGAGTGTGAACCCTTTTTTGCGGAGTTTTTGCAACGCGAAATTGACGAGGGCCTGTTCAAGCAGCACCGCTTCGTTCTTCAGATAGTAAAAGCCGTGGCCGGCGACGCGCGTGCCCGCCTCGAAGTCGATGAGGTCGTGCTTCTCGGCGATGTCGACGTGATCGAGCGGCTTGAAATTGAACTTGGGAACCTCTCCCCAATGCCGAAGCGTGACGCTGCCGGTTTCATCCTTGGCGATGGGTGCATCGGGATGCGTCATGTTCGGCAGACGCATCATTTCTTCTTTGAGACCTTGCTCGACGTCGCGAAGTTCCTGCTCGTTGACGGCGATCTGCTCGCGGAGTTCCTTCCCTTTGGCGATGAGAGCTTGCTTTTGCTGCGAGTCCTTCTCTTTGGGGATTTGTCCCGAGAGATCTTTCTGGTCGTGCCGGAGTTGATCGGTCGAGGAGATCAACTGGTTCCGCTGATCCCGCAGCGCGACGATGCGGTCGAGATCGACTTTGATCCCGCGATTGACGCAATTGGTTTCGACGTCGGAACGGTGGTCGCAGACAAACTGAAGATCGAGCATGGGACGGGTATCCGTGGATTTTTGTCGTATTGAAAAATTCAGGGAGCTTACGCTCCCCGTTCGCCTGCCTGGGTGCTCGACGACTCGACCCCAGCCACCCTATTTCAATTGAGCGAGTTCGTGCCAGAGGTGGGCGCTGGCTCGGATTCCTTTTTGAAAATCGACGAGGCGGAAACGTTCGTTGGGACTGTGCAGATTATCGGTATTCTGGCCCCAGCCGAGCAGAAGTGTATCGACTCCCAGAATTTCGCGGAAGGTCGACACGACCGGAATCGAGCCCCCCTCGCGGATGAGAACCGGAGGGCAGCCGAACGCATCGGCGATCGCCCGGCGTGCCGCATCCAGATACGGGCTGGTGGGGTCGAACACGAACGCCGGGCCGCCGTGTTGCGATTCAAACTGCATTTTGATTCCCGGCGGGACGAGCCGTTCCAGAAAACTCTTGAGCGATGCGGTCAGCGCTTCGTGATTCTGATGCGGCACGAGTCGGCAGGTGATTTTGGCCATCGCGCGGGCGGGGACGATCGTCTTGGGCCCTTCGCCGATGTAGCCGCTCACCATGCCGTTGATTTCGCAGGTCGGCCTTGCCCAACGCCGTTCGAGCGTGGTGAACCCCGCTTCGCCGAACGTGGCATCGGTCCCCAGTGACTTGAGAAACGCCGCTTCTTCGAACGGCAGATCGGCGAATTGATTTCGCTCCGCCGTCGATGACGGCAACACGTCGTCGTAGAAGCCGGGAACTTGCACGCGTCCCTGATTATCGTGTAAGGCTGCCAGCATGTGCGTCAGAGCGGTCGCCGGGTTGGCGATCGATCCGCCGAAGATGCCGCTGTGCAGATCTTGCGAAGGCCCTTGCAGACGGATTTCGCAGGCGAGAATCCCGCGCAAACCGTATGTGATCGCCGGGAGTTCGGGACTGTATTGACTGGTGTCGCTGATGACGGCGACGTCGCACTTGAGTCGATCGCGATGCGCGGCGAGGAAGTCGTCGAGATTGCGGCTGCCAACTTCTTCTTCCCCCTCGATCACATAGATGACGTTGACGGGAAGTTCTCCTTTGGTTTTGAGCCAGGCCTCGACTGACTTGATGTGCGTGAACATCTGGCCTTTGTCGTCGGTCGCCCCGCGGGCGTAGATGTAACCGTCACGCCGGGTCGGCTCAAAGGGGGGAGAGATCCACTGATCGAGCGGGTCGGGGGGTTGCACGTCGTAATGTCCATAGATCAAAACGGTGGGGGCGCCGGGCTGTTTCTGCCAGCGACCGACGACGATCGGGTGGCCCGGCGTTTCGACGAGTTCGGCATCGACCCCCGCGGTTTCGAGATTGCGTCGGACGAACTCCGCGGCGGCTCGAGTGTGCGAACGAAAGGCGGAATCGCCGCTAACGCTGGGGATTCGCAAGAGGTCGCACAGTTCCGATACAAATCGATCGGCTTCGCGATCGAGATATCCGTCGATTTCATGCATGGTGAGGCTCCTTCATATGTCGAACGATTTCTTCAGGTCATCTGATCGGTGATCTGAAGAAAGTTTCACGTCGCTCGTCAGCAGATGTCACTGGAATAAGGATGAACGATGCTATGTCGTGCATCCAGTCGTAGCGATATTGCGGATTATTCAGAAAACATCTGCATCGTCGAGGTTCACGGGAAATGTATGGTAGCGGAAAGCAATCGTTTCCCGGTAGGTCGTCGATCCGAGAAGAGTCGAAATAATGCGGATTGGCGAATTGCTAGTGACGAAATTCTTAATTTGGAGATGGAATAACAAGATTCCCGCACAGGTAAAGACGGCTCAATCCCTACGCCTGATCCTTCTCGGGTTTGGACGCACGGCAGAGTTCAGTCGCAGTCAAGTCGGTTTTCTCTCGTCACCGATATTGAGAATAATCACTCGACTTGCGGTTGAAGAAAATGGGGGAGCGAATGTCCCTCCTTCGACCCCCCTTGCTTTCACCGACGAAGGAAACTTCCATGTTGCGGGCGACTTTTTTTGCATGCGGATTGTTCGTGTTTCTCGTCGGCGTTCAGTTTCTCGCCGTGGATAAGATGATTCTGCACGGCAAGGATGACAAGACACCCCGCGACTCGCAGTTCCGCGGGCTGTTCACGACGGTGACTCCGCAGGGGCAGCGGGTGTTCGATCCGCAGGATTGGTCGGCCTTTGCGCTCATGTCGGTCGGATCGGTGACGATGCTGTATGCCGCCGCCCTGCCGAGGCGGAAAGACTGAACGACTCTGCTCGTCGACAGTTTGCCGGCGAAAATCGCTGCGCAACGAGATGGCATTCCCCATCTTGATCGGTTGTTAATTGCCGCATATTGGCGAGGCAGGCCGCTTCGCGTCGCAATTTTGCCAACTGCTGCTTCAGTTTCCATTCGCTCATTTGAAGTGCTGCACCCCAACTGTCCAGTCATGTGAGCAGGTTGGCTGGAGCTACTAGCCGGGAACATTCTCATCAATCGTTCAGGGCCTCTGTTCTTGACGTCTCTGAAGCGACTTGATTTATTCCCCACGCACGCATTAGCATTAGGCCGTTGACCCAAGGCTATTTTCTGCGTTTCACGACACGCGTTTGATTTTTCCGGGACGCGCCCCCGGTGGCAATACTCCGAATTGATGCCCCGCCGTTTTTCTTGCCGATGCAAGTCCGGTCGCCCCACGAGAAGACAAGCCGCGAATAATAGTTTCAGAGTGTGTTGGTTTTCGAATTCCTAGCAGGCCCGTTAACAAGTGATTGAGTAAGGGGATACTGTGTTAGAATACGATTTTGAGAACAGCACCGGGTTCTTTCTTTATTCCGCAACTCAATGTCTTCGTCAGTCGATGAACGCTGAATTAGCACGGAACGAGATCACATTTCGGCAGTGGGAAGTCTTGTTCTCGATGGCTTTGCTCAAAGAACCCTCGCAAGCCGATCTCGCGGGAATGCTGGGGATCGAAGCACCGACGCTGGCAGGAATACTGTCGCGCATGGAACGGGACGGCTGGCTCGAGCGGTTCTGTTGTCCGCAGGACAAACGCAAAAAGCGCCTTCGCGCGACCCCCAAAGCGGAAGGGGTTTTCCTGCAGATGGTTGAATGCTGCAAACGCGTCCGCAACCGGATGATGATCGATATCCCCGAATCCGATTTGCAGACCGTGAAAGCCACATGTATCAAAATTTGCCAGAATTTGGGTGGCAAAGACCCCTCCGAGCAAGTAATGTCGAATAAATCCCCCGTTTGTCACGACCACGAACACAACGGACACAAGCCTGTCACGGAAGAACTGGCATCCCTCCCCGTTATGACGGCTATTGAATAATGAATATCATCCCGATTGCGATTCGCTCCTCGATCTGCCGAATTTCTTGTGCTGCCCTTCTCGGATTGACGATGCCGATCGCGATCATCGGTTGCGGCGGCTCGGCAGAATCCCAGGCTTCACCCGCTCAAGGTGGTCCTCCTCCACAACTCGTCCGGCTGGGACAGGTGAAACTCCGCAACGTCTCGCCGAAGCTGACCATTATCGGCAGCGTGCTTCCTTCGCGGACCAGCATTGTCGCTTCCGGCTCCAACGGCCAGGTCGATGAATACACGGCCGAGGAAGGAACCTACGTCGAGGAAGGGACCATCCTTTCGGTGCTGCGGATGATCACCACCGACCTCGAAATCGAAGAAGCCAAAGCCCTTCTCCAGGAACGGCAACAGGCGCTCGCCGAACTGGAAAACGGTTCGCGGATGGAAGACGTCGAAGAGGCCCGCGCCCGAATGCAGGCGAATCTCGCCGTCAAAGAATCGACGCAGGCTCGGCTCGAACGCACCCGCAAATTGATCGAGCGGCAAGCCTCGAATCAGGATGAACTCGACGACGCCGAAGAACGGGCTGAAGCGGGCTTACAACTTTACCTCGCCAGCAAGGCACAATACGAAAGAATCGTCAAGGGAGCACGCCAGGAATTCATCGAACAGGCCCGCGCCCGCGTCAAAGGGCAGCAGGACCACGTCGACTTACTGCTCGCCGACAAACAAAAGCGGATTACGCGCGCTCCCTTTTCGGGCTACATCGTCGAAGAACACTCGCACGAAGGGCAATGGCTTTCGCAGGGAGATCCCGTCGTCACGTTGATCGACTTAAACGATATCGACGTCGTCGGCAACGTCAATCAGGATGACCTGCGGCATGTGCTGCTCGGTTCGAACGCCGACATCGTGATTTCGGCGATCGGTTCGGAGACATGGCAAGGCGCCGTCAGCTTTCTCGTCCCGACCAGCGACTGGAAAGCCGGCTCGCGCGGGTTTCCAGTCAAGGTGCGGCTGAAAAATCGCATTGAAAACGTCGACGGCCAGCCGATACCAACTCTCAAGGCCGGGATGATGGCGGAGATGACCTTCACCGGCCAACCTCAAGAAGCGCTCATGGCTCCCAAGGATGCGATGATGCGCACCACGCGTGGATTGCTGATGTATGTCTGCGACGTCAACGCCGACGATCCCACGACGGGGGTCGTGCGACAAGTGGCAATTCAATCGGGCATTACGGATGGAAACGACATTCAGGTGCTGAGTGAGGAGCTGTCGGATAACCAGTTCGTGGTTGTCGAAGGTGCCGAACGTCTTCGTCCGTTTCAGCCCGTCCGCATCGCCCCGAATCCAACGGATGCCCCCGCCTCTTCCTCTGCCGAAAAGCCTCCCGCAGAGTAACCGACAAGCCAGAATCGATTCGCTGGAAATCGTTACGGCGGAAAACTTCGGCGCATCTAGTCACCTGTTCCCGTCCGGTCGCAATCTGGTTCGTCCCCGCCCAAATCTGTTAGCACGCTAATTTTTTTCGTTTTAGGACTCGTCACTGGGGTCTGTCCCCTTTAACATGGAGAAGATCGTTTCGACGACGGAGGCGAACCTTGAAACGCCGACGAACGTCGAGAGAGCCTATCTGCCCGTTGAAAAAGTGTGCCACTGCTGGCTTGCCCAGCAGTGAAGTGAATAATCGATGGAAAAAGACCGGGTGGATAAACCACCCGGCTCATGGATCTCAGTCATTTGTTTATTTTTCAACGGGCTGCTAACCCCCCTGTCCGCACAGGGTGGGCGAATTTCCCCGAAAAACAAAAACTGCCGTCATTCATGGCCTGAAATGAGTGACGACGGCTCTTCGAGCGATACGGATCAGACACGATGGACCTGATACATCTTGCCGTCCACAACCCGGTTAAAGTCGCCGTCGGTGTGATCTTTTCCGTGTTGTTTGGCCTGATGGCCCTGTGGGCCACCCCGATTCAGCTCACTCCGGACGTCACCGAACCGGAAGTGACCGTCACCACGCTCTGGCCGGGAGCCAGCGCGCAGGAAATCGAACGCGAAATCATTGAAGAGCAGGAAGAGCAACTCAAGAGCATCGAAGGGCTGCAAGAGTTCAAAAGCCAGAGTACCGACGGCTCGGGTATGATCATCCTCAAATTCGTCGTCGGATCGAGCCTCGAAGACGCCCGTGCCCGCGTCAGCGAAAAACTGAACCAGGTTCCGCAGTATCCCCCCGACGCCCGCGAACCGATCGTCACCACGGTGAACCCCACGGCGAACGCCATTGCGTGGTTCATTCTCCGTCCGATTCCGCCGACCGCCGTCGAACTGAAACAATTCGCCGCCGCGCATCCTGAAACGGCTGCCGTGCTGGAACCGATGATTTCGGGGACTCAGCTCATCGAACTCTCGGTACTGCAGAAGCTGTCGCAAGAATTTCCCGTTCTGCAGGAAGTGATGCGGTCGAAGAACGACGCCGCGAAACTCCGCAAGTTCGCCGAAGAGCAAATCGAATCGCGGTTCGAGCGAGTCAACGGGGTCGCCAACTCGAACGTCTTCGGTGGCCGCGAGCAGGAATTGCGCGTCACTGTCGACCCGGCGAAACTCGCCGCCTATGGATTGACCGTCGCCAACCTGCGGACGGCCCTCGTCAATCAGAATCAAAACACCTCCGGCGGCGACATCTGGGAAGGGAAAAACCGCGACGTCATCCGCACGATTTCGCAGTTCGAATCGATCGAACAGATCGAAGAGACCATCGTCGCCGTGCGCGATAATTCCCCCGTGCGCGTCCGCGATCTCGCGAAAGCCACCATCGATTACAAGAAGCCCGATGGAGTCGTCCGCCAGAAAGGGGTCGAAGGTCTCGCAGTCAACGCCCAGCAGGGACCGGGAACCAACGTCCTCGAAATCATCGGCCCGGCATTCAGCGAATTCGATCTCGACCGCGACGGAAACATCACGCCGCTCGAAGTCGGCGCGATGAAACTCGAACATGGCGATTCGCTCCGCGTCGCCGCCCTCGAACTCAATCTCGGCGTCCTCAAGCAACTCGGCTGCGAACTCGAACAGGTCTACGACCAAGGAGAATACATCTACTCGGCGACCGAATTGGTGACAGGTAACATCTACGTCGGCGGCACGCTGGCGGTGATCATACTCCTGGTGTTTCTGCGCAGTGTTCGCTCGGTCTTGATCATCGGGTTGAGCATTCCGATCAGCGTCATTGCCACATTTCTGTTCATGAAGGCGTTCGGACGCAGCATCAACGTCATCTCTCTGGCAGGGATCGCGTTCGCCGTCGGCATGGTGGTCGACAATGCCATTGTCGTGCTGGAAAACATCTATCGCCATTACCAATTGGGCGAAAGTCCTGAAGAAGCGACCCGGAAAGGGGCATCCGAAGTCTGGGGAGCCGTCCTCGCCTCGACGTTGACGACGCTCGCCGTCTTCATTCCCGTGATCTTCGCCGAAGGCCAAGCCGGGCAGCTCTTCAAAGATATCGCACTCGCCATCAGTTGCTCGGTCGGATTATCGCTCATCGTCTCGGTGACGGTCGTCCCCGCGGCGACGCGGTTCCTGCTACCCAAAGATCGAGTCATTGTCCCGCTCGACAAACAGTGGAATCTGCTCGGATTGTTCACGATGGGACGCTGGCTGAATAACATGCTGACCGGCGGACTGGAAAGACTCCACCGCATGCCGTTCAGTTGGTTTTTCCGCGTGTTGATCGTGCTGGCCTTTTGCGGTTTGTCGTTCCTGGGGATATGGTACTGGATGCCTCAGATCGAGTATCTTCCCGACGGTAACCGCAACCTGGTGATCGCCATCGTTTCGCCTCCGCCGGGATACAACGTCGATCAGATGGTCTCGATGGGTGAAATCGTCGAGCGCGAACTCGCCCCGTACTGGGAGGCCAAGCCGGGATCTCCCGAAGCAGCCGCGCTCGATGGTCCGCAACTCGCCAGCTTCTTTTTCGTCGCTCGCGGACGGCAGATTTTCATGGGTGCCCGTTCGGTTGATCCCCTCCGCGCCGGCGAACTCGTCCCCGTGTTGAACAGAGCCGCCGCGAAAGTTCCCGGGGTCTTCTCGTTCGCCCGCCAGACCAGTCTGTTCGAATCGGGAATCACCGGCGGTCGAACGATCGAAATTCAGATCACAGGTCCGCAACTCGAAGTTCTCGTCGATGAGGCGCGCAAGGTCTTTGGGATGTGCATGCAGGAATTCCCCATGACCGAAGGCCATCAGTTCCGTCCCGACCCCAGCCTCGATCTGACCAGCCCCGAACTGCACGTCATCCCCAAGCTCGAAGAGGCCGCCGAACTCGGGATGAACGCCAGCGACATTGGCTATGCGGTTGATGCCCTCATCGACGGTGCCTTCGCCGGCGAATACTGGCACGAAGGACGCAAAATCGACATGGTGCTCTTCGGCGCTCCCGAATACGGTCGGCATTCTCAGGACGTCGGCCAGTTGCCGCTCAATACTCCCACCGGTAAGCTGGTGACGCTGTCGTCGCTCGCCGAGATCCGCATTGCCAGCGGCCCCGAACAGGTCAACCACAGCGAACGAACGCGTAACATCACGATTCTGCTGACACCGCGCCCGGGGATGGCATTGGAGACCGCCTTAAAAACCGTCAACGACAAAATCGTCGGCCCGTTGATGCAGAGTCCCACATTCGAAACCGGGCAGTATCAGATCCGCCTCGCGGGGACCGCCGACAAACTCGATTCGACCTGGCGCGAAATGCGCGGCAATCTGATCCTCGCGCTGCTCATCACCTACCTGCTGATGGCCGGGTTGTTTGAATCGTTTTTCTATCCGGTCGTGATCATCATCAGCGTCGTATTCGGCGTTGTCGGCGGAGTCGGCGGACTGGCGATCCTCAACAGTTACACCGAACAACCCGCCGACATGCTCACAATGCTCGGCTTCATCATTCTCATCGGCACGGTGGTCAACAACGCCATTCTGATCGTGCATCAGTCGCTCAATAACATGCACGAATTCAAGATGGGACACGTGCAGGCGGTGATTTTAAGCGTCAGCACGCGCACCCGGCCGATCTTCATGACGACGTTGACGACGGTGCTCGGCATGATGCCCCTGGTCTTCCCCAACCCCAGTTTCGAAAACGGACAAATCATCTGGACTGCCGGCGCCGGTTCGGAACTCTATCGCGGCATGGGAAGCGTAATCCTCGGCGGCCTCAGCCTCTCGACGCTGTTCACCCTCGTGCTGATCCCCATCGGCTTCACACTGGCGATGGACGTCAAACGCCTCTTCGTCGGTGCCGGAGCGCGAGCAGTCACCGAAGCCCAGCCGACCATCACGCGCGACATCCCCGCCGCTTCCCCGGCCGCGACGTATGCGCCGCAGTACCCGGAGACGCGGTGAGGAATGAGGAGGGGGACTGGACGATAGGGAGATCGGGGGATGGGGGGATGGGGAGATCGGGAGTGTGATCGGGTAGCACCGGTTGCTCGTCAACCGGTGTCGCGCAGCGACAAGAGGCATTTTTGCATCCGAGTAGGAATCGGAAGAATGCCATATCGCAAGGCAGTCGTTTTCCAGCCGCTTGACGTTTCCGGTGGATTGAGGCATAGTGAAGTTCACTCATTCCTTCTCGACTGAAAATTTCATCCATGCCATCCTCTCTCAAATCAACTGTCGCTGAACGGCTTTATTGGAGCTACGCGAATCTCGCGATGGCGGAGATGGCTGTCCATAACCGTGACAAGAAGTATTCCCGGAAGCATTTTATGATTCGATCTCGGTTATACTCTGGCCTCACCAAAGGCACGATGTCGCCGAGGTCGTTGATGCGAGACCAGCGAATCCGCATGAAGCTACCGCAAGAATGCGTGTATTGTGGTGACACTCATTTTCTAGCGATTGACCACATCGTTCCGACCAACCGAGGCGGAGCTGACACCGGGGACAATGCTGCGTGGGCGTGCCGGAAGTGCAACTCGTCGAAATCAGACAAAGACCTTTTTGCCTGGTGGTTCGAGTCTCGCCCCGGCTTTCCGCCTCTCTTCGTGGTGAGAGTTTATTTGAAGCAAGCGATTACGTATTGTATTGCCCAACAGCTTATGGATCTTGCGTGGGCGGATGTTCGGCAGCAGCCGTTCTCCTTTGACCATATCCCCACAAATTATCCTGATCCGGAGACGCTCACATTCTCGCCCTTCCATGCTCGATCAGCTACCAATGTGACCTAAACACATGCCGCAACAAACGCTTCCTGCGCTACTCCGTCCCCAGCAGTTTCGCCTTGTCCCCCGCCGAGCGTTCTCGCACCGGCTTTAACTTCTGCGCCCGCTCGCCATAGATGTCGCCGATGTAGAGGTTTCCTTGCGAATCCTCGGCGATGCAGTGGGCGCCGATCGTTTCGCCGGGCTTGAGTTCCACGCCCGCGGGGCGATTCTCTTTGCGGATTCCCAGAGGCCAGGTCCAGACTTGTCTGACGCGGCCGTCGGTCGTGAATCGCATCAGGAGTTGGTCTTTGACTTCGGGATATTCTCCGTCGCGCATCCACCAGTGCGGGCTCGAACCGCACACCAGAATTTCATCCTTCGCGTTGATCGTCAGCGCCCAGGGCATGATGATCCCGCGCCACTCGTCGAGCGACTTCCCCTCCTGATCGAAAATCTGAATGCGGCCGATGTTGCGGTCGGCGACGTACAGCCGCCCTTGCGAATCGAGCACGATCGAATGCGGCAACACGAATTCGCCCGGCTTCACGCCGTACTTCCCCCATGTCTTGATGAACTTGCCCTGCTTATCGAAATGCACGACACGGCGGTTGCCGTAGCCGTCGGTGACGAAGATGTCACCCGTGGAGGAGAACGCCATGTCGGTCGGGCGATAGAAGTGCGTTTCATCTTCCCCGGGCTGTTCGCGAGTCCCCAGCGTCAGGAGGAGTTCACCTTCCGGCGTGAATTTCTGTATGACGTGCGCCCGAAAGTCGGCGACCCAGACGTTCCCCTCGCGATCGATGCGCAGTTGATGCGGGCCGATGAATATCCCTTTGCCCCACGTGCGCACGAACGTCCCATCGGGCTTGTAGATCTGAATCGGATTCTCGCCGCGCTGCAGCACCCAGATGTGATCATCGCCATCGACGGCCATCCCCGCGACGCCTCCGGTGCTGGAGATCCCCTCCGGCCGCATCGGCCACGTGGTGTCGACATCGTACTCGACGATGATCGGATCGAGAGCATCGTTCGGAGCATCCGCCGCAATTACTGGAATAGAACCGAATAGGATTACAGCGACGATAGCAGTCCGATGTGAAAGTATCCATTTCATGAATTCACCGCTTCTTGAAAATATGCTGAAGTATAGCCGCGAGAACCAAACGGCGGGGGAATAAGAATAATCGCCGAGGCAACCTGATCGTTGTCCTTTCAGGAATCAAACTTCGTATCTTGGTGGCACAGACATTCCTGTCTGTGCTTATCAAGCCGAAGACCTCTTGTCGCATGGCGACCCGGACACAAGGCTGTCCGGGCTACCCTCTGTGGTTCAAATTCTTTTCAACACTCAACAAAACCGCGTGCAGTAGATCGGCGGGAGGCGGTTGGGGAGCAGCGTCCATGAATCGCCGCCGTTGTCGCTCGTCCAGAGGCCGCCGGTCGTCGAGCCGAAGACGAGGCGGTTGCCGGTCTCATCGACTTCGAGCGAGTGGCGGAAGACGAGGTCGTAACAATGATCCTGCGGCAAGCCGTTGGTCAGTTGCTCGAACGATTTGCCGCCGTCGCGGGTGCGGGTCACGATCAGTTTTCCATCGGCGGGATAACGGAACTCATCCTTCTTGCCGGGGACGAACCATGCCGTCTGCGGGTCGCGCGGATGGACGGCGACGCCGAAGCCGAAGGCTGATGGTTTGACGTCGGTGATTTCGGTCCAGTTGCGGGCGTTGTCGGTCGAACGAAAGATCCCGTTGTGATGTTGAATCCAGAGATGATCGGGAGCCGCAGCGCAGCGGACCAGTCGGTGCGCATCCTGACTGGCGGTATCGTAGGCGAGTTCGGGGGGACAGTAATCGGCGCGCAATCCCTGCCCCAACCGCTCCCATGTCGCGCCGGCGTCGGTCGTCGACCAGACACCTCCACACGAGATGCCGAGCAGTACGTGCTTGCTGTTTCGCGGATCGACGCAAATCGAATGGATGCCCGGTTCATCCTTGCCGCCGCCGAACCATTTCATCCGTTCGGGATTTTCCCAGAGCGAATCGATCATCTCCCACGTCATGCCGTTGTCGTGCGAGCGGAACAACCCGCCAGGGATCGTGCCGGCCCAGAGAAGTCCCGGTTGATCGGCCCCTCCCGCTTCGAGAATCCAGATCTCGGTCAGACTCGCGGGTTTGGTGGTTGGAGTGCCGTCGTCGGCGGGCATTCCAGCAAACACGCCCCCTTCGGGATACTTGGGCACGCCGCACTCTTCCCACGTTTTTCCCTCGTCGGCCGAGCGATGGAGCTTCGCGCCGAAATGCCCCAGCGTAAGGACGGCGTAGGAAAAGTTATTGCGATGATCCTTGAGGACCATCGTTGTCGGCGAGCCGGCAAAATCGACTTTGTCGATCTTCCAGTTCGACTTGTCCCGAACGAGCGTGAACAGGCCTTTGCGGGTGCCGACGAGAATGCGATCGCTCATGATGCTCCTCAAATGATGTGGTGATGTGTAGTTATTGACGGGCGTTCTTTGGACTCGAATTATCGCTCAGAATGAATCTCTCACAAAGTCACAAAGGCACGAAGAAATAAGTTTCAAGAATGGTTTCCCTAATTCGTTTGACGGGAGGTTAACATGATACGTCTCACCTGAGAATCGACATCATCAAAGGTATTAAGTATCTGTATTTCCCTTGCCTTCCTTTGTGCCTTCGTGACTTTGTGTGAAAATAATCCGAAAAATTGTCCTGGTAGAACTTTAACGTCGAGAGGAAAAATCATCCCCCCGACAACGCTTGCAGCAGATAGATTTCCTTGGCAGAACTGACATCGTCGGTCAGTGAGATGCGGTCGCGGATCGGCGACTGATCGATGAATGCGGTGACATGTTTTCGCAGCCGTCCCTGATCGTCAAGAATATAACTTCGCAGCCGCGGATTCGATTGAAAGACGATCTCGAGTGCCTCGCGCAGCGTCGCCGCTTCGACGATCTGCGGCGGGCAGTCGAGATGATTCTGCAAATGCGGCGTAAAGTTGACGCGAGGCATGTCGAGGTGTCGTTCGTAATGTTCGTTAAGGATGGCGTGAAATCAGATTCTACGAGGCGGCAGATGTCGATTCAACGTTGACTTTGATGGGTGATGCCGAGGGTTTGATGAACGCAGCGAGGATGACTCCGACGATGACGAAGACCGATAGATCGTACAAGCCTTGATACAGCTTCCAGGGCCAGTCCATCCGCCACCAGATCACCGCGCTGCCATCGATGCCGACGGAGGCGATCAGGCCGGCGAACATGACAAGCCCCACTCGTTCCCGATAACAGGGAACGGCGTTGGTTAATCGATGCAGCCAGACGGCGATCAGCACGATGATCAGCAGATTCCAGCAAAAGCCCTTGATCATGATGTTGGAGTCGAAGACCGGTTGCCCTTCGATTGACAGCATATGCACCATCGCCAGCGGACCGCTCTGGTATAAGGCTTCGGTCTCTTTGGGATCGTCTTGCATTCCTGGTATGAAATACGTTCCTTCGCGCGGGAAGTGTTTCAACAAAGCTCTCTGCGCGGCGGCATCTCCGATCGTCTGCTTCCAGATCAACTCCCGATACGGACCCATCCCCCAGTAAATGAATCCCCAGACATAGAGCACGATCGCTGCCACGATGATCCCGGCGATGGTTCTGGTCATGATTTTCGGACTCCATGAAGAAAAGGTGTTGACGACTCGAAAACATGTAGAATGAAAAATCACTTGGGAGGCAAACCCATCGCGAATTTTGCGGCGAGTGCGACCCAGTATTTCAATTCGCTGTCTTTGACCAGTCCTTCGGGTTCGATCATGACCCAGCCGGTCATCGGCCGGCCGGTGATGTCGAATTCTCGCGCGGTCGGTTCTTCGAGAGCTTTTTCATAAGCCTTGGGACCGACGTGGGCGATGAGCTTATCTTTCCAGATGCCGACGCACATGTTGCCGTTGAGTAAGTAGCCGACTCCGCCGAACATTTTTTTGGAGGAGAATCCCTTCTTGCGCGACAAGAGCGGATGAATGCGCTTCGCCAGTTTTTCGTCATACGCCATGATGAACGTTTTCAGATGTGCTTTGTTCGGAAGAAATGTGAACGTTCGTATTGTCGAGTGGCGGACGAATATTTTCAAGCGAACTCGATCATCATCCCTATCACGAATCGACCGGGACTTTGACATGCGCACTCGTGTCGATCGGGGGAACTTGTCTCGGTTCTCGAAAGCCGTGTACGAAAAAGACCGCGAGCACGATGAACAAAAACCCGACGACGTCGTTCCAGCGCAGCGATTCCCGCAGATAAAAAATCGAGAACAACGCGAAGATCAGCAGCGTGATCACCTCTTGGATCATTTTCAGTTGCGCCGCCGTGAATTGCCCGTGTCCCCAGCGATTGGCGGGGACTTGAAAGCAATACTCGAAAAAGGCGATCCCCCAACTCACGAAAATCACGACCCAGAGCGGATTCGCCTTAAACTTCAAATGTCCGTACCACGCGAACGTCATGAACACATTCGAGACGATCAATAACAGCACCGTTAACATTTCAAGGATTCCTGCGCCGGTTTTGAAGATAATTCTCTCACAAAGACGTCAGGGAGCTTACGCTCCCCGCTCGCCCTTGACATCGTAATCGATCTCGTCAAATGAGTCATGATGAAGTTTTCACGCGCAATCATCGGTTCATCCATTGTTTTTCCCGCGAGACTCGATTCAAATCCAACAGCAGTCGTCAATTCACAATTCATAGGCACATGCGCGGACATCAGGAAATCGATAACTATGGTCCAATCTCAACAACAATCGACCTCGAATCGCCGGCTCAAAATCGTCGATCGCGGGTTCGTGCGGCAGGCGGTTGCCGGGACACCGACGGCGACGTACACATTCCCCACGCTCGCCATCCTCAGCGACGGACGGGCGCTGGCGAGTGTTCGACATGGCTTGCACAAAGACAGCGAAACCGAAACGGTCGAGTTGTTCGAGACCCGCGACAACGGCGCGACGTGGGACCAGAAACCGTTCTTCGTCCCCACCGTCGTGAACGGAATCCGCGGCAGCGCGAAGGGATGTCACATCACCGAACTCGAACCGGGACACTTACTCGCCGCCATCATGTGGGTCGATCGCGCGATGTATCCCGGACAGCCGTTGTTCAATCCCAAGACCGAAGGTTGCCTGCCGATGGATGTGATTCTCGCCGATTCCTGCGACTTCGGCGAAACGTGGTCCCCGTGGCGCATCGTGCCGATGCCCGCCGAGATCGGTCCCGCCAGCATCACCACGTCGATCATGAAACTCAAGGATGGGTCGCTCGCCCTCAGCATCGAAACGAACAAGACCTATCTCGATGCCTCCCAGTGGTATCAACGGGTCGTCTATCGCCATTCAAAGGATAACGGCAAGACGTGGGGGCCGCCGGTGAATTCCGGCTTCGACCCGACGGGACGCATCTTCAACTGGGACCAGCGTGCCGCGGTCGCTCCCGACGGGCGCATCGCTGCGTTCGCGTGGACCTACGACACGACCGAGAACAAATACTTGAACATCCATCGGCGGATCAGCGCGGACAACGGCCATACGTGGTCTCCCCCCGACGACATCGGTTTCGCCGATCAGGCGGGGCATCCTTCGTTTTTGCAAGATGGTAGCATCGTCCTGCCGTATGTCGATCGTTTCTATTCGCAGTCGATCAAGGCCCGCTGGGCCGCCGATGCCGCCGCACCGTTCACACAGCAAAGCGAAGTCGTGATCCACCAGTATCAGACCAGCACCGCGAAGAGCGCCCTCACCGGAGCCACGACCAACACGCTTGTCGACATGGCCGCATGGTGCTATGGATTGCCGTATTCCGAACGCCTCCCCAACGGCGAGGTGTTGGTGCTGTATTACGCCGGCACGAACGAAGCGATGAACGCCTGCTGGGCGCGGATTGGGGTCGTGTGAGGATCTTGGAATGGTTAGCCGCGACGCGCCAGCGGAGCGCGCCGGTCAACATCATCGCTTCCGCAGCACGTACACGACATCTTCCGTATCCGCGTCGATCGTGATCGGGTCATCGATATCGTAAGTGAAATCGTGGATGGCGACGATTTCCCAACTCGAGACGCTTTCGAT
This sequence comes from Planctomycetaceae bacterium, assembly GCA_046160425.1. Classification (GTDB taxonomy): domain Bacteria; phylum Planctomycetota; class Planctomycetia; order Planctomycetales; family Planctomycetaceae; genus JAQCEJ01. The sequence continues at coordinate 18,011 of JBJXGP010000326.1, forward strand.
CAGCGTCTGCATCTGTTTCGCCGAATACATCCGGTAGTCCATCGTGTCTTCGATGCGGCAATGGCGCAGCGGGGTGTAGATGTTGAACGTGATCCCCAGATGTTCGTTCCGCTTGCGCAGGTCGCGTTCGATGATCCACATGTGCGTGTTGATCGCCAGGTTCCCCCGGCGAGCCGACCAGCTTTCCGAGGCGACCGGCTCGCCTTTGGTCGGGCTGATGTGCATTGCGAGCAGATACAAGCCCCCCTTCGATGTCGCGGCGGCCACGCACTCCAGATGCGAACGGGCCTGGGCATCGTTTCCCAGGTGGCGGAAACTGTTGATCAGATTGAAACCGGCGTCGACCGGTTTCTTCAATTGAAACTTCGCCATGTCTCCGACGAACGCACCGGCGGGGTAGCCGTAACGTTTGAGCCGATCGTTGCAGAATTTGACCGCATGCGGATTGAGATCAAGTCCCGCGACGTCATACCCGGCGCGGGCAAGTTTGATGAGCAGGCGACCGGTGCCGCACGCCGGCTCGAACAGCCGTTTGACTGGCCGCTTGGCGTAGCGTTTGAACGTCCCTTTGAGAAAATGAAACTCGGCGCTGCAATCGGATCCGAAAATCAGATCGTAATACTTCGGGTAGTCGTACAAACTCCCTTTGAGAATTTCCATAGTCGTTTCGTCGATCCTGTCGAGGACAATGAGGTCGGGGCCGATTGCAATTCGCTCTGAATTGGCCGAAAATAGAAGCCCGCACACAATACAAAAGTCGCAGGCGTTCGCGAAGCGTCACGGAGTGGAATTTTCCCGAAAACATACCGTGGGGAGGATTGACTAAGGCCATTGGGATTTCTTTAGTCATTAGGATTTAGTCATTGGTCATTCTCCCACACAGCTCCCTCGCTCACGCGTCGGGTTACGATAAGAATGAGACCCCAAACAGAAAGCCCCACCCATGTCAGCTCCCAAATCGTTCAAGCAGGAACTCGTTTGCGTCTTCGGCCAGCCGGTCGCCGAGAATCCGACGCAGTACATGATCGAGGCGGCGTTTCGGCATCACCACCACGACTGGCGCTACCTGACGATCGAAGTCGCTCCCGCCGATCTCGCGGCGGCGGTCAAGGGGCTGCGGGCGATGAACTTTCGTGGAGGAAACCTGACGATCCCGCATAAAGTCGCCGTGATTCAATACCTCGACCGCACGACCGACGCCGCCGGCTTGATGGGAGCGGTCAACTGCATCATCCGTCAGGGAAACGAACTGATCGGCGAGAACACCGACGGCAAAGGGTTCGTGCAATCGCTCAGGGAGGTCGCCGACCCGAAAGGGAAACGCGTCGTCATGTTCGGTGCCGGCGGAGCCGCCCGGGCCATCGGCGTCGAACTCGGCCTCGCGGGAGTCTCACAAATCACCGTCGTCAACCGCTCGCAAGAACGGGGCACTGCTCTCGCCCAATTGCTCGGCGAGAAGGTGAAGATCGAATCCCATTTCGTTCCCTGGATTGGAGACTACGCCGTCCCGGAGGGGACCGACATCGTGGTGAACGCGACATCGATCGGCTTGTTCCCCGATGTCAATGCACGGCTGCCGGTAGATATCTCGACGCTCAAAGCAGGAATGGTCGTTGCCGACGTGATCCCCAACCCGCCGCGAACCCGATTGGTCCGCGAAGCAACCGAGCACGGTTGCACCGTGCTCGACGGGTTGGGAATGCTCGTCAACCAAGGCGTCATCGGCTTCCGCCTCTGGACCGGGGTCGATCCTGACCCAAGCGTGATGCGTGCGGCGTTGGAGGAGGTGTTTAGGGGAGGGTGAAGGTCGATGGGGACATCAGTCCACAGACATTGACAACCCCGCGTCACGGCGGTAGTTTCAATGCGACGCCGCGAATTTGCGGTAAAACATATCCGCCAAGAGGTAGTTTAATAGCATGTTAGGCGAATTGACAAGTACGCGACGATGGAGGCGCGATGCGTGGAATATATCTCCAGTTTTTAGAGAAACTCGTAACTCAATTTACATGGCGACAATTATTTATAATATCTACGTTCGCTATTATTGCTTTCGTCGGCTTCACTTTATTTGAGCTGTATACCGGACATTTCCGACTCACCCGAATTGAACGCAAAGCCAAACTTCTTGACACGCTTATTCAACAACGTGAACAGATCGCGAAAACTTGTGATCCACGTATCTCGCAAATACACGATGACCTGATAAGTGATCTCCAATGGGCAATTGACGACCCAACTGGCAAGTTGTCTGTACCAACATGGCTTCTCAAAGCTGCGGCATCGGCTGCACCGTGGTTAGCTATCGCAGTATTATTTTATTTTGTAACTGAAAAAAGCGAGGTTGGTACTGTATTCACTGGTATTCTGATTATAACCATTCCAGTTACCTTCATCGGCGCTATCATTCCGGACTTCTCTTCTAACGCATTTATCAACTATTGGTTGTACCCGCTCGGCGCATTTGCGTTGATCATAGCCCCAATGTTGTTATACGGACAAAGGCACAAGAACTCTGGTTAAGCAATATTCGATGATACCAAGCGGAGAGTCTGTGAAAAAATTGATTTCACTTATTTTCATGGATGAGCATTTGGTCAAACATGTCCTCTGTAATCGATCCTGAGCGATCCTGGGAGGTCGTTTTTCAGCACATGAATATTGAAATCATAAAAAGTTAATTTATCCACAAACTCGGAGCATAAACCGTATCAGTATTGCTCCAGATTCGGAATCGGGGCGAAAAAAACTTGCGCCCGGGCACCCAGCAGAGCCAAAAATCACACAGCCGGTGTTTGTCCGCATCTTTACAAGCACCTAGGCGGCTTGGTAGCATCAAATTCGTCTTGTGAACGAAGGTCGAACCGTGGAGTCTGCGTTATGTCACCTCCTGTCCGAGAGTTGTTTCGACAAGCCTCAGAACTCGATGAGCATGACCGAGCCGTCCTCGCTGGACTGCTGCTCGAAAGCCTTGAGACTGAAGTCGACGAGAATGTTGAGTCCGCTTGGCAGGATGAGATTGCCAGGCGAGTTGCCGAACTCGATGCCGGGAGTGAACAGCTTGTGCCATGGGACGAAGTGAAAGCCAAACTCACGAGGCGGACCGGTGCCGAACGTCCCGATTAAATTTCACTCCGCCGCTGTTGCGGAGGTAGAAGCCGCGGTAAAATGGTACGCGGAACGCAGTCCCATCGCCGCAGGTGCTTTTGCGGCAGAAGTCGACGCCTGCATTGAACGCGTGCAAGAAGCCCCTGGGCGTTGGCCTCGTTATGTGCATGGAACGCGGCGGTATCTTTTTCCGCACTTTCCATTCAGTCTCGTCTATCGCGTCTTAAACGACGAGATTGAAATCGTCGCGGTGTCGCATCACAAACGGCGCCCGGGTTACTGGAAAGGTCGATAAGTCGCACACACGTCCTCATATCGATCGATGCAAGCAACTTTGACACCATCCGCGCGATCCATGCCCGCCCCGCTGCGCGATGCGGGCATGTCACCCTCATGGTCATTCCCGATTTGGGACACTTCCAAAAATACCCCTCACCGAACTTCGCCCATCGACAACAATACGTCAAATGCCGTATGATAGTTATGTTCTGATCGATCATCGATTTCCGGCGTCTATCGTGAGACCACCAGCCACAAACCATTGACAGGGGACGAATATGCCTCTGGAAAAAACTCATCCCACTTGCGGATCAGCTTGCGGGATGATGTTCTTTCTAGCGGTCAGCTTATTCTCCGTCACGGTTGTCATCTCGCAGGACGCCGTCGAGCCTGCGGCACCTACCGCATCACCGGTGGAGTTCTCTCCTTCGGTGAGTTGGCCGAAGCAGCGGCAGCTTGAACAGCAACTCGCCGCGCTCTTGGCTCTCGATCGGGAGCAGCAGTATCAGGCCGGGTTCAACATTCTGCGGCAATTGCAGGAGGTCGATCCGCAGACGATCGTCAGTGCCGGTTCTCGCGTTCTCCCCGTGCATCGCGTGCTGCAACAATGGACGGCTTCGCTCACGGGAGAAGCCCGCACCGCCTATCTGCAAACGTTCGATGAACTCGCCCGGCACGAATGGGAACGCGTCTCATCAAGCTCGTTCGCCCAAAAGCTGCACGTCGCATTACGCTTTCCCGAAACCCGTACCGGAGCCGTCGCCGCCGAACGACTTTCCGCCGAACTGACCGATCGCGGAGAGTACGCCGAGGGGCTGGCGTGGTGCCGGATGGTCCGCGAGCATCGTCTGTCAGGGGCGGAAGAACGTCAATCGGCCTGGTTGAGGCAAGTCGTCTGTCATCTCAAGTTGGGCGATGACGATGCCGCCGCGGGTTTGTGGCGCGAGTATCAGATGTTCGTTATGTCGCAAAATGCACGAACGACGACACAAGCCGAGCTGCTCTCGAAATGGATCGAAACCCGACTTGCGGAAGGCCGGCTGGCGAAAGCAATTTCCCCCGCCGCATTACCCGAACGGATTTCGCGTGAACCGATCTGGCAACAGCGGGCCACGTTTCTCGCCGACATACAGGATTTGCTGAAGGACGCCCTCACCGACTACCGAGAACAGGGCTGGCTCGATCTGCCGGTTGCCCGCCCGTTGATTCTTGGCGAAAGGATCGTCGTTCCGCAACTCAATCGCCTCGTCTGTTATCGGGCGGAGAATGGCGAAGTCCTCTGGCAAAGTCCGACCGAAACAACGCTGTTCGAACCCAACGAAGAGAGCGCCAAATTTCTGCAGAACACCGGCTTCCGGCAAATGCTGGCCCAGACGCTGGTGCAGCAGGTCGAGCGCGACGCGATCACGGGAGCGATGAGCACCGACGGCAAATTGATCTACGCCATCCGCGAATGGCCGAGCGAACTTATGTCGGATTCAAACACCAACGGTGCCAAAGGGAATGGACCGGAGTCGCGGTTTTCGCGCAATCGGTTGATCGCCTACGATCTGGCGACCGGCCAGCCGCGCTGGGAATTGCGACACCTCTCGCCGGAACGTATCGCGTCGCTGGAGATTTCTCTCGCCCGTGATCCACAGGAGGAGACTCCGTCCGAGCCGGCGGCACCGGGAGAGAACCAGAAACCGGTCGACTCCGAATTACCGGGGGTGCTGTTCCTCGGAGCGCCGGTCGACGTTGGTCGCGATATCTATGTCATCGCTCAAGTCGGTTCCGAACTGCTGCTGCTGTCGCTCGATCCCGAGCGGGGGGAAGTCGAGCAGGCTTACCGACTGGCGACGATGTCCGCTGATGAAAGCAATCAGCCGTCGCGCCGCGGGGTGAGCGCCCTGCTCGTGCATCGCGATGGCGTGTTGTACGGCGCCACGGGACGCGGATTGATCTTCGCCTTCGAACTGCATCGTCGAGGGCTGTCGTGGGGAATCACCACCCGGCGAGACGACTGGGACCGCTCTGACGAGATTGCGGCGGCGAGATTTCAGCGGAAGGCCGATGACGAATGGTGGAACGGCTGGCGCGATACATTCACGGGGGTCGCCGATCGCATGTTGATTGTCGCCGCTCCGGATATGGATTGGGTCCGCGCACTCGATCGGGAATCGGGCCGCGTGCTGTGGGAACACCCGCGCGGGGAAGGGCTGTTTGTCTCCGAACTGCTGCACGACCGCCTGTTGATCATCGAGCCGACGCACGTGCGAGCGATCTCGCTCAAGACTGGCGAGATGCTCTGGAAAACTCCCATTGGACGCCCCGCGGGGAGAGGCTGTGTGCTGGCGCAGCATTATCTCCTCCCGTTACGCGACAAGCTCTGGATGCGGCTGTCTCTCGCGGATGGCACGCCGGAGATCGTCGAGCGATACGTGCCGGCAAGCATGGGAGGGAATTCCACCGAGCCGTCAAACGCGGGAAGTGTTTTCATCGCGAACGGAGGATTGATCTCCCTCAATCACGATCAGGTCACAATGTACGCCGATTGGAAAATGTCGTTCGACAAAGTCCAGACGCTGCGCGAGACGGACAAGGAAAACCTGCAACTTCTCGACCGACTCGGCCGGCTGGAATTCGAATCGGGACGATACGAAACTGCGGCCGAGTATCGACGCGGCTACGTCGAAAAGCAAACCGATCCCATGCTGGCTCTCGCCGCTCGGCGGGAATTCCTCAAGGAGCGACTCACCGAGTTGACGATGTTTTCGGATCGACTCCCTCAGTTACGAGATGAATTGCTTGCGCTGGAACAGGCGACAATGTCCGCGCCGCTCGCTCAACTGGCGATAGCCGAGGCCGAGCGCCGGCGCGGAGATCTCTCGGCCGGTCTGACGTCGTTGCTCAAGATCGCCGAGCAGTCCTTTCCCGAACGGGAATACGACGATATTCTTTCAGGAAGAAAAATCCGCTGGGATCGCTATCTGCAAGGATTGATCCTCGATCTGATCGGCACGGCGGAGGGAGAGACTGCCCGCGCGCTGGAGGAGTTAATGTCCGACGCGGCGGAACGGGCGCGATCCAGTCCCGATGCGTTTGCTCAAGCCCGCTTTGCCGACCGTTTCAGTCATTTGAGTTACGGCCGGGAACTTCGGCTGAAGTCCGCTCAAGAGTGGGGGGTCGGCGCGCGATTGCATCATGTCGATCTCGCCTTGCGCGAGCTGCTGCAAAGCGGCGATGCGTCGGTCGCCTCGCAGGCGCTCGTCGCGCTCGCCGAGGTCTTGTGGGAGAAGAGTTTTCGATCTGACGCGGTCGCTTGTTATCGTCAGCTACAACGCGAATACGCGGGACATTTGCTCAAAGATGGCCAAACGATTCCGCAGTTTCTTTCGAATCTCAAGCTGCCCGAACGATACTCCGCAGAATTGCAGTCAGGCCCTCCATTGCTCTGGCCCAAAGTCGCACCGCAGGTTTCGCACGTCGATGAAGTCTATGCGGCGAGCGTCGACTGGGTGTTGATTCCCGTCGAGTCCGACCGCTACAGTTTGTGGAATCGTATGACGATCGGCGTCGATCGTCGCGGACGGACCGTCAAATTTCATTTGCCCGATGAGCCGCAAGCCTGGGAATTGAAGCTCCCCCCCTCGACGTCGATGTTCCGCTTTGTATTCCCTATGCATCGGGGCTGGGGAATCGGCCGGCTGCTGATCCTGCAAGTCGGCGCCGATCTGCTGGCGATTTCCCCCTGGAACGAACGGGGCGAACCGCAGGCCGAAATCGTCTGGTATCTCGAAGGTTTTCCGCGAAAGCAACCGCAACTCAACGATCTGGGGATTCGCCGTGCTCCGGTCAAGGTTGGCGTCGCCGAGCCGCTGCTCGACGTGCTCGATCAGTACGGACGCGTGATCGGCGATTTCGGCGCGATTGGTCCGGGACAATTTTACCTGTTCCGGCACGGCCAGCTCGAAGCGCGCGAGACGGCGACCGCCGCACTCGTCTGGCAGCGGGAGTTGATCAAACCGTTCACGAAAAGCCAGTCGGATGCCGAGCATCTGTTCTTGTATCGTCCGCATATCCGCGAACTGGAAATCCTTCGTGTCGTTGACGGCAAGACCGTCGCGGTTCGCTCCGCTCCATGCGATCCTGACGACTTCCTCATCACGCAGGGAAGGCACGTGCTGATTGCAGAAAAACAAGCGGACGGACAGATGCAGTTCGGCTGGTTCGACTTGTTCGCCGATCGCTACGAGTGGCGGCATGTGGCACCGGCGGGGACGATGCCTTTCTCGACCGATCAGGAGACGTTCGGATTATTGACATCCGAGGGTCAGTTGAGACTGCTCCGACGGGCTAATGGCGAGCAGATCGCCGAGACCAAAGTGACTCTCCCGCCGCAAGTCACCAACATCCATTGCATCCCGACGGAACGGTTGCTCGTGATTGCGCTCACCGGTCCGCTGAAGGATCCCGCCCGGCTGGCAGCGACGGAACTCCGCATCGATCATCGCCGGCCGCTGGTCAACGGTCGCTTGCTCGCCCTCGATCGTCAAACCGGCGCGCTGCAGTGGGAACGTGAGATGACTGACACCGCTCTGCCGCTCGAACAGCCGCACGGCGTGCCGCTTCTCGTGCTGAATTACTGGGAGAATCGCCCGGCGGGTGCCGAGCAACCGCAGGTTGTGGGAGTGCTGAAATGCCTCGACCTGACGACGGGACAGGACCTCGTGCAAGTCGAAGGAGACTCGTGGGGCGATCACTATGCGTTTTCGGTCCATACCGAGCAACGCCGCGTCGAATTGCACAGCCCGAACAAGACGATTCGGCTGAACTACCCGCTCGAGGTATCGACGCCATGAGCGTCGCACGACAAATTCCCCCCGGATGCTGGACATTGTAGGGGGCTGGCCTGCTATGATGTCGCGTCGCCGTCGACATCCCCGCTTCTCAATAATTATCAGGAGTTCAATTCGTGCGCCGCAGCAAGACGTTGGCTAAACTTCGTGCAGGTCGACCCGTTCGTTCGGTCGCCTTGGGAGGGTTATTGCATCCGGGATACGTCAGGCATGCGGCCCATCAGGGGTTCGACTGCATCTGGCTCGATCTCGAACACCGGGCGATGGATCAGCGCGAAGTGCAGGCGATGCTCGCCTTCTTTCATCTGTTCGACATCGACTGTATGGTGCGCGTCCCCACGCTCGAAAAAACCCGTTTGTACCGCTACCTCGAAGATGGGGCGACCGGGATTATGGTTCCGCATGTCTCGACACCCGAAAAAGCGCAGATGCTGGTTCAGGCGCTCAAGTTCCCTCCGATCGGCGATCGCGGGCTTGACGGGGCAGGGCTGGATACCGATTTCATCATTCAGGGGGGGCCGACCTACACCGACGAGGCGAACCGCGAGACCTTTCTGACCGTGCAGATCGAAACGATCGAGGCAGTCGAGAACGTCGAGAAAATCGCCGCCATCGAAGGAGTCGATGTCCTGTTCGTCGGCCCGGCCGATCTGTCGCTGCGAATCAAACATGCCAAGAATCTCTCTTGGACCTTCGACGATGCGATCAATCGCGTGGCGGCGGCGGCGAAGAAATACGGCAAGAACTGGGGACTGCCGGTCGGCAATCCCGAACTCGTTAAGCATTATTACGATCTGGGCGCCCGCTATATCAACTACGGTGGGGACTTCGGGGCGGCGATCGTTATGCTCGAAAAGCACTCGAATGAACTCGACCACGTCTTCAAGGAAAAACGGACGCCCGGTCAATCCGCCGAGCCTTCTGCCGACGTGTAAGATCGCCGTCCAGCCGCGGCGAACCGAAGAATCCTCTTTCCGGATGATTCCAAAATCGATAGACTTGCAGAATAGGGACGAGCGCCAAGTCCAGGAGAGTGACCACGCTCGTACCGTAGAAGTATTCTTTACGTAAAGGTGCCGCATCAATGTTACAGTTTCTTCGTCACGGATGTTTGTTGTCTTTCTTGTTCGTCATGCTCTCGGGGTGCTCGGAAGAGTCCATGACCGAGACGACCACCACGACCGACGCCGAACAAGGAAAGGCCGCGGCTGATCCCCCCGTGAAGACCGCCGACGAGGGCGATGAGCCTTCGTCGACCGGAGATTCGGACATCGATCTCGCCAATGCCGAGAACATGAGCGAGACGGATGGCGATGAAACCGCCGACGATTCATCGACTGAAAATTCGAAGGACGATCCGTTTGTGCCGCCGTCTCCCGATGGCGATAAAAAGAAAAAGCCGAAAGTCGTTTTGGAAAAGCGTCCCGCCTTGACCGGTCGCTGGCATGCCGTCTTGAGTCAGCAGGGGAGCGATTTTTACGTCTGGCTTCTCGATTTTTCAGTGACCGACGACGCGGCCCAGCCCGACGGCAAAAAACGTGAAGTGACCGTCGTTGCGTCCCTCGAAGAAAATGCCGACCTCAAATCATTTGCAGTCACCGATACCACGGCGAATCTCGTCTTCAGCATCGAAGACGCAGAACTCGATTTCGTCGGGGAGTTGACCGACGGCATCGTCTACGGAAACGTCGTTCTCAACGGCAAGACCTGCGGGGCCATGCGACTGTTGCCCACGAAGGACAAGGATCTCAAACCCCATGAGACTCCGGATGAAGCCGAGGGCATCGCCGAATTGCAAAAAGCCATCGGCAGCCCCAAGCCATTCGATGCGCTGCGAGAATTTTGCCGAAAGCATCCGGAGTATCCACTGACGCTCGAAATCTACAAGCAATTGCAAATGCAGGCGGCAACGGAAAAACTCGACGAGGCGGCGATCAAGGCATTGTTTTCCGATATGGTGGAAAACTCCAGGCGCTGGGGCCCCCGCATGGAATTGTGGACCAAAATCGAAGGGGCCACGTTAATGGCGTTCACGAGCTCGGCCCCTCAGTATGCGCTGGAGATCTTCGACGAAGTCGGTCTATCCATCCCTGAGGATCTCTCTGCCTGGAAGCCTCGGCTGGAGGCCGGCCGCACCAAAGCGCATATCGAAATCGGACTGGCTGAACTGGGCAGCAGCGACGAACTCATCCAGCAGGCCGCTTACCAGAAACTCCAGGACATTCACGTTAAAAATCCGTTCGACCCGTCGCTGACCTATTCGATGGCCAATTACGCGGCGACCTCCGGCAAAGCCGACGACGCCATCGCGCTGTACGCCGAACTGGTCGCCTTGCCGATGATGGAACGACTGGTGCCGGTCGACGCCGAGAAAAGCCAGCTACCCCCCAGCGAAGCGCTGGCAAAACTCTGGAATAAAAAGCACGGCAATACCGACGGTCTCGAAGCGCATCTCAACGAGATTTACGAAAAACGGATTCGCAGTTTCGTCGACCAGCCGATCGATGAGGCATCCAGCCAAGCCGGCAATCGCGTCGCCTTGTGCGAACTGTTCACTGGGGCCGAATGTCCCCCCTGCGTCGCAGCCGACGTCGCCACGGGAGCGGTGGAATTACGCTATCCGCGGAGCGATCTCGTCGTGATTCGCTATCACCAGCACATTCCCGGCCCCGATCCGCTGACCAACGAAGACAGCGAAGCCCGCTTCTCGTACTACCGTCCGCGCGGCACCCCCGCCGTTTTTCTGAACGGCGAAGTCGTCGAGAATGTCGGCGGATTTTTCCCTCAAACCATCGGCGGATATGAGAGCCTGCAACAAGGGATCGACGGAGTCCTGCCGCTAAACAGCGACGTTCAGATCGAAATTCAGGCGAGCGGCACCGGTCCCGAATACAATATCTCCGTCAAACTGACCGGAATCACCGCCGAACATAAAGATCTCCGCCTGCGAATTGTCCTTGCAGAAGAAAAGATCGAGTTCCTCGCCGGCAACGGTATCCGCTCTCATGAAATGGTCGTCCGCTCGATGCCCGGCGGCGCCCGTGGAGAGGAACTCTCAGCCGATAAACTCGAAGTTCAGCAGAAAGTGAACCTCGACGAACTGAAAACGAATCTGGGCAATTACCTCAAAGCCTACGAGGAAGGCCAGGATGTCGAGTTCTCCGCGAAACCCCTCGACCTGAATCGTCTGCATGTCGTCGCCTTCGTCCAGAATGAAGAGACGCACGAAATCCTGCAAACCGCCATCATTCCGCTCTCGGCAACGACAACCGCAGCGACGGAATCCGAAACCAGCGGCGGCAATTGATATCGTCGACGATCAATCTGATCCGGTGAGCCGCGACGCGCAGGGCCTCCGCAGCGGAGTGCGCCGACGCCTCGACGCGCGGTGAGCGCTCTCCAGCCGAGCGCCAAGCAATTGACGCCTCCAGCAAACGAACCTATAACACGAAATATAGGTTCTGTGTTTTGGCATTCTCCCTCGGGAAATAGACGCTAAAAGCCGGATTCGTCGAATACTGAATATCCAAACTGAAATATCTTGCGCGCCGTTTTCCTTTTTGGGACATTCGGACTTCGTCATTCCTTAGTCATTAGGATTTCGTCATTCGTCATTGTCAACTCGCGCCCTCGTTCACGCTTCGGGGTGGTAAAACCTCTGACACCGGGACTCTTTCATGATTTCGATTCAGCTCCCTGACGGCACCGTTCAGGATTACTCCGACGATTGCACCGCGTATCACGTCGCTCAAAAAATCAGCGAACGGCTGGCACAGGCTTCGATCGCCGCCGTCGTGAACGGGCAGACCGTCGACGTGCATCGTCCGCTCGCCGACGTCACCCCGGCCCGGCCGATCCCGCTTAAACTCCTCACCGAAAAAGATGCTGCCGCTCTCGCCGTCCTGCGGCATTCGTGCGCGCACGTGATGGCCCGCGCCGTCATGCGGCTGTTCCCCGGCGTGAAGCTCGCCTTCGGGCCGACCGTCGGCCACACTTTTTATTACGACTTCGAACTCGACCACACTCTCAGCGAAGAAGACTTTCCGCGCATTGAAGCCGAGATGGCGAAGATCATCGCCGACGCCGAACCATTCGAACGCTTCGCGCTCGATCGGCCTGAAGCCCTCGCCATGTGCGAAGGGATGGGACAGTCGCTCAAGATCGAACACATTCAGACCGGTCTCGCCGAACATCCGCTGCTCGGCTTCTATCGTCAGGGAGAGTTCGTCGATCTCTGCCGCGGTCCGCACATTCCCGACGCCGGCCGCATCAAGGCGTTCAAGATTCTCTCCGTCGCCGGTTCGTACTGGAAAGGGGACGCCGAAGGCAAACGCCTGCAACGCCTGTACGGGACCGCCTGGTTTAGCCAGAAGGATCTCAAGTCGTACATCGATCAGATGGAAGAAGCGAAACGCCGCGATCATCGCGTGCTCGGCAAACAACTGGGCTTGTTCCAGATCAGCGCCGACGTCGGCCAGGGCTTGTGCCTCTGGCTCCCCAAGGGGGCGACCGTTCGTTCCCTCCTCGAAGACTTCATCAAGCGAGAACTGCTCAAGCGCGGCTATCAACCGGTCTACTCGCCGCACATCGGCCGCGTGGAGATGTACGAGACCAGCGGACACTTTCCGTATTATCGCGATGCCCAGTTCGCGCCGCTCTTCGGGCACGACGGTGGAGCCTTGATCGATCATTGGATTCGCCGATTGAAAGCCGTCAATCTCTCAGCCGAGGAAGAACAGATTCTCTTCAAAGCCTCGCAGGTGCTGGGCTGCGCGCTGCCGGAGTACATGTCGAAAAAAACGTCAACCGAGAAAGTTGATTACCTGCACGAGTGGGAACATCATCAGGAGCGGTATCTGCTCAAGCCGATGAACTGCCCGCATCACGTGCAAATCTACAAATCGCAGCCGCGCAGTTACCGCGATCTTCCCGTCCGACTCGCCGAGTTCGGGACGGTCTACCGTCACGAGCAGACCGGCGAACTCAACGGCATGCTCCGCGTGCGGGGGTTGACCCAGGACGATGCGCACCTCTTCTGTACCCAGGAGCAGGTCGAGCAGGAATTTCGCGATACGCTCAAGCTGACTCAGTTCGTCCTCGAAAGCGTGGGACTGACCGACTACCGCGTGCAGTTGTCGCTGCGCGATCCCAAGAGCGACAAATACGTGGGGAGCGAAGACAACTGGAACAAGGCCGAATCGAGTTTGCGCCGCGTGCTGACCGAGATGGGTTTGCCCTTCATCGAAATGCCGGGCGAAGCGGCGTTTTACGGACCGAAGGCCGACTTCATGGTCCGCGACTGCATCGGCCGCGAATGGCAACTGGGGACCGTGCAGCTCGACTACAATCTTCCCGAACGCTTTCAACTCGAATACATCTCCGAACACAATCGTCCGGAACGCCCCGTCATGATTCACCGCGCACCGTTCGGCTCGATGGAACGCTTCTGCGGCATGCTCATCGAACATTTTGCAGGGGCTTTCCCGTTATGGCTCGCCCCCGAACAATGCCGCGTGCTGCCGGTGAGCGACAAGACGATCGGCTACGCCGGGCATATCGAGCAGAAGTTCCGCGAGGCGGGTTTCCGCGTCACTGTCGATCACCGCAGCAGCAAGGTCAACGCCAAGATCCGCGATGCCCAGTTGGAACTGATCCCCTACATGCTGGTCGTCGGCCCGAAAGAAGAGGAACAGCAAGCGGTCTCCCTCCGCGACCGCATCACCGGCGACTTAGGCTCGATGCCTCTCGAAGCGGCTCTCGCGAAGTTGCAGCAGGAAGTCAACGAACGCCAGATCCGCCAAGTGGTCAAAAGCGAGTTCTCGGTCTACGAATCCGGCGAAGACGCGGATTTTGAGTATTGAGGTGATTTCTGTAACCAAGATCTGCGACCTCGGTCCGGCCTCATAGAGGCCAGCTACAATACGACATCACGCCTGGATGGCAACTGATACGCTCAATCAAAGGATCACTCATGCCTGCCGACTTCATCTGGCTCGAACTCGAATGCCGGCACACCGACTCGCACGTCAGAATGTTTCGAGGCAAGGCCTCTCGAACTGACTTTGAGGCGATCGTGTCGGGACATCCGCCCGCGTTCATCAATCTCGCCGAGTGCTATTGGTATAACGACCCCGAAGAATCGTCCGAAGAGTGGGAGCAACCGTTCGGCACGTTCGAACGCCTGGGAAAAGGGGTCTTCGCCAACTTCACCGGCGAGATGTTCGTGCGCTGCGACACGATCATCAACATCTCGATCATGAAAGACGGCTTCGACGGCGAACCGCGGGGAGCCGTGTAGGCCCACCAACTTCGGGTACACGCGCTCCGCTTCGGAAACCCTCCGCGTCGCGGCTAACCATTTTTGGAAAACACGATGCCTGCACATGTCATTCAACTCGTCGCGTTCTGCACGTTGTTCGTCACGCTGGCCGATCCGGTCGCCGCCGATAATATCACCGCACCGTTACCATATCAGGTGGTTCAACGGGAAAATTTCATTCCGAAGGAATCGCATCCGCATGCCGTCGGCGGGGCGAAGCGCGGGGAGGCGACGGTGAAAATCACCGGCGTGCTCACCGGTCCCCTCGACGGGCGCATCGAATGCCGGACCGTGCTCATCAATGACGCCTTCGGTACCGCCGTCGATTGGCGCGATATCGATGCCCAGGTGGATGGTAATCTCAACTTTGCCGGCTCGATCACGCTCCCCGCGGGGGGCTGGTATCGGCTCGAAGCCCGGCGAGTGAAAAATGACGGCACGGCGGAGGCATTGGGATCCATCGAACCGATCGGCGTGGGCGAAGTCTTCGTGATCGCCGGGCAATCGTATGCCTGCGGTGCGAACGATGAATTGCTGAAAGTGAACGAACCGCAAGGCCGAGTGACGCTGTTCGACACGGTCGAGAAAACGTGGCGAGTGGCTCACGATCCGCAGCCGCTGGTTGGCGATGGAGGGACGATCTGGCCTCCGCTCGGCGACTTGCTGGTCCCGATCCTGCAAGTCCCGGTCGGCTTCGTCAACGTCGCCGAAGGGGGGACCGCATCATCGCAATGGCTCCCCGGCGAACGGCTGCATACGCGGCTGCTCGAAGCGGGCAAGACGATCGGGCAATTCCGCGCGGTCCTCTGGCAGCAGGGTGAATCGGATGTCATCGCCCGGATGTCGAGCGAGGCTTATGCGAAGAATATCCGCACGCTTCGCGAGTCGCTCGCCGAGGGATGGAATGCTTCGCCAACATGGCTGCTCGCGAAATCGACGCTGCATCCCACAGTCTACAACTGGCCGGAAGAAGAAGGACGAATTCGCTTGGCGATCGATTTGTTATGGCAAGAGCCTGGCTTCGCGCGCGGTCCTGATACCGATATTCTCGATGGACCCAATCGCGGCCCGGTCGGTACGCGTCAGCACTTCACCGGGTTGGGACAACGCCAAGCGGCGCTGCTCTGGTTCGCCGCAATCTGGCAGGAATTGCAGTTTCCCGCGCATGGCGTTGAATGATTTATCGCGTCACTCGATTCGCAAATCGACTCGCTCCGCTACGGAAACCCTGCGCGTCGCGGATAATCACTATAAACACTACGATTGATTCCGTAAGGCATCCTGTGTGGGGAATTCCTGGCTGGCTGGTGTCGTGTTGTTTCAACCTTTGAAGCTCGCCTTGCCACGGGTCGATCAACCCCGGTATTGTGAAGGAAAACGAAATCAGCGGCCGGGGATCAACCTGTTGAAAATGGGTGGCACTGCCGGCTTGTCCGTCAGTGTGAGGACGCTGATACCCGAACGACCCAAACTCAAGAGGCAAAAGAATGGCGACTGTGAGCGGCGGAGAACTCGAAACTCCTGCCTCAGTCGTCGCCGTCTCCACGTCTCACATCAAGCCGGATGCGGGATCTCGATTTTATCACCCCGAACTGGATGGCCTGCGATTTTTTGCATTCGTCGGCGTGTTCTTTTACCACACGATGCACATGCACGTGGTGCCGACCGGCAAGCCGCTGGTCGACAGCATCGCCGCCTGGTATGCGAGCATTTTTCGGGCGGGGGAAGCGGGGGTCGACCTGTTCTTCGTCCTCAGCAGTTATCTGATCACGGCGCTCTTGCTGCGTGAGTACCAGCAGACGAGCACCATCGACGTCAAGTCGTTTTACATTCGGCGTTCGCTGCGCATCTGGCCGTTGTATTATTTCACGCTGCTGTTTTGCCTCTTGATCGAAGGGAGGATCTTCGGCGAGCAGATGACGACGCTGAAAGAATTCTTCGTGTTCGCGGTCTTTCTCGAAAACTGGATCCCGCACACGTACCATGACATCAAATCCCCCGCCGATATCTTGTGGACGGTCTCGATCGAAGAGCAGTTTTATCTCCTCTGGCCGCTCGTCGTGTTGTGGCTGAAGCCCCGGCGGATCGTCCAGGTCGCTCTTGTCATGCTGGCGATCGCCAACCTCTCGCGATTCATGCTCATTCAGATGGATGCGAAGCACCTCATTCACCATATTACCCCCTGTCGGCTCGATGCGCTGGCGTGCGGAGCGCTGGCGGCGGCGTACTATCACAACCGCGCCATCCCGGTCCGTTCGCGAGGGACGCGATGGTTGCTGATTCTGGCGGGATTCTTCACATGGATCGCCGCGGTCCGGTATTTCGACATCGGCAGCATGTTCGAATTCAATCTCTGCTTCTACCCGACGATCGCGCTCGGAGCGGTGTTGATCTTCCTGGGGACGCTGCAACCGATGGAAGCCGAACGCCGGGGATTGTTCGCGTGGAGTCCGCTCGTGTTCCTCGGGCGAATTTCATACGGACTTTACGTCTGGCATATGTTCGCCATCGCGCTTGTCGAGGAAATCTGGCTCGGCGGGAGAGGAAACGGCACGAAGCTCGAGGTCGTGGTTCTTAGTTTCGCGCTGACGATCGTGATCGGCATCGCTTCGTATCTGCTGCTCGAAAAGCCGTTCCTCAAGCTGAAGCTCAAATTCACGCACGTGCAATCCCGGCCGGGCGGGTGAGGGACATAATTCGGTATCGTGGCCAGTTAGCGGGGTGAAAGTCTTGGCGACGTCCCGGAATCATGTCTCTCGTCGCTGCGCGACCCCGGTTGACGAGCAACCGGGGCTACCCACTCATCAAAGAACGATGGGAAACTATTCCTTGCGTTTGAGGATTTTCACCGTGATCGAAACGTCAGGGTTGAAAAACTCCTCCGGTCCTTCCGCCGCCAGGTAATCGCGAATGGCAGCGGATGAGTCCGTGAGATCCACGCTCACGGATTTCTCCTTTTTGACCACGGTCCCCTTGAGATCGCCCGCGTTGACCGCATCGGCGAATCGGTCGGGGATCGAGGTATGCACGCGGAGCGTGCCATCGTCATCGAGTTCGTATCGTCCGAAGACGTAAGCGCGCTGGGCCGCTTCATCGATATTGGTCGCAAACAGCAGCTTGATGTCACCTACCTGGGTGGCTTTCAATGTCAGGTTCTCGGCGCGAAAGCGTTTGAGATCGTCATCCCATTGCAACGATCCCAATACCAGTTCGCCGTTCTCGGCGACGTGGACCTGCGCCGATTCCTGATCGTCGTTGATCCAGGTCCCTTGCAGGTTTTCAAGCTCGGCCTCCGACGCCGGGTCGCCGAAGGGGGTGGTCGTCGATACGATATTGCAACCGCCAGCGATGATGGTCAGGCAGATGCCAAAACATAACTGTATCGTTCTCATGATCGTCCTCGCTAAAACCAGCTTGAAATTCACGTGGATTTGTTTGTGCCGCTCTGCGGATTGATCCGTTCGACCGGCGTGCAGATTTCCAGCAGATCGACGGCGGGAATCTCGTTGCAGAAAATCGTCGCCAGCCGTCCGTAGGTCGTTTCACCGACGTCGATCTTCAGCGCCTCGGCGAGGCCCGGTCCCGCGGTGATTCTAAGGATCGCCCCCAGATCGATGTGCCGCAGCACATTGTGACGGATGAGCACTCGCCCCAGCGGAATCTGTTCGCCGAGGATTTCCTGCCGCACGTCGGCGGTGACGACTTCCAGGTTGAATCGCACGAGGCCGAACTGCACGATCGGCCCTGATTCACCCTTGGTGAGCACGATTTTCCGGCAGTATTGATCGCCGTCGAGTTTCTTCTGCAAGACGTGGACATGGACCTGGCAGTCGTAGAATTGTTCCATCGTCACGGTCATGTGTTGATCGTGAACGAGAAGCTGACGATACGGTTCGGGCGTGAGCGCAGAGGGGATATGCTCGACCTGATTCGCAAAAGGAAGAGGCGAGGGAAAAATCTGCGTCAGGGCATCGAACTCGTCGTGGGGTTTCATGTCGCACATTCGGCAATCACTGCCGTTTCAATAAAACGATCGTCAACCATCATGAGCCGGTTGGTTTATCCACCCGGTGTATTTCCGAAGAACTACTACGTCACTGCTGGGCAAAGCCAGCAGTGGCACCCATTTTCATCAGGCTGTCAGGTGTAGCGCACTTGTCGATGCGGGGCTTCAAAATATTCGGGAAGCAGACTGTCGACCTGCAACAGTCCTCGGCGGGTGAGTTGAATCGAATCGTCTTCGACCGTCAGATAACCGGCGGCTTCCTGCCGGCGAAACGTATCGCCGAAGTCGCTCATGATATCGACGCCGTATTTCTGTCGGAAGGGGGCGGCGGCAAGATGTCCTTCCTTCATCTGCAAGACGAGTTCGCGGATCAAAAGCTGATGCGACGTCGGCCGGAGCGCCCGATTGAACGGCAGCCGTCCCGCTTCGATCGTATTCAGATAATCTTCGAGTTGATCGAGGTTCTGGTAATGGACCCCTTGCAGATGTCCGAACGACGAGACGCCGCACGCCACCAGATCGCAGCCGCGCCAGACCTGATCGCGATAGACGAAGTGATCGGTGTCGAGGCTCTTCACCAGTTCGTTCCCGCTGGAAATCTTGTAACCTTCCGACAAGAGCCGATTGAACGCCTCGTCGACCCAGCGGCGTTTGGTCTCCCAGCCGGCGATCGGCGAGACGATGCCGAGTTCCTTGATCTCCTTGGAAATCAGCGTGTTGTGGGGAAGTTCCATCTGATAGATGGTGATATTGTCGGGAGACATCTCGATCACCTTGTCGATGCACCGCGACCAGTTTTCGTCGGTCTCGCCGATCATTCCCGCAATGAGGTCGACGTTGATTTGCGGGAACCCGACCTGATTGAGCCATTCGTAGGCGCGGTCGACTTCGGGGGAGAGATGCGCCCGCCCGTTCGCTTCGAGAATCTGGTCGTTGAAGTTTTCGACGCCGAGCGAGACGCGCGTGATGCCGATCTCCTTGAGCGTTTTCACCTTTTCGAGGCTCATCGTCCCCGGTTCGCATTCGAAGGTGACTTCTTCCGCATGATCCCACGAGAGGGAGTGGCTCAGCCGATCGCGCAAGCTCAGAAGTTGTTTTGAGCTCAGATACGAGGGAGTCCCTCCGCCGAAATAAACGAACCGCAGCGGCCTTCCTTGAATGGCCGGTTTGTGGCTGACGAGTTCGATCTCGCGCTCCAGCGCCGCAACGTAGCGTTCGATCATTTTCGCATTCTGGTTGGTGTAGACGCGAAAGTAACAGAACCGGCAACGCTTGCGGCAGAACGGAATGTGTATGTAAAGCCCGTAAAACTGCCGTGGATCGGCCGGAGGGGAATCGAACGCCTGCTCGATTTCGGAGACGAGTTCGTTCTGCCACTGCGAGAACGGTGGATAATTAGAAATGAAGTAGCTGCCCACTTCCGTTGTGCCGAGCGCTTCTGTCGTCATGTTTCCACCTGATTCTATTTTCTCGTTCCCGAACTCCGCTGGAGAGCGGGTAGCCCGGACAGCTTTGTGTCCGGGTCGCGCAGCGTCAAGAGGTCTATTATTCTCAGCGATCTGACGATCATCAGATTCGTCCGGCCTCACAGAGGCCAGCTACAAGTTACTGCGTTGCTCATTCCTTGCCATAGCAGAAGAGAAACCCGTCGTTCACTTCGGTCCCGACGACGAGGACTTCTTCACCGATCGCCGGGCCGGCGGTGATGCGCCTACCGAGTTGTTCTTTCCAGAGCAGTTCACCCGTTGCGAACGAGAGAGCATAGAGATGTCCGTCGTGTGCGCCGACGAAGACCTTATCGCCGACGATCGCCGGCGAGCTGTCGACAATGCCTCGCGTTTCGAACGACCAGATCTCTTTACCGTTCGCACGATTGACGCAGCGGACTTTTTTATCCTGACCACCGACGACAACCACATCTTTGGTGATCGCCGCCGAGCCGTGAATCGGCCGCGAGTTCTCTTTCGCACTGACGTACCGCCAGGTGATCTGCTCCAACTTCCAGTCGACTTCGAGGACTTCGCCGTTGTGCGTGCCGACGTACAACTTGTCGCCGATTACTGCGGGGGAGGCGATCAGGTACGTCTGGAGCGGAATATCCGCATGCTGCGTGCCGTCCTTCAAATTGATCACGCGAAGATGTTCATCGCAACCGGCGACGAACGTGAAGCCTTCGGCGATCGCCGGGGTGCAGTTGACGCGGTCTTGGGTCTGAAACTTCCAGACCTCCGCACCGGTTTTTGCATCGAGGCAATACAAAAAACTGTCGTACGATCCGAACAGCACGTGATCGCCGTCGATCGCCGCGCTGCTGATGATCTCGGCCATGGTGGCGAACGTCCAGCGCTGTTTGCCGGTGGCCCGATCGATCGCGTGAAACACGCCATCTTCATCGCCGAGATAGACGGAGTCCTCAGTCACCGTCGGCGACGATTTGAATCCCGGTGCGAATTCTTTGGGATCGGGATTCTCGATGGAACGATACGTCCATACCAACTTTCCAGTCAGGCGTTCGAGACAAACGGCGTCTCCCGAAAGCATGCCGCAATACACATGGTCGCCGACGATCGCCGCGGTTGAGGCGACGCCATCGGCGGCGGGATACTTCCAGAGTTGTTTCCACTTGTCGGGAAACTTGCAACCGGCGACCCCTTGTTGCAGCGGATCATGCCGGAACGAAGCCCAGCTCGTCGGTCCCGGCTTGTGCGCTTCATCGGCACCCAGCGCCGGCGCGAGCGAACCGCGGGAGAGCATCCACAGCGCCGGCAGCGATGCTACGAATGTCCGCCGGTCGAGCCGTTCGTCGAAAACGCGCATTGATACACCTCCAGAAGATCAGAGACCTCAACGGGACGCGGATTGAACTTCGCCGTCCATTGCTGGGCCGCTTCTTCCGCCAACTGGGGAAGAGCGTCGCGTTCGACTCCCGCTGCTTCTAATGATACGGGAAGTCCCGCAAGCTGTAAGGCCCGAACGAGGAATTTCGCCAACATTTCATACGCCTGTGCCGGCGATGACGTCGAATTCTCGCACAATCCGGCATCGTCGGCGAGTTGTGCATATCGCTCACGCTCCCACTCGCCGTTAAACCGGACGACGTGCGGCAGCATGATGCCGACGGCGATGCCGTGAATCATGCCGTAGCGGGCCGACAACGGGTTCGCCAGCGAATGCGCCGCCCCGAGCATCGAATTTTCGATCGCCGCCCCGGCCAGATGGGCGCCGAGCAGCATGGCTCCCCGTGCGGCGAGATTCTCCGGTTCTTTGAGGACGGTGACGAAATTCGTCGAGAGGAGCTTCCACGACTCGCGGCTCAGAAGCTGCGAGACCGGAGTCTTCCGCGTCGTCACGAACGACTCGACGGCATGACTGAGGGCGTCGATCCCCGTGATCGCCGTCACCGATGCGGGCATCGTCAGCGTCAATTCGGGATCGAGTATCGCGACCTTGCAGGCGGCCTTCTTGTCTCCGCACGCCATCTTGCGATGCGTCTCGGCTTGTGCGATGAGGGCGAACGATTGGGCTTCGCTCCCGGTCCCTGCGGTGGTGGGGACGGCGATCACCGGGAGCATCGGTTTGGTCGCCTTGCCGATGCCCCAGTAATCTTCCATTTTCCCGCCGTTGGTCAGGAGGAAGTTGATCCCCTTGGCGCAATCGAGACTGCTGCCGCCGCCGAAGCCGACGATGGCATCGATCTGATGCCGGCGTGCGACGGCGAGGCCGCGATCGACGTCGTCGGTGGTCGGGTTCTGTTGCACGTCGTGAAAATCGGCGACGTGAATCCCTTCATCGCGGAGCAATTTTAATGCCAGGTCGACGTGACCGGCTTCCATCAGTCCCCGATCGGTGACGAGCAGCACGCGGCCGGCACCAAGTTCTTTCGTCACTTCCCCCAGCCGCGAGACCGCGCCATTGCCGAACACAACCCGCGTGCGGGGGTCATAGTCGAACTCCGCAATGCCAGGGATCGGCGTGGTTTGGCTCGATGGTTTGGTGGTGGGAACCGATTGATCCATGCGGAAAGTCTCGTCAACGTATTAAACGATCGACGTCGTTGACCGTCGGTCGATATCGTGAATTAAGATCGGGGGATAACTCTGCGGAGGAGTTCAAGTTCGTCGGGTGAGTTCGGTTGGTGCAGTTCCCCTTCATTCTACGGAATTCGACCCCCTGAGACAATTCGGAGTCCCCCGTTCCCGCCCGGTTTGGCAGGATTCGGGTTTATTGTGGAAATGGGGATAACGGCTGAGAAAACGATGCCAGCCCGCGTCAGTTGAATGACGCAACGAGACCTTACATCGCTAAACGTGTTCTAAGTTGCAGGTGGAGTCGCGCCTGATGGCACAGCGTGCCCCCATGGTGTCACGAACCGGACGGTGGCAAGCGTCGAACTGCCGAACGGGACTTCTGAAACGACCACACAATCAGAAATAGGTAGGATTGCTAACTCATTACTTGGTTTGTACGCGACCACTTCAAAAACAACTCGTTGAGCGACGGCAATTGCGTAGCGCCTTGCCTGCCAAGAAAACTTCTCACCTACAGTCAACGGCGATATCGTCGGGTTTCGCACGATCTTATTCTCTATCACAAGTTCGTCTGAAAGTACGAGGTCCGTCTCACCTCCGCCCACTTCTGAGCCTTCCACAACCTTGGCCTCCCTGGCAAGCAGATGGCTCTTCAGCTTCGCTTGAAGATTCCGTTTCTCGTCAATCTCGCCGAGTCCAACAAAGTCGCCCCCCTTTTGAAGTGAAATCAGGAATAAGAAAAGGTGCCGTATCCCTTCGATTACCTTTTGATGAAGCGACGGGGCAATGCCCACCGGAATGGCTGCCGAAAACTGACCATGCAGTCGCTTTGCAAGGTCTGGTTTGTCCCGCCTAATATCGTCAGGAATCGCCTTTTCGAGATCTTCAATACGGATTGGAACAAGGCGAACAGTATCTTGCTGGTACGCATCTGCACAATCGGAACCACACAGTCCTAACTTCGCTGCCGCCGTCAACCAATTCGGCTTGATATCGCCAGCAGTTTTTGAGGCACGATCAGCACCGGTGTCCATGACAAGTTGATATCGTTCGTAGAACACGATCCTCGCTGCAAGCCCTACGGCACGTACATACTCGCGTGGAGTGAAAACAAAGCCGCACTGCTTTTGGTGTTCGTAGGCCTGCGACCACTTTTCCGGATCGAAGAATAAATGGGGCGGAGCTACGTAACCATCCTCGGTCCGCGTCAGAATGTCTCCTCCGCGAACCGCAGTCTTATAGATCGGAAGGTCAACAACGATATGTTCCGGCTCAATTGGCAATCTGGTCCGAACGAGTTCAGGGATCTTCTCGCACAGTGACTTTGTCTTCTCGTAGATCTCGTTTGCCAAATCGTCTGACCCGGCAAGCGTTGAGAGTTCTCCAAGCACTTTTGTCCACAAGATTGCTCGGGCGTCACGACGGTCATTATCCGGCAGACCTCTCAGGCCAGCTATAAAGCGAGGCGCAAACGCGAATGCACGGTAGTAGATTTCACGATTGTGAATCGCCGACGCGAGCCGTTCACATCTTTCGCCCCCCGAATGGAATCCGTCGCGGGTTAGGACTCCCCCAAGCATAAAAACCACGGAATCATCGGGGAGATCGAAGAACAGTTCTTGCAGAGTAAAGGCAGTTCCACGTTCTTCTTCAGCCAAGCGAATGAGCCGTCGGACCATCGCTTCCGCAGATCGAACTTTGTGATGATAATAGAGCCTGTCATATAAAATGACGCGTCCAATTACCATCTGCTCATACGCACCGAGCCCGCTCAATGAGATTCCAATTTCATGGTACCGCTGATGGGGACTTTGACGCGCCCTTTCCTGCATTTCAGGATTTGCCGTTGTTTCCGCCGTGACAGTGACAACTTCAAGTTTGCTAATTAGTCGGTGAAGGTCGAGGCCAATTGGCAAGCCCGCGTGGTGGCTGTCGCGAGCCATGTAATCCAGCTTATCCGCATCCAGCGGACCGCTTATGACTCCGGACAAATAACCTGCATCGAGGTAGTCTCGCGAACCAAGCACGCGCGCACAGATTGACAATGGAAGCTCTGCTGGGCGTGTGGTTGCACCGAAATGAGGATGCTCAAAAACCGTCTTTAGTGGTTCGCTCAGAATCAGGATTGAGGCGACAATTTCTGCCGGAGCAATTGCAGTAACACCCGAAAATCTTGTCCGAAGCACGGCAGCAGCAATGTGAAACTCATCTTCAAGCCGCGACCGAATCAAGGCTTCAGTTGCATGGCTGAACGCACCATGTCCGATGTCGTGTAAGAGTGCGGCCAGTCGAATTGCAACCGTGTCGTGCTTGCTCACAACGGGGACATGCTCGTCTTTATCTTTGCCGAATTCCCGCCGAAAGTTTGCGTTTCGTTCTAGCGATCGGATCATGCGCTCAGCGGCTTCCACTACTCCTCGGCTGTGCTCAAGTCGGTCGTAGCCCGCACCCGGATAGACCAAGTGTGCCATTCCCAATTGTCGAACCCCACGAAGTCGCTGCAGTAATTGGCTATCGAGGAGGAGCGTTTCCCATGGGTACATGAGAATGTCGCCCCAGATTGGATCGTTGAACGTCTTTGGATAGCCGTCCTTGAGATCTTTTCCGAGACGATCTAAAATTGTCGACGTCCAGCCATTGGCCTTCGCCGTCAAATCATTCCATAGCGTCGGCGAGTTTACCTTAAGTTGTGTGCGTAAGTCGTCTGAGTCGCTCATCTCCGATTAGGCCCTTTCAGGCATGCAATCCGTTGCCTTAATACTCCTCGACACGAGCCTGATCTAATCCAACCAATTGACCTTCCGCGATTGACATCGCGGCTCGGAGAGACTGTCCCCACTTGGTTGCGTCTTGGTCGGCAATCCCGAGCTGAGAGAGAAGGTGCTTTGCAATTCTATCGCTGATTTGAACCTCGGTAGTCTCGTATGATGGATTGGGCACGCTCGTCAATTGTGACCGCTGTGCCCATTCGAGAATATCGGGCAGCTCAACGCATTGTAGGCCGATCCGGGAATCAACGAAATGCAACCGTTTACGCGCCCAGTCTGGAAAATCTCCGGATTCGCAGGTTTTTTTCAAGGCTCGATCAAGCAACCCATGTGATGTTGGAATACGCGAGTTTTCACCACTGACTTTCCAACAGGCTGCGAGCAATTGAGCTAGACGATGTATATCAGTCATGGAGATTCTCCTTGCCAGAATCCAACCGTCAAATCGTTATGGCCAAATGTTCAATATTAACGGACTGGCGGGAAATACTAATGGCGTAAAGGCAACCCACAACCTTGCCTTTACTGATTATTATACATAATTCTGTGATAAGAGCAATCGTGGGATTCCACTGATTCAAGGCGTTACTCTTGTTCGATCCTCGGCCTCTTAGTCCCATCTGAGGGCCGTGGGACACTTCCACAGGCATTCAAAAAGCCTTCAACTGACAATTTTATTTACGTGGTAAATCGCCTAACTGCCCGCCATTTTCGTGACGATGTTGATGCACGCGCGCCACTCCTCAATGCGCCCCCACTTCCTCTTCCGACCACTCGGCCAGCGCTCGCTTGTAATCGACCGGCATCACTTTGCGGAATAACGGCAGCGTCGCTTCCCAGTCGCTCAAGATCCGCTCGGCGACGGCTGAGCCGGTGAACTTGCGGTGGTTTTCGATCAGCTCCTGAAGTTCGACGACGTCCCCCTCGTCGACGACGTGTTCGAGGTCGACCATTTCCATGTTGCAATTGGGCAGGAACTCATCGTCGGGATCGTACACGTAGGCGATGCCTCCCGACATTCCGGCGGCGAAATTGCGGCCGGTCGGGCCGAGGACGACGACGCGGCCGCCGGTCATGTATTCGCAGCCGTGGTCTCCCACTCCTTCGATCACCGCGCGGGCTCCCGAGTTGCGGACGCAGAATCGCTCCGCTGCCCGTCCGCGGAAATACGCATCGCCGGCAATCGCGCCGTACAGCACGACGTTCCCGACGATGATGTTCTCTTCGGGGACGAATAGGGATTTCTCAGGAGGAGAAATGATGATCCGTCCGCCGGAAAGCCCTTTGCCGACGTAATCGTTGGCATCCCCTTCGTGTTCGAGCGTGATGCCGTGCGCCAGCCAGGCGCCGAAACTCTGTCCCGCCGAACCGTGAGAGTTGATGTGGATCGTTTCATCGTTGAGGCCCAAGGCCCCTTGCGCCTTCGACACCTCGTGACTGAGCATCGTCCCCAGGGCACGGTCGGTGTTACGGACCTTGATGTCGAGATGGACCGGCTTGCGCTGATGAATCGCCTCTTGGCATTGGGCAATGAGGATCTGATCGAGCACGATCTCGAGGCCGTGATCCTGCTTGCGATCGCAATACGTCACCACATTGTCGTGCGGCTTGGGGGCAAGCGTCAACAGCGGCGTCAGATCGAGCGACTTGGCCTTCCAGTGATCGAGTTTCGGATTGAGTTCGAGCCGATCGCAGCGCCCGACCATTTCGTTGACCGTGCGGAAGCCGAGCGACGCCATGATCTCGCGGACTTCCTCCGCCACGAGAAACAAATAGTTGATGACGTATTCGGGCTTCCCCGTGAACTTCTTGCGGAGTTCGGGATCCTGAGTGGCGACTCCTACCGGGCAGGTATTGAGGTGACACTTCCGCATCATGATGCAGCCGAGCGTGATCAGCGGCGCGGTCGCGAAACCGAATTCCTCGGCACCGAGCAGGCACGCCATCACCACGTCGCGACCGGTCTTGAGCTGGCCGTCGGTCTGCAACCGCACGCGGCTGCGCAGGTCGTTCATCACCAACGTCTGGTGCGTTTCGGCGATCCCCAGTTCCCACGGCAGGCCGGCATGCTTGATGCTCGTGAGCGGCGAGGCGCCGGTTCCTCCCGAATCACCTGAAATCAGAATGTTGTCGGCGTGGCCTTTCGCCACTCCCGCGGCGACCGTGCCGACGCCCACTTCGGAGACCAGTTTCACGCTGATCCGCGAGCCGGGATTCGAATTCTTCAAGTCGAAGATCAACTGCGCGAGGTCTTCGATCGAATAGATGTCGTGATGCGGCGGCGGGCTGATGAGACCGACTCCCGGAGTCGAATGCCGCGTCGCGGCGATGATGCGATCGACTTTGTATCCGGGGAGTTCCCCTCCCTCGCCCGGCTTGGCCCCTTGCGAAATCTTGATTTGCAGTTCGTCGGCGTTGGTGAGATACCAGCTTGTGACGCCGAAGCGCCCCGACGCGACCTGCTTGATCGCCGATCGCTTGGAATCGCCGTTCGGCAGCGTTTCAAAGCGTCGATAATCTTCGCCCCCTTCACCGGTGTTGCTCTTGCCTCCGACGCGGTTCATGGCGATGGCAAGCGTTTCGTGGGCCTCGATTGAAATCGAGCCGTAACTCATCGCGCCGGTGCAGAAGCGTTTGACGATTTCGCTGGTCGAGTCGACTTCATCGATGGGGATCGGCGTCCCGGCCTTGAAATTCAGCAAGCCGCGGAGATGGCAATCGCGAACCGTCTGCTCGTTGACGAGCTTGGAGAACTGACGATAGGCGTTGTGGTCTCCCTCGCGGGCCGCCTGTTGAATGTGGGCGATGTTGAGCGGCGTCCAGGCGTGTTCTTCTCCTCCGGCGCGCCAGTGAATCAGCCCCAGGTTGGGGAGCATGCTATGATGCGGATTGCCGTTCTGCGGATATCCCATCTGATGCCGCAGGAATGCTTCCGTCGCGAGGACGTCGAAGCCGACCCCCTTGATGCGACTCGATGTCCCCGTGAAACAGAGGTTGATGACTTCGTCGCTGATGCCGACTGCCTCGAAAATCTGTGCTCCCTTATAACTTTGCAGCGTCGAGATCCCCATCTTCGCCATGACCTTGAGCAGGCCGTTGGCGACCCCCTTGCGATAGGCGGCGACGATTTGCTCGTCGGTCCACTCCCCTTCGACCTCGCCGTTGTCGTTCGCATGGCGGAGCGCGGCGAACGCCAGATAGGGGTTGATCGCATCGGCGCCATAGCCGATGAGCAGGCAGTGGTGATGGACTTCGCGCGCTTCACCCGTTTCGAGCACGATCCCCAGCCGCGTTCGTTCTTCATGGCGGACGAGGTGATGATGCACCGCCCCGCAGGCGAGCAGCGTGCTGACGGCGACTCGGGTCAAGCCGACGTTGCGGTCCGAAAGAATGATGACGCTGTAACCGTCGGCGATCGCCTGCCGCGCTTCGCCGCAAATGCGGGTGACCGCTTTCTTCAGGCCCTCGGTCCCTTCGGAGACGGGATAAGTGATGTCGATCGTTTGCGACTTCCAGCCGCGATGATTGAGATGCTTGAGCGAGGCGAGTTCTTCATTCGTCAAAATCGGATGCGGCACGAGCAATCGATGGCACTGCGCCTCGGTCGTTTCGAGCAGGTTTCCTTCGGGACCGATGTAGCATTCGAGCGACATGATCACTTCTTCGCGGATCGAATCGATCGCCGGGTTGGTCACCTGCGCGAAGAGGTGCTTGAAGTAATCGTAGAGCATGCGCGGCTGTTTGCTGAGGCAGGCGAGCGCGGTATCGTCCCCCATCGAGCCGATCGGATCCTTCTTGACGCTGATCATCGGGATCAGCATGAACTGCATCGTTTCGGTGGTGTAGCCGAACGCCTGCATGCGGCGGAGGAGTTCGTCGGTCCGCAGTTTCTGCGTCACCGGTGCCTTGGGGAGCCGGCTCAGTTCCAGCCGTTGATTGTCGATCCAACTGCGGTATTTTCGCTGATTGGCAACGGCGTGCTTGACCTCTTCATCGGGGACGAGTCGCCCCTGTGCGAAGTCGACGAGAAACATTTTCCCCGGCTGCAAGCGGCCTTTTTCGCGGATGTTTTCCGGAGCGACGTCGAGCACGCCCACTTCGCTCGCCATGATCACGCGGTCGTCGTTGGTGACGTAATAACGGCTGGGGCGCAGCCCGTTGCGGTCGAGCACGGCACCGATGTAGTGGCCGTCGGTGAACGAGATCGACGCCGGCCCGTCCCACGGTTCCTGCAGGGCCGAGTGATATTCGTAGAACGCGAGTTTATCTTCGGACATCGAATGATGATTCTGCCACGCCTCGGGGATCATCATCATGATCGATTCCGGCAGACTTCGTCCCGTGAGCATCAAAAGTTCGAGCGCGTTGTCGAAATTCCCGGAGTCCGAACAATGCGGCTCGGCGATCGGGAACAGCTTCTGAAGTTCGTCGCCGAACAGTTCGCTCTTCATCATTCCCTGGCGGGCAAAGAGCCAGTTCGCGTTGCCGCGGAGGGTATTGATCTCGCCGTTGTGGGCCATCCAGCGCTGCGGTTGGGCGCGGTCCCAACTCGGGAACGTGTTCGTCGAAAATCGCGAATGGACCATCGCCAGATGACTCTTGTATTCGGGATCGCGGAGATCGGGGTAATAGCGGCTCAATTGCACGGGGGTGAGCATCCCCTTGTAAATGATGACCCGCGTCGAGAGCGAACAGACGTAAAACATCAGCGCCTGAGGCAGCGAACCTTCGCGGATCGCATGGCTGGCGCGCTTGCGGATGAGATACAGTTGCCGTTCGAACGCATGCTGATCGCCGTTGGGAGTCGCGCCGATGAAAAGCTGTTCGATCACCGGTTCGTTGTTGCGGGCGGTCGGGCCGATGTCGGCATGCTCGGCCTGCGTGGGAACTTTCCGCCAGCCGAGCAATCGTTGATTCTGTTCGGTGATGATCTTGGCGACGATCTGCTTGCATTCTTCGCGTTGAGCGGGATCGCGCGGCAGAAAGACGATTCCGGTGCCGTATTTTCCCGGTTCGGGGAGCGTGAGCTTGAGTTCTTCGCGCACGACCCGGCCGAGAAAATCGTGAGGCAGCGCGGTAAGCATCCCGGCGCCGTCGCCGGTGTTCGATTCGCAGCCGCAGGCCCCGCGATGCAGCATGTTCTGCAGGATCTGATCGGCGTCGGCGATGATCTGGTGCGACTGGATCCCCTTGATCTGCGCGACGAAGCCGACGCCGCAACTGTCGTGCTCATAGGCGGGGTCGTACATGCCGTACGCGGCGGGAAGCCCGTGACCGAACGGAAACCGGGGGGTCAAATCGGCCCGATCCGACCCGGTGGAAACGTG
Source organism: Planctomycetaceae bacterium (assembly GCA_046160425.1). Taxonomy (GTDB): domain Bacteria; phylum Planctomycetota; class Planctomycetia; order Planctomycetales; family Planctomycetaceae; genus JAQCEJ01. The sequence continues at coordinate 48,684 of JBJXGP010000326.1, forward strand.
ATGGTTCTGGTCCATGATCAATACTCACACATGCGCAATCGACAAACTTAAACTGAAACACCAGACAGACACATTCTCGAACCTTCGGGTTCGATTTCAATCTCTTTCACCCTCTCCCTTCGGGAGAGGGCAGGGTGAGGGCGATTTCATCAATGACGAATGACTAAGCACGAATGCCTAATGAAATCCGAATGACGAATGTCCAAATGATTTGAGGTGCAACGGCAATATTGATCGTTTTCTGATTGGGAACATTCGGGCTTCGTCATTTCTTAGTCATTAGGATTTAGTCATTCGTCATTCCAACACTACGCTCGCTGCTTTTTTCGATTGATAGATGACTCGCCTCCCGACGGCTTCGTTTGCGTAACCGAGATCGCCGGAGCCGAGTGAATCTCTGCCGGCGGCGCTTCGAGATCGGGATCTTCCTGCAACAACTCGACGAACTTGGCGACGGCTGTCCGAAACGTTTTGTGCCGTCGATGTACGATCCCCAGCGGGCGGAACCACGAGGCATCCTTAAGCTCGATCGCGCACAGCGAACCGAGCTCGGTTTCACGCCGCACCGTCGGCAACGGCAGCAGCGAAATTCCCGAACCGATTTCGACGGCGCGTTTAATGTTCTCGATATTGTCGAAGTGATGGACCACGTTGACCGTCACGTGCGCCTGCTTCAACCAGCGATCCATCCGCTTGTGGATCGTTAAATCGGCGGTAAAGCCGACGAATTGCTCGCCATCGATCTCGCACGCCTCGACCGATTTGCGGCCCGCCAGTCGATGTTCGGGGGGAACGACGAGTACCATCGGCTGTTCCTGCCACGAGATGCTGCTCAATTCGCCGCCGTCGCGCGGGAACGAGACCAGCCCGAGGTCGGCTTCATCCTGAATCACGCGAGAATAGACTTCATCGGGATGCAGATACTCCAGTTGCAGTTCGACGTCGGGGTAAAGCTTCTGATAACGGCGGACGTAGGCGTTCATCTGCAAGAGCCCGACCGAATAAATCGCCGCAATGCGGACGTGTCCCGCGACGCGGTTGTGCATCCGCTGCAAACGGTCTTCGATCTTGCGATAGTTGGCCAGCAACTCGCGGCAACCTTCGTAATAGACTTCCCCCGCCATCGTCAGTTCGAACGGACGCTTCGAGCGATCGATCAGCAGCGTGCCGAGCTCTTTTTCGAGTTGATTGACGACCTGACTAGCGGACGATTGCGAGATGTCATGCGACTCCGCCGCTTTGGAAAAGCTGCGGCAGGCGACGATTTCGCAAAAGATTTCCGCGTTCCGTAAATCCATGACTCAAACCTTGTGATGGTTGTTTCGACTCGCGTCGATGTTCCGCCGTTTGGTGGCACAGACATTCCTGTCTGTGCGATTTGATTTTTGAAATTGTCTCTGGTCGCCTCGCGTCCCGGATACAAAGCTGTCCGGGCTACCCCTTGCTTTGTATTTTGTAGCTGGCCTCTGCGAGGCCGGTCCGGTCACAGACCCCGGCTACAGAAGAATTGCTTACCCAAACTATCAGAAAAACTGATGTGATATCCCGAATATCATCGAAAAGATGAATACAGTGTAAAATGGAATTTGAGCGTTCGCAAGTCTCAATCCGCCTAAATTCAACGATCGACACGCATCCATTTTCGATGATCCACGGATCGACATTCTGGAAATCGCCCCGCTCCTTCCCCTTGCCGCGAAATGCGGGTCTTGTGAGAATGAGTTCCATCTCGTTCCCAAGCTCCGCTGGGGAACGCAAGTCTTCGCAGCTCTGCTGCGTGAAACGTGTCACGACTTACTTCACTGGCGGGCAAGCCGCCAGTGCCACCCGAGTGAATCGGGTCCGATCAAAGAATTCTCAAAGGAACCTCCCCATGCGGGTTGCTGTCGGCCAACTTTGGCAAGAAACGAACACGTTCAACCGCAATCGCACTACGCTCGCCGACTTCGAGAACTGGGGAGTGGCGACCGGCGATGAGGTCATCTCGCGATATGGCAACACCGGGGAGATCTCCGGTTTTCTCGCCGGTGCCAAAGCGTGGAACCCCGACATCGAATTCGTCGGGCTCGCCCGCTACGTCTGCTGGCCGTGGGGGAATGTCGATGCGAAAACGTGGCGGCAGATTCGCGATACGTTCATTTCGCAGCTCGAACAGGCCGGCCCCGTCGATGCCGTCTTCCTCGCACTGCATGGCGCGATGTCGGCGGATGGAGAACCCGACGTCACCGGTGCGATACTCGAACTCGCGCGTCTGACCGTCGGTTCCGAAGTGCCGATCGTCGGTTCGCTCGACCTGCATGCGAACATCACCCCGCGAATGGTTGCGAACGCCGACGTCCTCGTCGGTTATCACGCCGCCCCGCATCTCGATACCGTGCAGACCGGCGAACGGAGCGCAAGAGCACTCCGCTGGATGCTCGAACACCGCGGTCAAAAACCGGTCACGTACTGGCGCAAACTCCCCATGATGACCGCCGCCGAAAACCACAACACGTTTACGGGCACCCCGGCTCCATTATATCGGCAACTCGAAGCGCTCGAACGCGAACCGAACGTCCTCTCCGCCGGACTCTACATGGTGATGGCCTGGTTCGACTGCCCGTGGGTCGGGT
>JBJXGP010000327.1:0-8039 GCA_046160425.1 Planctomycetaceae bacterium
CGGTGGAAAAAGACCGGGTGGATAAACCACCCGGCTCATGAATTTCAGCATTCGATCATTTTTCAACGGGCTGCTAAAGAATGACGAAGCCCGAATGCTCAAATCAGGGGAACCGAGTCAATCCAAAGACCGGTTCCCTTTCGTTTTAGGCATTCGTCATTCGCACTTCGTCATTCGACATTCCACCGCGCAGCGGCGGCTCTACTTGACTTCGATCAGTTCCACCAGGAAGTGCAACGTGGCATTCGGGGGAATACTGCCGTCGGGAGTCCCCTGCGGACCGTAACCGAGTTCGCTGGGAATTTCCAGTTCGATCATCCCCCCTTCGCCGACGAGTTGCATCCCTTCGGTCCAACCGGGAATCACGCCGCCGAGCGGAAATTCGATCGGTTCGCCCCGGTCGTACGAGCTGTCGAAGACCTTTCCGTTATCGGTCCAGCCGTGATAGTTGACCTTCACGGTATTCGCCTTCGTCGGCTTTTTCCCGTCGCTGTTTCGGCGGATTCGGTATTTCAGTCCCGATTCGGTCTTCGAGAATTCTTCGGGGGCATCCGTATCGACCGGACCGGCGGTGCTCGGCATCGGCGGCGTCACCTTTTCGCCCGTCGCCGGTTGATTCACCGAGGGAGCCTTGCTGACCGGCGGGTCGGCGTTCTCCTGCTGACTCGAAGCGGTACATCCGAAACCGCACAGGCTCGTCAACATGATTCCGCAAAATGACAATCGACGTTCGAACCGCATGAGAATTCCTTTCAGTAGTAACAATCGGCCTGTGAATAATAATCAAAAATGTAGAGTGGCGTCGAGCGACGCCTCGTCGCGCTGACCCACCGCGATTGTGTGAGCGAAGATGGTGGGTCAGCGCGGCTTCACCGCTCGACCCACCCTACAAATTACAAAAATCTATTTCACCTTGATCAGCTCCACCAGGAAGTGCAACGTCGCATTGGGGGGAATCGCGCCGCCGGCTCCCCGCTTGCCGTAGCCGAGTTCGCTGGGGATCTCCAACTCGATCATGCCTCCTTCGCCGACGAGTTGCATCCCTTCGGTCCAACCGGGAATGACCTGACTTAAGCCGAAAGAAATCGACTCGCCTCGATCGTAGGAGCTGTCGAAGACCTTCTGATCATCGAGCCAGCCGTGGTAGTTGACTTCGACTGTATTTTTCGCGTTCGGTTTTTTCCCGTCGCTTTTTCTGAGAATCTTGTACTTCAATCCCGAATCGGTTGCAGTGAACTCTTTCGGAGCATCGGCATCGACCGGACCTGAATTCTTGGGCAACATGCTGGCCACCTTTTCCTCGATGATTTCGCGAACCGGGGCAATGATTCGTGAAGCGTTCATGCGGTTCATGTGTAATGTATTCTCCGCGACGACCGCGTTCGCAGGAAAATCGAGCGTCAACGGCTCGCCGGTATTCGGATTCGGTTCGTAAAACGGAGCACCCGTGCTGGCGACCGTCACGCGAATGCGGTGTCCCTTCGCGAAAATCTGGCTCAACCAGCCGACGTCGAACGCCACCTTTTCGATCTTCCCCGGTTCGAAGAAGACTTCACGATCGTAGCCTTTGCGATATCGCCCCCGGCGGACGTAATCGATAATCAGGATCGATCTCCCATCGGGATAAACGTCGCTGACGCGCACGATGAAATCGGTGTCTTTCGCCGTCGTCGAGACGTATAACTCCGCCTGCACTTTGCCGGTCCATTCGACCGCTTCGGTCAAGACATCAGTCGAGAACGTGCGGACCTCCGCTTGCTCTTCGAACTTGCGGGCATCGGCGGCTCCGGGAAATCCAGCCGTCGCCGGGATCTCATTGGGATGCAGCGGGTCGGCCTTGAACGTCGTCGCCGCGTCGTCGCTTTCCGGCTTGCCCGTTGCGAGCACGCCATCCTGCTTCAGATAAAACGGAGTGAGCTGCGCGGCGACGGGCCAATCGTCGGCGGTTCGCCAGACATTGCCGGGACCGCTGGGTTCATCGACCGAACCCATGACATAGTATTTCACGGTCGGATCGCGCTCGACGCCGTTGTCGATCCCCTTGAGATAGTGATCGAACCAGCGGATCAAATGATCTTCCATCGCGAACGCGGCATCCTGGGGATACGTCAACTCGCTGACGACGTTCCCCTTGTTGAAGCGTCCGTGCAGCCACGGTCCGATGATCAACTGCTGCTTGCCGATTGAAGCGGGTCCGCCGCGATGCTGGCGGCCGATGTAACTGTCGACCGAGCCGACGTTCATGAAGTCGTACCAGCTTCCGACGGTGAAACAGGGGACGTTCATTTTATCGATGTATTGCGAGCAATCTTCGGCGGCCCAATATTCGTCGTATGTCGGATGCGCGAACCATTCGTGGAGCAACTGCATATTGTGCTCGGGTTCACGGCAGACGACCCCCATCCCCTTGAACCGTTCGGGTCGGGTCGTGCCGCCGATGCGATATCCTTCGTGATACAGGCTGAGGCCGGTATCGATCATGTACTGCGCGACGAGATGCGGCGGCTCGGTGATCGCCAGAAAGTTCTGCGCAAAACCGGCCTGCGAACTGCCGAACGTCCCGATCTTTCCCGTCGACCACGGCTGTGTTGCGAGCCATTCGACGGTGTCGTAACCATCCTTGAGTTCGCCCCAGCCGAGCGCGCGGTAACCGACCCATGTCCCTTCGGAGAGTTGCGAACCGCGATAGTTTTCGATGCAGATCACATATCCTCTCGCCGCCAGTTGAGCAAACGATTTGCGCGTTTCATCCCCGCGCACCCCGCCGTACCGCTGTTCGTAGAGTACCGGCCACGGCCCGTCTCCTTTCGGAAAGTAAAGATAAGCCGAGAGCTTCACGCCGTCTCGCATCGGGATCATCACGTGTTCTTCGCGAACGTCGCCAAAGTATGCCGGTTCTTCGTCCGCCGCCGATGCGATCGCACCGCCACCCGCGCAGATCAGGGTCCAAAGTACGAGCGAATAACGGCGCACCGTTTGAGGAGAGAGGACTCGTCGCATCATCGAATTTCGCCTTGTATTGTTGTTTCGAGCAATGGACCGTTCGAGCGGCCAATGGGACGTCGCGTCCGATCATTTCTTCCGATGGGATTCCATGTTAAACTCTTTTTCATACCGCAAACTTCGACTGACCACCGGCACATGCAGATTCTACTCCTTTTTGTGGAGTACACAACCATCACCGAAAAAACGTCGTCGTGTCCTGATTTTGGGTGGCACGCCCCTGAGGCTTGGGGAAGGGCGTGGTTTTTCCTCAATCACCACGCCCTTCGAAGACTCTGGGACGTGCCACCCTAACCGACAGATTTTCAATTCGGTCACCGCCAATAACACCACTCTTTTCATTTGTGCGAAAGGTTTTCATGGCCCGATATTCCAGACCCTCTGCCCGGCTTTCATCCGAACTTCTGTTGCGTCTGGCTTTCGTCCTCTGCGTTTGCCCGACGTTATCCGCCGCCGAACCTTCGAAACAGCGGGTTTATCGCAACACGCTAACGCGGATCGAAAATCCGCAACCGCTCCTCGCCGATTATCCGGAGTTCTTCGAACCGATCATCGAACAGTCCCACTTTGAAGCTCCCGCTCTCGTGACCGATGAGAATGCCGATCTCGCCGTCCGCGCGTGGCGATTTTCTTACAACGCGCGCGGCATCGTCGAAATGCCCAATTTTCTGAAAGCGTCGGAAACCGCGATCATCATGGTCCATCCGTGGGGGATCGACGACGGCCAGGGGTGGAATACTCCCGAACCGGCCGGCGTCGCCGACTTCTGCACCGTCGAGAAAAATCATCTCGCCGCCCGGCATACCCGCGAAGTCGTGCGGCCGTTCATCAACTCGCTGCGCGACAAGGCGGCGTTCGTGATGTACAGCCTCCCCGGCGGGAAAGATGAAATCCGCCACAAACTGTACCGCTCGTTCACGCACACCCCCAGCGAGAAAGAACGCCAACTGGGGGCGAAGGAAATCAAAGCCAGGCTGTCGAGTTTCAAGTACGAAGGACAACCGCTGATCTCCGAAATCCTGCTGTCGAGCGACAAGCCGGTCATCGATTATTTCCGCCAGTTTCCGGGACTCGACGCCGGAGCGAAGTACAATAACGCCGGCTTCTGGGATCTGCCGATCCCCGTGACGACCGACGTCGACGTCGAGCCTGACGACGTCGTGATCTACGATTCCGAAGGATACGAACCGCTCAAGGAATTTCTGCAAGCGAACGGCGTGCGACACGTCTTGCTGACCGGTTACGCCACCGACATGTGTTTCTGCGAGACGACCGCGGGATACAACAATCTCTCGAAAGATTTCAACGTGTTTCTCGTGGGAGACGCTTCACTGGCGACGTTCCCCTCGAACACGTCCCCAAGATTCGCCGTCAACGCCGCGATCTCCTTCGCGGCCCTCAATCAGTTGATCACGCAGGTTTCATGGATCAAACCGATTGAAAAGTAGTTTTGCTTTCAGATTAAGAATGCTAACCACCGAGACGCAGAGGAACTGTGTAAAGACAAAAAGATTTAGCCACAAAAAACGCAAAAGACGCAAAAATAATACAGGATGGCTAGAATTTCTTTTTTTGCGATTCTTGCGTTTTTTGCGGCCATTCTCTTTTGCTTTAACTCAGCGCACTGTGGGAATTCTCAAAAAAAGGATGGTACCATGCGACACACCAATACCCTCGTCTCACGACGCACCTTTCTCGCCGGGGCGACGGCGGCTTTGATGGGGGGAGTCGCGACTCTCGCCCGCTTGAACGCCGAGAACGAGAAGAAGAAAAAAGCACAAATCGCCATCACATTCGATCTGGAAATGAGCCGAATGTATCCCCGCCGGGACATCCTCGAATGGGACTACGAGAAGGGTAATCTCGACGCCGACACGAAGAAATATGCCTTGCAGGCGGCGCATGTCGCCTCGGAGATGGGGGGGCTGATCCATTACTTCTGCGTCGGGCGCGTCCTCGAACAACCGGACATCGACTGGCTCAAAGAGATCGCCACACTCGGGCACCCGATCGGCAATCACACCTACGATCACATTTATGTGCATGCGAAAACACCCGAGGAAATACAGTACCGCTTCAAGCGTGCACCGTGGCTGATCGAAGGCATCCCTATCGAGAAGGTGATTCGCGATAACGTCGCCATGACCACGACGGCGATGCTCCAGCGGGCGAATATCGTCGCCGACGGTTTCCGTACACCGGGAGGGTTCGGCAACGGCATCATGGAAAGCCCCTTCCTGCAAGACATGTTTCTCGAACTCGGCTTTTCGTGGATCAGTTCTCTCTACCCCGCTCACAAATACGGCATCCCCAAGGAGGAGCCGCCCCCCGACGTGTACGAGTCGATCGTCGAATCGCAAAAAGTTTCGCAGCCGTTCGCATACCCGAACGGATTGATCGAAGTCCCCATGAGCGCGATCAGCGACGTCGGCGCGTTCCGCAGCAATTACTGGAAACTCGAATGGTTTCTCAAAGCGGTCCGCCTCGGCGTCGAATGGGCCATCGCGAACGGCGGAGTGTACGACTTCCTCTGTCATCCCTCCTGCATGCTCGTCGAAGACCCCGGGTTCGAAACGGTCAAACTGATCTGCCAACTCGTTAAAGACGCCGGAGACAAAGCCGAAATCGTGGGCCTGAGCAAAATCGCCGAACGGGTGCATCGAGAATCGTGAAGTTGTTGATCTCGTTCCCAAGCTCCGCTTGGGAACGCAAGTCTTCGCAGCTCCGCTGCGCGTTTTCGTAAATGGCGCGCTCCGCTGCGGAGACCCTTCGCGTCGCGGCTAACCTAAGACTACGCTCTCCCCTCTCGTTCACTGCAAAACCCGCTACCGATCGAGTAACATCACACCTGCCACCAACGGTTCACAATCCACAACGGGAGTCTGCACCATGTTTGTCGGTTACGTGAGTAACGAGCGATACGTCGCCATCCCCGATGTCATGCTGGAATTCATCGGCCCCAAGGGTTCGACGTCGACGCGCTCGACCGCTTCGGGAACCGTCTATGCCGACGTCGAAGCCGGGCAGACCTACGACGTCGTGCTGTACCGGCAAGGATACGGTTCGAAACGCGGAAACGTGACCATCGACCCGGCGAATCCCTATCATTTTCGACTCCTCTCGGATGGACTCATCGGTTACATGTGGCCCAAATGCGTCGCCGTCGGCGAAAGTTCGGAGTTCCGCGTTCACGGCGTCGAAGAATACGGCCTCGAACTCTGGCGCTATGGTGCCGAAAAGAAATTCATCCGCCGCGTCGGCACGTTCGATGAACACGGCCCCCGCGCCACGATGCAGATCAGTCCCAACGGCGATTACACGCAAACCGGCATCGAATGGAACAAGCACGGTTATCACTCCAAGGCACTCGGTCAGTTTCAGACCGCTCCCGATCAATCGGGGTTGTACTACATGCATGCCCGCGGCAAGTCGGGGGATTTCTTCGCGTTTCCGTGGGTCGTGACGCCGAAAAAGCCGACGTGCAAGCTCGCCGTTCTCGCATCGGACATCAACTGGAACGCCTACAACAGCTTCGGCGGACGGAGCAACTACATTCACGCCGATCGCTTTCCGAAAACCCCGACCGTCAACTCCCGGCTGGAACTGAAACGCTACACCGAAAAAGACCATCGCACGTACGACAGCGACGTGTATGCGCCGCTGTCGCTCGATCGGCCCGATCCTTATCAGCACATCGCCGAGAAAGAGCAACTGCTCGACCCGATCGCCGGCCGGCAAGGCTGTCATATGGCGTCGGCGGAATGGCGACTGCTCGGCTGGATGGAGCGGAACAATATCCCCTACGATTTCTACAGTGAAACGCTGTTCCATTTCGATAAAGTCCCGCTGGAAGATTACAGCACGCTGCTGATCAGCACGCATCCTGAGTACTGGTCTCGTCACATGTACGACACCCTCAAGGACTGGATCTGGAACAAGGGGGGCAAGCTGATCTATCTCGGCGGCAACGGGCTGAATTGCGAAGTCGAGTTTCTCGACGATCATCGCATCGTCTATCAGAACACGAACTGGGATCACCACGCGCCACCGAAGGATGCATCGGGGCACGAGATCGAAAGCCGCTTCCACAATCGTTACGAGTCGGAAGCGAATCTGCTCGGCGTCGTCTTCACGTTCGCGGGGATCATGACCGCCGCTCCGTATCAGGTCATCGATGTCTCGAACTGGTGTTTCGAGGGGACCGGCCTCAAAAAGGGAGACCAGTTCGGCCATAACAGTCAGCATCAGCGCGTGCCGGGGGGAGCATCGGGACACGAGACCGACAAGATTTCGCCCCGTTTTTCACCGAAGACGACGAAACTTCTCGCCCAGGGACTCAACCCCGACAAAGGGGGAGCCGACATGATCCATTACACGACGCCAAGCGGAGGCGAAGTGTTCTCGGTCGGTTCGATCACCTGGCCGTCCTGTGTACTGGTCGATGAACCGGTGTCGAAGATCACGGCGAATGTGATCCGCCGGTTTACGGAGGGGTGATTAACTCTTTATGAGAATTAATTTTACGATCCCAGGGCCAGATCAAGATGTCTGTGACTTACGAATTTCTGATGAAATGTCACTGAAATCCACGACGATTTCGGGGTCATAATGGAAGCTTGCGCGCAACCGCGCGACATTATAATGAACGCATGATTTCAGTTCTTTGGTTTTGACGAATCAGAAGTTGCCCATTCATCTCACGATGTGGTAAAATAAAGTGTTGTATGGAGATAGGTTAAACATTCCGGATTCACAAGAGGTCATCCCCCCAAACCGTGGATGATTTTGGACCATAGAATGCCTATTCGTCATCAAGTGATTCCCTCCCTGTTGCTCGCATGGATTGCATGCGGTTCATCCGGGGTCGTGCAGGCCGAACTGAAAGTCAGCCCGGCGGCGGTCGAACTCGACCGCCCCGAATGCTCGGCTCAAATTCTCGTGCTCCAAAAACTCCCCGATGCGCGGGAACTCGATGTCACTCGCGAAGTGACCTACACCGTCCAGCCGGAGGGGATCGTCTCGATCTCGCCGCGCGG
>JBJXGP010000328.1:0-8947 GCA_046160425.1 Planctomycetaceae bacterium
GATCTATCCACAAGACATACCCAACCTCGTCAGCATGAGCCTTAATGAACGACCCGGTATACGGCAATTTTGAAAAGGAGGAAGACGGCGGACGACACGACAATGATCAATCTGTCTGAATTACGAACAGTTCATTGATTCAATGTCAACCAATCGAGGATGATTGGAGAGCCACGGAGAAGGAACTCTCTCATTCGTAACCCGAAGGTGAAGGTGCGACCGCGGCCTTCCGAGGAGGGTGACTTCCCATGATCCGGCCCTCATCCCCAACCCAAAAAAGTGATCTGCCTGCATTGCCTGAACAGGCGAATGGCGACTCGCTTGATCCATCCCGACTATTCATCGCTCAGCTCGCCGGATCCCCTTTATACGTTCCGAAGCATATGATTGCTGAGCGTGCCCACACCGCTCATCTCGAAGCAGCAACGGCCAATCTGCCGACCGTCTTCCCTGTCGATCCGGCCGCCGACTGTGGTGCCGCTTTCGTCTATCGGCATGGCGAGCAGTACGATTCGTATCAGGCGAGCGAACCGAAGTTCCATCAATTCTGGTCTCGCGATCGTCGAGGGGTGATTTCATATGCCGTCAGCGGCAAATGCATCGTGGTTCGAGGGGGTCTTATCGCCCCCGCACAATTTCAAGAGGAGCTGCTTCGCGAATTCCTGGAATTCGCCTCCGAAAAACAGCATAGCGTTTCATTCATGAACATGCCCGAGCATCTGATTCCTATGTTTCGGGCACATGGCTTTCAAATTTCGAAATGGGGCGAAGAACCGATTATCGACCCCACAACTTGCACCTTCCAGGGAAAACGTTACGAGTGGGTCCGGCGTCAAACGAACTATTGCATTCGCAACGGCGTCGTCGCACAGGAAGTACGACCCGAGAGTCTCGCCCCCGAAGAATGGAAAATCCTGTCGGCGGAACTGAACGAAGTCGCCGCCGATTCGTTGAAGTGCAAAGTACAGGCATCTGAATTTCAGTTTTTCGAAGGGGAAGTGCATACGCATCCGCTCGGTTACCGCCGGCTTTTCGTCGCGAGGAATGAATGGGGCAAAGGGCGCATCGAAGGTTTCGTCGTGTGTAATCCGATTTTGGAGGGGCGCGCCTGGTCGACCGAAATCTATCGGCATCGGCGGGATTGCGTTCGCGGCACGATCGCCTTTCTTTTCCAGCACATCATTCATAAGCTGCGCGACGAGGGGGTCAGCCGTCTGCTTCTGTGCTTGGTCCCAGGACTGAACTGCCAAAAACATTGCGAAGGAGAGAGCAAGCTCGTTCATTTTAGTTTCCGTTTTGGCCGTTCTTTATTGAGCGCTTTGTTTGACATCGATGGCCTGCATTATTTCAAAAGCCGATTCCGCCCGCATTATGAAAGCCGCTATATCTTCGCTCACCCGCGAGTGTCAATCGGGTCGACGATGGCTTTCTTTTGCATCTTGGGGATTTTCAAGATTCATCCTTACAATCTGATCCGCATCATGTATGAGCGGCTCTGCAAGTGGTCTCAGCGGAAAACGATGGTCGGGATCGAATGATACTGTCAGGGTGTGAGATGCCTAATAGCTCCGGTTATATCATTGACCTCTGGAACACCATCGACGCGGTCGACTTGGCGGCATGGAATTTCGTCAGAGAACCCGACGACTTATACAACGACCCTCGATTGCTGAAAACCGTCGAGGTTTCGATGTCTCCCAATGTGAAGTTTCGTTACTTACTCATTCGGGATGCCGACCAGGTTCCCGTGGCGATTGCCCCGCTTTTTACATATGCGGTCGATGGAGCCGTCCTGATCCAGCACGAGTTCTTGAGCCGGATTTGCCGGGGTCTCCGCAAGATCGCCCCGTTCGTCTTGCGGAATCGCACGTTAATTTGCGGAATGCCGTTTTCCGGCGCTCAAAGTCATTTGCGAATCCGGCCGGAAGCCGACGTCGCCGCAGTGCTCGAAGTCTTCGACCGTCAACTCGGCGTTCTGGCAAAAGAAGACCGGGCCAAGTACATCTCCGTCAAAGAGTTCGGTGCCGCCGAATCGGCGAATCTCTCGGCGATGGAAAATTTGGGATATGACAAGGCCGACAGCCTGCCGATGAACGTGATGAGTATTCCCTACGACAACTACAACGACTATCTGTCGGAGCTTCCCAAGAATAAACGTCATGAGATTCGGCGATTGTCGCGCAAGTTGCAGGGGGAGAATCTGCGGTTGGTCACGACCTCCGACCCCGATACGATTTCCCGGCTCTACACCGATGAGGTTCACCAACTTTATCTCGCCGTCGTCGCGCGCTCGCAGACGGTGTTCGAGATTCTTCCGGCACAGTTCTTCCGCGAACTCGCCCGGCGACTGCCCGAGCATTGCGAATTCACATTTTGTCTGGATCGGCAAGACAAAGTTTACGGATTCTCCGCCAGTCTACTTTTCGGCTCGACCTATCAATACATGTATTGCGGGATCGATTACGAAGCCAACCCCAAGGCAGACATCTATTTCAACCTCATGAATCGCATGGTCGAAGATGCCATTCGGCAGAAGAAAACGTTTGCACTCGTGGGACAGAATGCCGACGAATGCAAACGGCAGAAGCTCGGCACGCATCAGGAATCGCGGCACTTTTTCATCAAGGGGACGCGGTTTTCCACGCGACTGATTCTGAAATATTTCTCGAACATCCTCTTCCCGGCGCGGCCCCTGTCGTATCTGCCAAAACTCGAGCCCGTTCCCGTTCGAGCGGATGTCGCTCAACCACTCGGAATGCACTGCGACCCCGATAGCGCGATCGTTGACGCTGTCGCTTCGGACGAAATGAAAGTCTGATCGATTTTCAATCTTTCGGCGAACGGCCTCTGTTGAGCCACAGGCGAAATTCATTCGTCCCGCGTTCGGCGACCGCAGCCAGATCGATCAAACCGTCGGCATTGAAATCGGCGGCGATCACCTGATTCGCCCGTTTCCATTTCGATTTGATCGTATGCTTTGGCCACTCGGTTTTGAGATCGGCGGGTTGTTCGAACCAGACGACCGATCCGTCAGGCCCCCAGCCCGTCGCCACGATGTCGAAATCGCCGTCGTTATCAAGGTCCGCCGAGATCGCTTCGAAAGCCGCCGCCAGTTTGCCGATTTCGCGCGGCATCCATTCGCTGCCGTTTCCGGGTTTGCCGACGTTCTCATACCAGACGACTTTCTGCGCTTCGACGGTTTCGGCTCCACCCGGAAAGCCGAGCGATACGATGACGTCGAGATCGCCATCCCGGTCGATGTCCGCAGGATGACCATGTGCCGGGGATAAAGATTGTTCGTCAATCACATGTTTCGTCCAGCCATCAGTTCCTGGTTTCCCGGAGTTTTCATACCAGACGAGCAGCGGAGCAATCGTCGCCGTTCCCAGTAGATCGGGTTTGCCGTCGTTGTTGAAATCGGCGACGCAGATCGTTCGCGTCTCTTTCAAGTCCCCTTCGATGACGCGCATCGTCCAGTGGGCATCCAGTCCCGTGGGGCCAGGATTCTCGAACCAGACGAACTGGTTCGACCGGATCCAGCTCGAAGCGGCGACGTCACGGTCGCCGTCGCCATCGAAATCGGCAATCGCCACGTCGTAAGCGCCGGGGAGTACGTCTTTGATGATCTCGTGCCGTTTCCATTGCGTGTCTTTCTGGGGAGCGCCGCTGTTCTCGAACCAGACGACGTCACCGGCCTGATTCTTGACGACGACAACGTCGAGGTGCCCGTCGCCGTTGAGATCGCCGATCGCATGTCGCTCGAACCAGCCTTTTTCGTACTCCATGATCGGATGCAAAGCATAGTTGCCGTTACCATCGTTCTCGAACCACATGAGCATGCCGATGTCGGTATCGGAACTGGTCAGATCGATGTCGCCGTCGTGGTCGAGATCAGCGGCGGCGATGCCGTAGGCGTATCCGTATTTTTCGCGGACGACCCGTTCGTTGAGCGAGACTGGTCCCGCTGTCACGATCGTACCCTTCGCCTCTCCTTCAGAAGCCATCGCAGGATCGGACTTCAATCCGACGCCGTTCACCGCGATCACCTGATATGAATATTTCTCTCCCGTTGTTGCGGTCTTGTCGACGAATCGCAGCGGCAACAACGGACGATCGGGAGTGTCGTGGTACGACATCCCCTGAAACAGCGACCGGCCGAATCGTCCGCGCGATTCCGCCGGATAGGATGCCAATTCTTGCCCGTTTCGCCGGATAATGAACGCTGCGATTCCGCTCTCGAAGTCGGCATCGGCGTCCCACGTAATTTCGATCTCGTCTTCGACTATTGGCGTCGCCACAACGTCAACGGGCATGTGTGGGGGAGTTTCATCGCTCACCGCCCCGACTTTGACATATTCCATCCACGCCTTCGCAAATTGTCCGTTCGGCAACCAGACCGCTTCCTCGGCCTTTCCTGTGTATTTCGCGGCGGGTTCGGCGGTATCGCCCAGAGGTGTCGCCAACCAGGTCTGACTTTCATCGACCGGCTTAAGCGTCTGCTCATCGCTCCCCTTGTCGGGCAAGCGCATTGCCAGACAGACGTCGAAGAACGGAATCGCCAGGTATCGCGAATCGCCACACTCGTGACTCGTGCGCGGGTCGGGAGCCAATCCGACCGGGGCAGATTTGGCCCGATATGCGGCGAACATCGCCGTCGCGCCGGTCCAGGCACTTTTCATGCGTTCGTCGTCCCGTTCTTTGACGCCGGGATTGAGCATCATCGGTATGCGGTATGCGGCATCGGGGATTGACGGCTTGGGAATTTCTTCACGCTCCCAGACCTCATACGCAGTCCCTGAGCGAAACCAAATCGCCACGATTCGTTCGGGATGCAACGTCTGCATCAGACTTGCCCAGAACCCTCCGCCCGAATGTCCCCATAAGCACCAGGGGACATCATCCAGTTCCGGATGATGGGTCATCTCCGCGAACTCAGTGAGCGATCGGAGAAACGTCTGATTCGAGCCGTTGCGCGGATCGCACCACAAGCGGCAGTTTGCACCTTCGATTTGACGGTACGAGGGGCCGAGCAAAGCACAGTCCCACTTTTTCGCCAGCGCCTGCCAATGCTGATCGTATGCCGCCGTTTCGCCTCCCTGACAGGCCCCGGTTCCGCAGCCGTGCTGATGCACGATCACCCCGCGAAGTTTTTCGACTCCGTCGGGAACCCACAGCGTATAGGTGACACCAAAGGGGAGTTCCCCTTCGATCGCGGAGGGAGCATAACTCACCTCATAATAATGCCCCGCGGCCAGAACTTCGGCAGCCAACGCGAACAAAAGAGCAACAGACAACGCGGCTTGCATCGGCTTCATGATGTCACCTCAAGGAGTTCGTTTGTTTCAGCGATTCTCACGAAAGGTGGCACGGAGGGCTTGCCCGACCGCATTTTCAGGTCGTCAACTTCCTCACACTGGCGGACAAGCCGCCAGTGCCACCCGATTTTCAATAGAGGCGACTTCCAAAGAATCAGCCGCATTCGCAATCTTCATCGGTGCAGCATTCGTCGTCGTCGGTAAAGCCACCCTGTTCCTTGAGTACCTGGAACAGGTCCAATAGCTCCTGGGTAATCGGGCCTGGTCTCCCCGTGCCGATCGGTCGGGCATCGAGGCTGACAACGGGAATGACTTCGGCTGCGGTCCCCGTCAGAAAACATTCGTCGGCGGTATAAATATCGTGCCGTGTCATCGGCTGTTCGATGACCGGTATCCCCGCGCTGCTGGCCAATCGCATGACGGCGTTTCGGGTAATTCCTTCGAGAATTCCCGCATCAGCGGGGGGAGTAACGACGATTCCGTTCTTGATGATGAAAATGTTATCCCCCGTGCATTCGGCGACCTCTCCCTTATGGTTAAGCATCAGCGCTTCGACGCAACCGGCATTCGTTCCCTCGATCTTGGCAAGAATATTGTTCAAGTAGTTGAGCGACTTGATGCGTGGATTCACCGCTCCTGGATGATTGCGGATCGTGCTCGCCGTCACCAGCTTCATCCCCTGTTCGTAGATTTCACGCGGATACAGCGTGATCGTATCCGCGATGATGATCACCTGCGGGTTACTCGTCTTGCGGATGTCGAGCCCCAGCGAACCGGCGCCGCGCGTCACCACCAGCCGAACGTAACCGTCTTCGATCTTGTTGGCGGCGACGGTCTCTTCAACCGCGGCGTACAATTGTTCTTCCGTCATCGGAATGACGAGATGAATGGCCCGCGCGCTTTCGTACAAGCGGGCAATGTGCTCATCCAGCAGAAAAACCTTCGCGCCGTACACGCGAATCCCTTCGAACACGCCGTCGCCGTACAGCAAACCGTGATCGTAGACGCTGACTTTCGCCTCGGCGACCGGAACCAAAGCACCGCTAATATAAACCTTGGAAGACATAAGACTTTTCACCGTATGTGTTAATAATTGTGAATTGTGATGGGACGAATGACCCGCATCATGTCCGAATCGGGCGATTCACGAATCAAGTTCCCCGACGACTACGGCTCAAAGCCTTCGCGACTTTCAGCCATAAAAGTGGCCATTCGGACTCTGCCGAATACTGCGATCGAGCAGAATCCGCAGGGCTGCACTGGCTTGCTTAAGCTGCCGGGGCCAGCACTTCCGTCCGTCCTTCGACGAGGCGGATGATGCGATGGGCCTGATTGGCGATCTCTTCATCATGCGTTACCATGATGATAGTAAGCCCTTCCTGCCGGTTCAAGTCGCTGAGCAGCTTGATGATCGACTGTCCCGTGTCGGCGTCGAGGTTTCCGGTCGGTTCGTCGGCGAGCAGAATTTCCGGTTTGCCGACGAGAGCACGCGCAATCGCCGCCCTCTGCATTTCTCCACCGGAAAGTTCCGACGGTTTGTGCAGCAACCGATGCGACAGACCGACTTTGTCGATCAGTTGTTCGGCCTCGGCGCGAAATTCCTTGCGGTGCGACCAATAATCCCACAGCGAATGCCGAATCATCAGCGGTGAGAGAACATTTTCCAGCAGATTCAATTCCGGCAGCAAATGATAGAACTGGAAGATGAAGCCGAAAACGCGGTTTCGCAGTGCATCGCGGGTCTTCGCCGGCAAGTCATCAATCCGCTGATTTTCCAGCATGATCTCGCCGCAATCGGGGGAATCGAGCAATCCCATCAGATGCAGCAGCGTGCTTTTTCCCGAGCCCGACTGTCCGACGATCGACGCGAACTCACCTCGGCGAACCCGCAGTTCGGCCCCGCGCAAGACTTGGACCTTGTGTTCGCCTTTTTGATATGTCTTTTCGATCGCCGTTGCCGAAACATGTATATCGGACATGACCACGGTTCCTTACTTTGAACCAACAAGCGGATGTTTCATCCGGTTTAATTCGTATCGCATCTTATTCGTATCGCAGCGCCCGAACGGGATGCAATCGGGCCGCCCGGCGTGCCGGCAAAATGCT
The DNA here is from genome assembly GCA_046160425.1 of Planctomycetaceae bacterium. GTDB lineage: Bacteria > Planctomycetota > Planctomycetia > Planctomycetales > Planctomycetaceae > JAQCEJ01. The sequence goes on from JBJXGP010000328.1 coordinate 7,422, forward strand.
GGCCAATATGGCGATCAGGATCGCGCCGACGGCAACCCACAAGACCATCCAGGGGTTGACCGACGTCGGTATCGAGGGAAAATAATAAATTCGATCGTCGAACACCTTGCGGCCGATGATCATCGAAATGAACCCCTCGATCGTGTTGATGTACTTGACGAACAAAAGTCCGACAACGACACCGACCCCGCCCCCTACGACTCCGAGTGCCAGCCCATAAGAGAGGAAGATCGTCATGACTCCGCTGGAACTCGCTCCCAGCGCTTTCAGGATGCCGATGTCGCGGGTCTTCTCGACGACGATCATGTAGAAAATCGCAAGAATGCCGAACCCGGCAACCGCGATGATCAAGAACAACAGGACGTTCAAGATCGCCGATTCGACATCGACGGCGGCGAGCAGCGGCCCCTGCTTCTGTTCCCAGGTTTTGACCGAGTACAATCCCGGAGGAAAGACCGCCTTGAGCCGTTCAACGACCTCGTCGGCGTCATCGTAGTTCTTCAATTTGATCTGAATCGAAGTGATTGCCTTTTCGCCGGTCGGGCTGATCATCCCTCGCATTTTCTGAAGATGCTCGAGATTGCAAAAGACCAGATTCGAATCGTACTCGCTCATGCCGCTCTTGAACGTGTCGACGACCGTGGCGGCGAAATGCGTCGGTACGGGAGGGGTCGCGCGATTCACCGTGCTGATTTTGACGTCAGCCCCCGGCTTGACCATCATCATCAATTCGACTTTGCCCGTCTTCGGGTTCTCATACGGGTAGCTGATTAGCTGCTCGCCGACATACACCCGCCCGTCCATCGGCAACTCCGGATCGACCGCCTCCTGGTCGGGTTCATCTTCGAAGGGATGAGTTCCGGAGGATAAAGGATCCTCGGCAGAAGGATCCTCCTTCACATTTCGAGAAGCGCCAGAGGGAGATGCAGACGACTCGAAAGTCGGGGTTTCATCCGTCGCATCCGCTGCAGGATTCCCGTTGTTCGACTCTTCGTGAACGGCAGGCTGGACGCTTTCATCCATCGGTGGGCCGTATTCCTCTTGATCGTGACTCTCTCCGTGATGGTCGTCGACGTAGTCGTTCCTCCAGCGATTGCTCGCAACCATTTGCTTTCGGTAAGCTTTGGCCTCGTCGGGAAGTTCCCAGCCGTTCGCTTTCCCCCCCTTGTTGAGGACCAGGTATTCGGACATCGGCGAGACGGTCGCCTTTTCGTCGGGATCGATGCCGATCAGCGTGATCGGTCGAGTCATCCACTGCCCCGCGAACTGAAAGCTGAGCATCCCGTAAACTTCAACGGTCGCCGTCATCCCGACAATCTTGTCGCCCACCGCCTGGCGGACGATTTCTTTATGCTGGTCGGGATCCCATTCGCCGTTGAGGCTGTTGGTTTCGATGACCACATCGGAGAGGATCCCCTTGATGCGGTCTCGCATTTCGAAGCTGAAGCCCGACATCACGCTGTTGACGACGATCATCGTCGCCACGCCGAGCATCACGCTGATGATGCTGGCCAGTGCAATGTAAC
>JBJXGP010000329.1:0-9451 GCA_046160425.1 Planctomycetaceae bacterium
CGACTCCCCGACGACGCGCGACCTGTACGTCGTCGAGACCAAACGTCTCGGCGTGAGATCCAACCGCAAACGCGCACTCGTCCGCAAAAACGACGTCATCAGCCTCTCGAAACTCGATGATGTGGTGACGTGATTCTCTATGGATAATATCGATTAACGCTCACGGCATCTTGATCGACGAACTCAGCCGGAAGTGCTGCGCCAGTTGCGGATCGGTTTCGGGATAAGCGTTGCGGAAGTGAACCCCGCGACTCTCGGTGCGCGATGTCGCCGCGGCGATCATCAGCCGCGCCGCGAGCAGCATGTTCTGCAATTCCCAGCCGCGCGGCTGGGAAAATTCGCGGTTCGAGACGTTGCGATTCCAGAAGTCGACCTGCGTCGTGGCGTCTTTCAAACCCGCTGCCGTTCGATGGATCCCTACCGCGCGCCACATCAGACTGCTCAGCGAATTTCGCATGTCGTCGAGATTGAGTTCATCATCCTGATGCTCCGAGGGAGGCGACTGCGCCGACAATGGCCACGCCGCGTAACTGTCGGCATTCTCCAGCGCCGCCTGCGACGCGAGTTGACCGGTGCGGCGGCCGTAAACGAGCCCTTCGAGCAGACTGTTCGAGGCGAGCCGGTTCGCGCCGTGCAAACCGCTCGCCGTCGCTTCTCCTGCTCCCCAAAAACCGGGGAGGCTCGTGCGTCCGTCCGCATCGACCGTCACGCCGCCGATCATATAATGCGCACCGGGGCGGACCGGCATCCATTCACGCGTGATATCGATCCCCAGATCCATGCAGACCTTGCGGATATGCGGAAAGCGTTCGCCAATCAGCGCAGGATCGAGATGCGTTACATCGAGATAGACGCAGGGATGATGTGTCTTCGCCATCTGATCGGTGATCGCCCGGCTGACGACGTCGCGCGGGGCAAGCTCCAATGCGGGATCGTACTCGGACATGAAGCGGTTTCCATGCACGTCTCGCAAGCGTCCCCCTTCGCCGCGAACCGCCTCGGAGATCAAGTGCCGTGCTCCGCCAGCGATGTACAACACGGTGGGATGAAACTGCATGAATTCCATATCGCGGAGTTCCGCCCCGGCACGAAAGGCGAGTGCGTGCCCGTCCGCCGTCGCGATTTCAGGGTTCGTGGTTTCGCGATACAACCGCCCCGCTCCGCCGGTCGCCAGGATCGTTTGCTTGGCCCAGACGAGCGTCTTGCCGTGATTGGGATTCCAGACCAGTGCGCCGCGGCAGACTCCGTCATAAGTCAGCAAGTCGATCGTAAACGTCCTCTCCCAGACCTGGTTGGACGGGCACGTTTTGACTTTCTCGACCATCGCGCGAATTACTTCTTTGCCGGTCGCATCTCCCAGCGCGTGAACGACCCGTCGATGACTGTGCCCCCCCTCCTGCGTCAGCGCGATCTCGCCGTCGACTTTGTCGAACTTCGCCCCCAGTTCGAGCAGTTCGCGGATTCGCTCCGGCGCTTCTCCGACCACCATCTCAACGATCGCCTCATCGCATAACCCTTTGCCGGCCGACATCGTATCGGCGGCGTGGTGCGAGATGTTGTCGGCGGGATCGAAGACGCCCGCAATCCCCCCTTGAGCATACGCCGAATTCGATTGCGTCAATTGATCCTTGGTGACGACGATCGATTGCAACCGGGGATCGATCTCCATTGCAGCCCGCAGGCCGGCGATGCCGCCGCCGATGATCAAGACATCGGTAAAACTGTGCGGAATGCGCTTGGGATGAAACGACACCAGATACCGTCGCGATGGAGCCAACTCGATGTGCGTTTCCACAATGTTACCTTCTTCAGCGAGTCGGCCTCCGCTGCCACATCGAATCCCGAAAATTAGATCGTCATCGCCGTGAAACCGCCATCCACCACGAGGTTTTCCCCGGTAATAAAGCTCCCGGCGACCGGCGATGCCAACAGCAAGACCGCACCGGCCAACTCCTCGGGATTGCCGAAGCGATTCATCGGCGTATGCTGCATCACGCGCGCCACGCGGTCGGCGGTAAGAACCTTGCGATTTTGCTCGGCGGGGAAAAAACCGGGGGAGAGCGAATTCACGCGGACCCCCTGCTCGGCCCATTCCCTCGCGAGATTCTTGGTCAGATTGATGACCGCCGACTTCGTCGCCGAATAGGTGAAGACCCGCGACAAGGGCGTCATGCCGCTCAACGAGGCGATGTTGATGATCGAACCCGATTTCTGCTTGAGCATCTGTCCGCCGAAAATCTGGCAACTGACGCGCACGCTGGTCAAATTGACCATGAAAATGCGATCCCACTCTTCATCGGTGATTTCGAGGAATGGCGTGGGAGAATTGACCCCCGCACCGTTGACGACGATATCGAGGCTTCGTCCCTGAGCGACGACGGCTTTCACGAGCGATTCGAGTTCGCTGCGGTTACAGACATCCGCGGCGATGAATTCGGCGCTGCCGCCCGATTGGGTCATCGCATTCACCCCTTCGCGTCCTCGTTCGGCATTTCGACCGACGAGGACGACGTGCGCTCCGGCATGGGCCAGTGTTTGTGCGATTGCCCCGCCTAGAACCCCGGTCCCTCCGATGACGACCGCCGTCTTCCCGGTAAGCCCGAACAATTTCATCAGATACTCGGCGGTAGATATCGTCATGTCGTCCTCATTCATCGCTCGATCAACGGCTGGAAATTCCTGTGTGCAGCACTCCGCTTATGAAGTCGATCAAGCCGTGATGAACTCGACTTCGACCGGATTGGGGATCAGTCCCGCTTCATGGCCTCGCTGGAGCAGCAACTGGACGGCCTGGCGACCGCGGTCACCGAAGTCGAGCGTCCAGTCATTGACATACATGCCGACGAATTTGTCCGCTTTGGCGCGATCGAGATCCCGGCCGTATTTGAGGGCGTAGTTGAGCGCTTCTTCGCGATGACTGAGTCCGTATTCGATACTCTGCTTGAGAAGCGTCGTCACGTCCTGCATGGTCTCGACCCCCAGATCTTTGCGAATGGCGTTGCCGCCGAGCGGTAAAGGCAAACCCGTCTCGTCGTGCCACCAGCAGCCCAAGTCGACGATCAGATGCAGCCCCTGCCGGGCGTATGTCAATTGCCCTTCGTGAATGATCAAGCCGGCATCGACGCGCCCGTGTTCGACGAGATTGAGAATTTCGTCAAATGGATGCACTTCATAACGAAAGTCATCTTTGAGCAGCAGCCGGAGCGCCAAAAACGCCGTCGTCAATTTGCCCGGTATGGCGATGACCTTGCCGCGCAGGTCGTCGATTGTCCCCGGAGTCCGCGTGACCACCATCGGGCCGTAGTTGTCTCCCATGCTCGCACCGCACGAGCAGAGGGCATAACGATCGGTCATATAGGCATAGCCGTGAATGCTGACGGCGGTGAGTTCCAGTTCCCCGCGCAGCGCCCGCTGGTTGAGCGTTTCGATATCCTGCAACTGGTGCGTAAAGCGATAACGCCCCGTTTCGATGCAGTCGTTCGTCAATGCATGAAACATAAAAGCATCGTCGGGATCGGGGCTATGCCCGACGTGAATGGTCATGGGCTGCTCGAAATTCATTGCGGGTCTCAATTCTCCTCAGCGTCACTGATCGTCATCAGGTTTACGGATTCAACCATCGTATTCGTCGACAATGATTCAGTCCATCGGCGTCGTTTGCCATCGTTCACAACTCTAGCAATGTGAAAGAGAACTGTCCAATTCGACCGATTGGAATCTCCCCCTCGTGAGAGGGATTCTCGTAAGTTTCATCGACTTTCGATCCCCTTGAGTACGGGCAGTGACCACGATTTCCCATCGCAATAGGGCTGATATCCTTGAGTTCAGGAATCGGTTCGCTATGATGGAATAAATAGCCTGTCGCCGGGATGGATTATGGAATGTTGCGACCGGCGCACGACAGCTCGCGTCTTCAACCGATAACGGAAAAGCAGCCTCAAAGGGCCAGTCACCAGAGTTGCAAACCTCCTTGACCTTATAGATTCGCCAAGAAAACACTTCAGCAATGTCATCGCCATCATCATATGCCGAGGGCCCCCGCCCCATCGTGTTTCAGCCTCCCAAGGGGGACTTATGCATTCTGGCCGGCTCGGCCAATCCTGTATTATCCCAAGCCATCGCGAATGAACTGGGGGTCGGCTTGTGCCCCTGCAAGTCGCACGTGTTCAGCGAGGGAAACGTCTTCGTGCAGATTCTGGAGAACGTGCGCGGTCGCGATACGTTCATCGTGCAGGGAGTCCATTTTCCGGTCAACGACAACTTCATGGAACTCCTGTTCTGGATCGATGCCCTCAAGCGGGCCAGCGCCGAACAGATCACGGCGGTGATCCCATTTTTCAGTTATTCGAAAGGGGATAAGAAGGACGAGCCGCGAGTTTCGATTCGTGCGCGGGTCTGCGCCGATGCCATCGAAGCCGCCGGCGCTGATCGGGTACTGACGATGGACCTGCACAGCCCGCAGATTCAAGGATTCTTCAGCGTCCCGGTCGATCATCTTTACGGCCGGCATGTGATCTGCAATCACCTCCGCGCGCTCAATATCCCCGATCTGGTCGTGTGCAGTCCCGATATCGGATTCGCCAAAGATGCTTCCGATTTCGCCAAACTCCTGAAAACACCCGTGGTCATCGGCAACAAAAAGCGGACCGATCACACCGAAACCGTCGAAGTGCTGGAAGTCATCGGCGAAGTCGCGGGGAAAAACGTACTCCTCGTTGACGACTTCACGATCACCGGCCGCACGCTGATCGCGATGGCAGAGGTTCTTAAACGGCGCGGCGCGAAAGACATTTATGCCGCCGTGACTCACGGCGTGTTGTCGCAAGGGGCCGCCGCCCGTATCGAGGACAGCGTGATCCGCCAGATGTTCGTCTGCGATACGATCGAGATCGGCAGCGAACCGCTCCCCGCAAAGTTTCGCATCATCTCGGTAGCGAACGTCTTCGCCGAAGCGATTCGCTCGATTCACGAGCGAACGAGCGTGAGCATGCTTTTTCCAGGGACGAAAATCTGAGAGAAACGATATCCTCCCGATAGAAATCAGTTGCGTCGATGTCCGAAGCCGGTGCCAAATTGACCCCCATGATGGAGCGGTATCTGGAAGTCAAACGCCAGAACCCGGGGACGTTGCTGTTGTTTCGCATGGGGGATTTCTACGAACTCTTCTACGACGATGCACAGATCGCCTCGCGGATTCTCGGCCTGACGCTCACCAGCCGCGATAAAACATCCACCAACCCGGTCCCGATGGCGGGGTTTCCCTATCACGCGCTCGATCAATATTTGCAGAAGTTGATTCACTCCGGTCAGCGCGTCGCGATCTGCGAACAGGTCGAGGATCCCAAAGAAGCCAAGGGACTCGTTCGCCGCGAAGTCACGCAGATCGTCACGGCCGGGACACTGACCGATGAAAATCTGCTCGATCCCCGACAGAATAATTTTCTGGCGGGGATTTGTCCGACGCCACAGCGCATCGGTCTGGCATGGCTCGACCTTTCGACCGGACGCTTTCTATCCTGCGATCTCGCACCGCACGAACTGGCAGATGAACTCGCCCGCATCGGCCCCGTCGAACTGCTAATCCCCGAAAGTTATCGTGCGGCGGAACTTGAAGATGCCACTTCGAGCAGCGGCCCTTGGCTGCGCACCGAGCGTCCCTTGTGGTGTTTTTCGCGGGAACACTGCCATAATTTGCTCAAAGAGCATTTCGGCACCAGTACGCTCACCGGTTTCGACTTGCAGCCAGAGAGTCCGGGAGTCACCGCCGCGGGGGTGCTGCTCGATTATCTGCGGGAGACTCAAAAAGGGGAACTGGGACATATCGTCCGGATTGAGACATATCATCGCGGATCGATGCTCAAAATCGACGACGCGACGCGACGCAGTCTGGAGATCTTCAGCACGATCCGCGAAGGGTCGCGCAACGGAAGTTTGCTTTCGATCCTCGATGAAACGGTAACGCCGATGGGGGCGCGACTGCTCGCCGACTGGCTGTCGAATCCCCTCACCGATATCGAAGCCATTTCCAAGAGACAGGACGCCGTGCAAGAATTCCTGCTCGATCCCCATTTATGCCGCGATCTCAAAGAAATATTGTCGCATACGTATGACTTGCAGCGACTGACCGCGCGCGTCGCGACCGGCCGGGCGCATCCCCGCGACCTGAGTTGCCTGGCGAAGTCGCTAGCGCTGCTGCCGCGACTCAAGGCCAAGCTGACGGGCCGCCGCACCGATCGTATCAAGCATCTCGAACAGCAACTCGATCTCTGTGCCGAAGCGCGTAGCGAGATCGAGGCCATGCTTGTCGAGGATCCGCCGCTGCAAATCTCTGACGGCGGAGTGATACGCGCAGGGTTTCACGCCGAACTCGACGAATTGCGCGAACTGGCACGCGGGGGGAAAGAATGGATCGCCCGCTATCAGGCGGAAGAATCGGCAAGAACCGGCATCCCGAATCTCAAAGTCGGCTTCAATCGCGTCTTCGGTTATTACCTCGAAGTGACCGCTTCGCACTCGTCCAAAATTCCAGCGGATTACATCCGCAAACAGACGCTCAAAAACCAGGAGCGTTACATCACCCCCGCCCTCAAGGAATACGAAGAGAAAGTTCTGCGAGCTGAAGAACGGGCTCTTCGCTGGGAACAGGAATTGTTCCAGTCGCTGCGGGATCGCGTCGGCCGATATGCTCCCCAGATTCAACAATCGGCTGATGTCCTCGCGGAAGTCGACGTACTCGTCTCGTTTGCCTCTCTCGCGTTGAGGCAAAGTTACTGCCGCCCGGAATTGACGGACGAGCCGGTGCTCGACGTGCGGCAAAGCCGGCATCCGGTTCTCGACCGATTGCAGCCGAGCGGGAAATTCGTGCCCAACGATCTTCAACTGGGAGCAAAAAACGGAACGATCCAGATCATCACCGGCCCGAACATGGCGGGCAAAAGCACATACATCCGACAAGCCGCGCTGATTACGCTCATGGCTCAAATCGGTTCGTTCGTTCCCGCGAGTGCCGCCCGCATCGGCATCGCCGATCGCATTTTTGCCCGCGTAGGAGCGAGCGATGAACTCGGCAAGGGACAAAGCACGTTCATGGTCGAGATGACCGAAACGGCTCGTATTCTGAACTCCGCGACCGAAAAGAGTCTCGTGATCCTCGATGAAATCGGGCGGGGAACCAGCACCTACGATGGTATTTCGATCGCCTGGGCGATCACGGAATTTCTGCACGATTCGCTCGGCTGTCGCACGCTGTTCGCCACGCATTATCACGAATTGACCGCACTCACCGCGTCGCTGCCGCAGGCCCGCAACTGGAATGTCGCCGTACACGAGCAGGATGAGCAGATCGTGTTTCTGCATCAGATCGTCCCTGGAGCCGCCGATAAAAGTTACGGCATTCACGTGGCGCGACTGGCGGGGATCCCCGTCGAAGTCATCGACCGTGCAAAGATCGTGCTCGATACTCTTGAATCCGATCACGTCGATGAAGCCGGGCGAACCCACATCCCCGGGCGCACGTCGCGGCCTTCGAAACAGCGGCAGTTGTCGCTGTTCTCGGCCGATCAGCATCCGTTGCTGGAGGAGATTCGCGAATTGAATCTCGAGCAGATGACGCCCGGTGCCGCGATGGAAACCTTACAGCGTTTCCGTAAACATCTGACGGCAAAAAAATAACGACGGTACGCACTATCAGAAAAAAAGCACCGGAAACCAATCTCATCGGTTTCCGGTGCCGTTATTTTTAGCAGAAATCGTCACGCAGATCGAAGCCGATATTAGTGTTTCGGATTTTCCGGCATAGCGGGATCACAGGCGAGATCGCACTGATTGTTATCGCAATCGTCGGTCGAGTCCTTGAACGACGAACCAGCGGTAAACGACTTGATCGCTGGCTTCAAACCGCTCTTGTTGGCAGAAAATCCCGTGTATCCATAGGACTGGTTGATCGAACCAATGGCGTCGGCGACGTCGTTGAGTTCCTGCACGACGCCGTGCTGGACTTCGCTCAAACCGACGACCATGCCGATGACCAGAATTGTCGCGACGAGAATCAGCTCAGCCGAAACGATGAAGCCGGCTTCATCGTTCCACAGTTTACGTAACATGTTAATCGTTCCTTTCGAGAGAATTTATGAGACTTGTCATACATCGACAGACTGAAACATCCAGAGAGACATGTTAACTCTCGGGAAACCAGGACCGTGGTCGATTGCACTTGAATCGCCGCGGCTTGAGCCGTTTCGTTGGCCAACAAAACGCCCGATAACCTGCAGGTCATTTGCAAAGTTTGATGGAATGAAATTGAATCAAGGTGTGAAGGGGATCAATGGGGTCGCTCAATCTCAGACGAGGGGTAAGTCAGACACCGGTTGACGATAATGCATTGCCGATGCCATTGAAATAATTCCTGTGCCGCATGGGCACGAATACAACATCCGATCGGAAGTATTCTCACAGGAAGTTCTTAACTACCAAGCAGAACATGTTTTGCGCTGCCGTTAAAATCGAACCGCCATTTCGGGAATGTTTCCAATTGGAAACTTTTTCCGAATTCAGGGGCCGATATTGTAAAGACCGGTTTGCATTGATCGATCAGCAGTGTTCGCTAGACCTGACGTTATGCGATCATGCAATCGAAATGTCTGGACCTGGTGAAAAACGCAAACACCCCGGCAGGATATCCTGCCAGGGTGTTTGTTCGAATCGAATTGAACTTCGAGATGGTTCTCGAAATCAGATTACTTCGCGCCTTCCGTCGAGGCGGGGTCACAAGCCAGGTCGCACTGATTGTTGTCGCAATCATCGGTCACGTCGGTGAAGAGCGAACCGGCGGTGAACGACTTGGGGGCCGGCTTTGCCGAAGGAGCCGAGAATCCCGTGTATCCATAGCTCTGATTGACCGAACCGATGGCGTCCCCAACGTCGCCCAGTTCCTGAACCACGGCGTGTTGAACTTCGCTCAACCCAACGATCATCCCGATGACCAGGATGGTGGCCACGAGAACGAGTTCGGCGGAAACGATAAAACCAGCTTCGTCATTCCACAGTTTACGCAACATTTTCAAAGTTCCTTGTGTGTGAGAGTCTGAGTGATTGACAACGTGTAGATTTTCAAGCGCACTTTGGGGAGACATGTTAACTCTCCAAAGTTTTTGAACCTCGACGATGCTTGAAGAATCGTCATGGGTGGAAATTTCGCCGGCCGACGACATTTCCGATCATCCGCGGACACTGGAGGATTCACGGGCTTTGACTTCTATGTCGAGTCGCTGCCTTGCTGAATCCTCTGAAGTAACTACGTTGCAGCAATTATTCCGCGATGATGCCAAATCTCATCGACGATGTTGCCATTACGCAACCATGTCGCAAGTGGCCGTGCCGATCGTCTTATCCATTACGACAGGAGCGAGTTCGTGTCACAATTCGCTGCTCACTGATGAGTACTCCATCTCAG
>JBJXGP010000330.1:0-3443 GCA_046160425.1 Planctomycetaceae bacterium
CTGGCGACGATTGTCTGGCCGGTGAAGAAACTCGATTCTTCGCTGAGCAGACACCGCGCGACGGCGGCGAGTTCTTCGGGCTGGCCGATGCGGCCCATCGGCGTGGCGGCGATAATCGCTTTATGGACTTCGGGCGTGAGCGTGTACGCCATCTCGGTTTCAGTCAGTCCGGGGCACAAACAATTCACGCGGATGTTATGCTTGGCCCACGCCTGCGCGCAGCAGCGAGTCAGCGCAATCACCGCCGCTTTCGACGCCGAGTAATGGACCTGGTTTTCCCGCTCCCGCAGTGCGGCGATGGAAGAGAGCGTCACGATGCGGCCATATTGCCGGTCGATCATTTCCGCTTTGACGGCGTAGACCATATTGAAGGTGCCGTCGAGATTGACGTCCATTGTTTGCTTCCACGTTTCCCAGGTGACGTCGGTCGCCGGTTCGACAATGCTGATCCCCGCGGAATGGACCAACATATCGATCGGTCCGAAGGTGGCGCGGGTCTGATCGACGATCTGTTGTGCCTGATCGGGCCGGGAGACATCGCCGGGGATGACGATCGCCTTTCCGCCGGTTTTGTGGATTTGAGCGAGCGTCTCCGCCGCATCGTCATGACGAGAGAAATAATTCGCCGCGATATTGGCCCCCTCTCGCGCCAGCCGCAATGCGAGAGCCTTGCCGATCCCCCGCGTACCTCCCGTGATCAAGACGGTCTTACCGGCGAACTCAGTGGTGGTCATGGGTTGTTCCTCGCAAGGTGTGTTACAATACTGATGGCGGCCGGCATGTGGTCAGCGTATCGCACTTCGCAATCGACGGCAATCGAGGGGAGTTATGGAGAGGACTTTTCGAGCGTCTGTCTTTCATCGCAATCTGAGGTATATCGCCGTTATTGCGTCGGTGATCGGCTGCATTGCGGGTGCGTTTTGTGGCTGGAGTATCATGCCGCCGGAGCATCGTGTCGCCATAGCAATCCTGTTCTCACTCCCGGGATGGTTCCTGATTTACCTTTCCGTTCGCGCGACGATTGCGTATTACAAAGAATTCCTGCAGGTCAACGTCGACCAAATTACGCAGGAGAAACTCATGGGACGAGAAGTCATCCTCCTTGATGATGTCGTTCAGGCAAAATGGAAACTCTCCCTGGATGTGGGAATAATCCTGAAAACTCCACGTCAACGACTCGCAATTGATTTTGCGCTATATAGCCGGGATGAAATCCTCTGGCTCATTCGCTTTTTTCGATATCGCATTCGGCCCGAAATTCAATCGGGGTGGAATTCGTTCTGCCATCGTTTCGCGTTGCATTTGATCGAACCTTACGGCAACGATCATCGAGAACCGGATCCCGATGAAATCGTATTGAATTCCCGGCGCCGAATCGATGTCATCTTTCTCTTTTTTGGGGTGATCAGCACGGCAGGTGGCGTCTGGGCCAGCCGGATCACGGGAAAATTTGAAGCGATTCATATCTCAATTGGGATTTTCGCGATTTGGTTGGGATTTCGATTCATGACTCCGCATCAGACAATTTATCGCAAACCAGAACCGATTTTGCGAGAACCTGCCGTCAAGCGGCCGTTCGCGTTTGTAGTGGGAGGATTTATTTCGCTCTGTATCATGGTATTTCTTTTCGATCCAGATCGTCCGGGGAATGAATGGGGGTCGATACAAGCCTCGCTCATGATCCTGGCAACGGGCATAACTATCTGCGCGCTCTTCTGGTTTGCCATTCGAGCCGATCGTGTTCATAAGCAACGGCGATTAGACGGTTCCGCTGAGTCCGTTCAGCGCTGGAATGAATTGGAGTTTCAATCGGCTGGTCTCGACAACGATGACGATCACGAATCAGTGTGACAGGATCTCGCTCTGGGTTGTCGCCGTTGCACTTCCGCTGAGCGGGCGTCACAATGAACTTGCCCAAATGACACGGCATCTGCGGATCCATCCTTGAGCGAGCCTTCACCATGATTAAGTTACAACGAATTCTGTTTCCCACCGATTTCAGTCCTCTCTCCGGAGAGGCACGCCTGTATGCGTATACGCTGGCGGAAAAATTCGGGGCGGAGTTGCATATCGTCTGCGTCGTGCAGGACGTCGCGTTGATGGCTCCGGAAATGCCCGATACGTTTGCGATGCCGATCACGAACCTGGATGAAGTGGTCCGGGCCGCTCAGCAAACGATCAAGCGGTATCCGGCCTGTGCGGGAAAAGAACCGTCGAGAACCGTGCGCACCGGCGAGCCGTTTGTGGAAATCGTCAAATACGCGCGCGAGCAGGATATCGATCTGATCGTGCTCGGCACCCACGGCAGAACGGGCCTCGTACACGTCCTCCTGGGAAGCGTCGCGGAGAGAGTCGTTCGCAAGGCCCCCTGTCCGGTGTTAACCGTCCGCCCCGAAGGTCATCAGTTCGTGCATCCGTAACCGGCTGATGAAACTGTGTGTCACTTGGTGGCACTGGCGGCTTGTCCGCCAGTGGGAATGAACGTCGAACTTCATCGTGCGAAGCGGGAAGCTCCCGCTGACTTGCGTTCCCCAGCGGAGCTTGGGAACGAGGCGCTAATGCGCCGCCGTTGCGGTATTGGAATCGGCGGCCCTTGTCGATTCTGCCTGCGTGACCCAGGCGCTGAAGCGGTCGGCGATGGCGGTATCGACGAAGAGTTGAGTGCAGTGAAACATCAGCATGGGGAACACGGCAAAGGGAAATTTCTCGCCGAACAACGTCGGATCGGTCGCGAGAAAGATTCCGATCGGTAAAGTTTTCTGGCTCCCCGCTATGGCGGTTGCCACGCGGTCTTCGATGCGGAAACCCCACAGCTTGCCCCCCGCGTAACTGATGATGAGTCCCGCGAGATGGATGGCCAGGCAGCAACCCCACACCAGCGCGACCGCCGGCAGACCTGGTCCGGCTTCGAGCGAATCCAGGCGGCGACCTCCCTGGCAGGCCGAGGCAAATACAAGCGACAGGATCAGGAGTTGAGCCATTGCGCCGATGAAAATCTTGCGGCGCGTCGCCAGTTCGCGGCAGAACGGAATCAGCCGGACAAGCTGCGCGGCCATTGTCGGTACGAGCACGAACCAGAACAGATTGGCCGTCAGCTCATCGGTGGGGAGAGCGATCTGCGAGGCGCGCGTTCCCAGCGCGAGCCAGAAGGGCGTGATCACAAAGCATAAACTGTTGGTGAGCAGCGTCACCAGCAGCGAAACGGCGTCGTTCCCTTTCCCTTTGCGCGTCCAGACCGACGCTGCCGCGAGGGTGCAGGGGACGCTTCCAGCAATCATCAGCCCGATGGCGAAGTCGGGGAAAAGCTGGATCGACATCAGGCCCCAGGCGAATAACGGAAGCAATCCGAGATTGATCGCCGACGCCCAGAGAACCGGCTGAGGCGCCCGAAACGAATAGATGATCTGACGGCTATCGAGCGTGAACGCCATGAGAAACAGAAC
>JBJXGP010000331.1:0-3093 GCA_046160425.1 Planctomycetaceae bacterium
GGAATTGCTTTTGAACGTTGACTTCCTCGTTGTCGATCACTCGGACGTAGCCCGGCGCAATGGTCGTGGTTGATCCCGACAGCAACTCGTCAAATGTCGTTCCGCGACGGTCGGCAGGACGGACACGACCGTTCGGTTCGAATAATTCGCGGCTATTCGCCTTAGCGATTGCGCGGGCTAGTACGGTGCTAAGTTCGAGGAAGAACTTCCGAGACTCTTCTCGCTTGCTGCACTTGTCGGCAAGGAACTCGATCCACTGCGGAGCTTTGCTCGCAAATTGCCGATGCAGGTTGTCCGCGATCCTTCGCAGCATCTCGGGCCGCGTCGGCGGATCGATGTGGTGTTCGAGCACGAGGTCGATCACGTCGAGCGTTCGTTCGATGGCGGCTTCGAGTTTGGCTTCTTCGCGATTGCCTTCAGCGTTCGTCGGTGCCGGTGGATCGTCGGCATAACTGAACCGTCCAATCAGCAGCGTCGCCAGACACGCAATCCAAAGCGAGCGCGCCGACATGATTTGCTCCTCGTAGCGGGGTCGGTGTGAAGAACGGCTCGGGTGTGTGGCGATTATATCGAAGCGGGACGGCCTTTTCCCATGCCACCTCGCGGTGTCGGTATGTCACGGTGCCGGCACCCCTCCGGGGTGCGACGCATCGCGCGTTCGTCGTGTCCGGGGGTGGTCGCTGAGCGACGACCCCCGGCTAATCCTGATCCAAGCAAACCTTTTCAATGAAGCGTTGTCGCGCGAGTCAGAAAAACGAAATCCCTCAGTGATTTGCGGTGTTTAACGATGGTCAACAAATCATCGCACACCAGTCACGGAGGGATTTCGAGTGAATCGCAACAGTAGGATCGCAAAGAAGTTGGCTCGTCGCAAGCGGCGGATCGAGAAGCGGTTGCAAGCCGCCCGCGACACGCGATTTGTGCGGATGATGTCGGGAGCGCCGCCGATGCTCAGTTCGGCGGGATTGAAATACGAGCTGGCGGACAAAACGCAAGCCATCGCGTATGGCGGGGTGCCGCTGATGTTGCGAGTCGCTCACGAGAGCGGGCTCGTCGACGCCATTGATTGCGGCGTTCCGATTCTCAAGTGGCGGTGTCCGTATTATGAGTCCGACCACGTACTCAACCTGGCGATGAACGCGCTGTGCGAGGGGACGTGTCTGGAGCACATCGAGCGGCGGCGCAATGACGAGGCGTTCCTCAACGCGATCGGGGCCGATTCGATTCCCGATCCGACCACGGAGGGGGATTTCTGCCGGCGGTTCAGCGCGGCGAACGTGCGGCAGTTGTTGGATGCGATCAACCGGGCGCGGCTCAACGTCTGGAAACAACAGCCCGATGAATTCTTCGACGAGGCGTTCGTCGACATGGATGGGACGATGACGGTCACGACCGGCGAGTGCAAAGGGGGAATGGACATCTCCTACAAAGGCGACTGGGGATATCATCCGCTGGTGGTCTCGCTGGCGAATACGAGCGAGGTGTTGTCGATCGTGAACCGTTCGGGCAATCGTCCCAGCGAAGAGGGCGCGGCGGACGAAGCCGACCGCGCCATCACGCTCTGTCGCCAAGCCGGCTTCCGCTGCATCCGACTGCGCGGGGATACGGCCTTCAGTCAGACGGAGCATCTCGACCGCTGGCACGAGGCGGGGGACGTGTTATTCCAGTTCGGTTACGCCGGGAAGCAGAATCTCAAGGATTTGGCCGAGAATCTGCCGGAATCGGCGTGGCAGACGCTGACTCGTCCCGCACGGTACGCGGTGAAGACCAAGCCGCGTGCCAAGCCGGACAACGTCAAACGCCAAGTCGTCCGCCGCCGGTTGTTCGAACACCTCGAACTCAAGAGCGAGCAGGTCGCCGAGTTCGAGTATCAGCCCGTCGCCTGCCGACGATCTTATCGCCTGGTGCTCGTCCGCAAGAACATCTCGCACGAGAAAGGTGAGCAGGTGCTGTTCGATGAGATCCGCTACTTCTTCTACATCACCAATGACCGGACAGCCTCGACGGCGGAGATCGTTTTCGGCTGCAACGATCGTTGCGATCAGGAAAATCTGATCGCCCAGCTCGCCGGCGGCGCGCGAGCCCTGTCGGCTCCGGTGGACAGCCTCGTCAGCAACTGGGCCTACATGGTCATGACCAGCCTGGCATGGACCTTGAAAGCCTGGTCGGCGCTGCTCTTGCCGATCACGCCGCGTCACCGCGAATCTCACGAAGCGGCGCGCAAGACCTGGCTGCGAATGGAGTTCAAAACGTTCGTGAACGAAGTCCTGAAGGTTCCCTGCCAGATCGTGCGCCAAGGCCGCCGCGTGATCCATCGCGTGCTGCATTGGAACCCGCAACTCCCGACCTTCTTCCGCCTGAGCGCCGCGTTGAACTGTTGAACCCAACCCGGGCGTTGCGAGAAATCGCGCGCCGCAAGAGCCGCGTTCCCGTCCGAACGCCGCGCCCCGCCCGATCACCCCATGACCGATTCAAACGAACCAAAGGCCGCACTCGACAAAAAATCCACACCGCTCAATACTCCTCACCGACGATGTCGGACACTCGGCGTGCGCGCTCGCAAATGCCACAAAATGGCGAAAGCAATTGCTTGTTTGAGGTCTAATGTCGAAGACCGAATGACGAATCAAGTCCGAAACTCGAAATGACGAAACCCGACCATTCGGTCATTTGGATTTCGTCATTCGGAATTCATTCGACATTGAATTCGTTAGACATTCGACATTCTGCAAGGCCCGTCGACTCGCTTCCAGCATTCCTATTCCAATCCCAACATCCGCCGGTTTGCTTCTTGGCTGGAGGCGCCGCCGGCGAAATCGTCGAAGGCCACCTGGGATGTTTCGATCAGATGCCGCACGATGAACGGCGCACCCTCCGCCGCCCCCTGCTCGGGACTTTTGACGCAGCATTCCCACTCCAGCACGGCCCACCCCTTGTAGCCCGCTTCGGTCAGCAGCGTGAACACCCGGCGGAAATCGACCTGGCCGTCCCCCAGCGATCGAAACCGCCCCGCCCGTTTCGACCACGGCTGATAGCCGCCGTAAACGCCGACCCGCCCGCTGGGACGGAACTCGGCATCCTTCACATGAAACC
>JBJXGP010000332.1:0-10498 GCA_046160425.1 Planctomycetaceae bacterium
CGCGCTTCGTCGGAGAGTTGTCCGTTATTGAATCGCTTCTTCCAGTTCCGCAAAACATTGACGTTGATGTCCAGCCGACGCGCGGCTTCGGGAATGCTCAGGCCTTGTTGCGTGACCAAGGACACCGATTCGCGTTTGAATTCCAGCGTATACGACCGTCGTGAACCACTCATGATGTCTGCTCCTTGTCTCAGAGTTTACACTCTTCTCAAGGCGCCCACCATTTGTGGGTAAGTCCATCTGGAGGAAATTTTTGTGGAGTTGAACAGCAACGCAACGACGACGGTCTAAGCAGCGAGGTTCCCATGAGTACGCGCGAACGATTTTCGATGTGGAATCAACTCTATTGGGTCGCCAGGTCATATGTAAACCGCAAGATCTTGTGGGTTTTCATTGGGTGGTACGTTTTGTTGTTTTTCCCGCTTTGGATCATTGCCTTGCTATCGGGACGATCCTATTCAGACCTGAGCTTGCTGCCCATATTCGCTCAACTGGGTTTGGTCGCCCTGCTCTGGCTGCAGTTTCGCGCGCAGGCAGTGACCACGATCTGCTCCGTTGTGCCACGATTCTGGCTACCGCATCAACTCGTTTTTTTGGCAATCGCTTTCGCCGTATCGAGTCTGCAAGCGTGTTGCCTGACCTGGATGAATGTCGATTCGCTGGCAGCGATGGCGATCAGTGGCGTGCTCTTCATTCCCTGGGCGGTTCTGCAAGTCCTTCATATGCAAATCGCCGCGGCGTATTCTCGTAAGCAATATGGAATAGCGAACATCATTGTCGGTCTCACAGGCATGGGAATGGTCGTGGCCTTTCTGTGGGGTCCAATTCTGCTCTCTGATCGCACCATGGACTTGTTTCTTTCGGGGGCGTTTCCGCGTCTGTCACTTTTTATTCTGTCAGCAAGCATCATCAGTCTGGCGATCATTGTCGGGCGCATGCCCTATCATCATCGTACCTATTCCGAGTTGACCAATCGGCTGCCTCCGATTGATTTTTCGCCTGCCCAGTGGAACGAATGGAATATGCAGAATATGCCGGCGGCGAAAGAACACAAAATAGACCGCAGGTTTTCGAAAGTTACGCCGGGTTGCGTTGTTCACGACGATCGGAAGCGAGCCGCGTTGACAAGAAAAGCCAATCCCCTGACGGGCATGAACTTTCTGGCAAGCGCATTGGCTATGTGCTCAAGCATTTGGGTGATGAATTATGCCCTCTTCGCATTGATCATCCGAAAATATGACTTCCTGAGCATCACCGAATCTAATACACCCATGCTATGTATGACCTCCCTAATGCCCTTGGGAATATTGTTCATGATCTGGGATCAGCGCCGTCGGACGATGGTCGTGGAATTGATGCGACCCGTCACCCGGGCCACGTTGTTCCGCGATCTGTTCAAAGCCATCGGGGCCGATACGCTGATTTTCTGCCTGGTTCAGTCCCTCAATATCATCGGCTATGCGGTCTATTCGGGCCAGGCGCTGCACTTCTCCATTCCCGCCGTCACGCTGCGGCTCGCAAGCTGGTGCCTGATTCCCACAAGCATTCTGATTCTGCTGTCGTATCCCAAGAATCGGCATGCCTTGGTCTTTGGAGTAGTTATCCTCGCGATGTTCATCGGCGTGGAAACGGTGCTGATGGATACTCAATTCCATTCCGTTCTCGAGGATCGATACAAACCCCAATTCGAATTCGTCGCAGCCATCGCCACGACATTGGTGCTGATCGCATTCTTCTTCACAGCGAAATCGCGCTGGTCGAGACTCGAATGGGATGCGTGAAGGGGGCCATACTCGGCAGCTACCAGAACTTCCACCAACTCTTATTCTCAGTCTGATGGTCGGCCATCGCATGCTCTTGAGGAGTCGCGTTCGAACCCGATGAGATCACCTTGTTCTCCGGCAGGAGGACGCAACTGAGCGAGCCGCCGAGGCCGCCGGTGGTGTCGAGGAGGATGCGCTGTGGGCCGAAGGTCACGCGGGGGACTTGCACGTGGCCGGAGACGACCGTCACCGGGCAGTCGTTAGGGATCGAGCCGCGCACGTACTCTTTCGAGCAGAGCCATTGCGGACGGTTGAGCGTGGTGTCGCGCTGACGCAGAATGCGGAGTTGCAGGTCGAACGGCGTTTTTCCATCCAGCCCCGCATGCACGAACAGGTATTGTGGATGCTCCACGCACCACGGCAGCGCCCCGAGCAACTCTCGATGCTCCGCCGGCATGTGGTCGTGCAGTTCCTGAAAGTTGCCGAATTCGGCTCCGTATGACTGAAACGTCGTCTCGGCGTCGTAATGGTCGAGCCAGCGTTTCCCCCAGTCGCAATACGCGGGGGTCGGCGTCACGCCAATCGACGCGGCACAGGCGTAGTCGTGATTGCCGGCGACGACGGTCGTTCGCGGATGTTCGTGCAGCAGATCGCAGACGACGTCCATCGCCGACTTCGGGTCGGGTCCGCGATCGACGAGATCGCCGATGAAGACGATCCAGCGTTGTTCAAAGCGGGGGAGTAAACGAAGCTGATCGAGGACAGCGAGCAGTTGATCGACCTGGCCATGCACGTCACCGATGACGGCGACCGGGCCTTGAATGCGGGTAGCCAATGCAGACATGTGAACGAATTCCTTTTCGAATTGACGATCCATCAATTTGCCGACGGCGCGACAATCCCACGTCGCGCGATCGAGGGACGAATCGTAACCGGCATCCGATTTTGCATCAAGACAGACTCGGCATCGGAAAGAAAGAAGAGAGGATTGTCCGCAGATTTCACAGATTAAGAATGCAGGGATGAATTATCCACAGAGAACACCGAGGGACACAGAGAATAAGATGATGTCGAGAAGAGTAACGATAGCAGGAATTGAATTCTTATCATCTCTGATCATGTACTAAAATCTGCGTCAATCTGTGAAATCTGCGGATAACTCTTCTCCGTTCTGAAGTCCTCTCGGTGTGACTCGGTGACCTCTGTGGATAAACTCTTCTACATCGGCGGATGGTCACTTCACAACCTGCTGGAACCGGCGGACGGCTTCGTTGATGTTGTCGCGGCTGTTGAACGCGCTCAGGCGGAAATATCCCTCGCCGCTGGCGCCGAAGCCGCTCCCCGGCGTGCCGACGAGATGGCCCTTGTCGAGCAGGCGGTCGAAGAAATCCCAACTGCTCATGTTGTGGGGTGTTTTCAGCCAGACGTAGGGTGCGTCGACTCCGCCGTAAACCTTGATGCCGACGCTCTGCAATCCTTCGCGGAGCAACTTCGCGTTTTCGAGATAGAATGACAGCAACTCTTTGACCTGCTGCTGACCGGCGCTCGAATAGACCGCCTCGGCTCCCTTTTGAATCACGTAGGGGACGCCGTTGAACTTCGTGCAATGCCGGCGATTCCACAAGCGGTGCAGGTCGACGGTCTCTCCGGAGGAGGTCGTCCCCATGAGCGTTTTGGGAACGACGGTAAACGCACACCGCGTTCCCGTGAAACCGGCCGTCTTGCTGAAACTGCGAAATTCGATCGCCACGTCGCGGGCACCTGCGATTTCGTAAATCGAATGCGGAATTCCCGGCGTGGTGATGTAGGCTTCGTAAGCGGCATCGTAGAGGATGATCGCTTTTTCGGCGCGGGCGTAATCGACCCACTTCTGCAGTGTCTCTTTCGTGGCGACGGTTCCGGTCGGATTGTTGGGATAGCAGAGATAAATCAGATCGACGTGACGATCGGGAATCGCGGGGACGAAATCGTTCTCCGCCGTCACGGGGATGTAGACCAGTCCGCCGAAGCGCCCCTGATCGTCGGCGTTTCCCGTTCGCCCCGCCATGACGTTGGTATCGACGTACACGGGATACACGGGATCGGTGACGGCGACGACGTTATCGAGTCCGAAGATGTCGAGAATATTTCCCGTATCGCACTTCGAACCGTCGGAGACGAAAATCTCGTCGGCATCGACGGCCGCGCCGCGGGATTGAAAGTCGTGCTGGGCGATCGCATTCCGCAGAAAGTCGTAACCCTGTTCGGGGCCGTATCCCTTGAACGAACTGCGGACTCCCATTTCATCGACGGCAGCGCGCATCGCCGTGACGACGGCGGCGGGAAGCGGTTCGGTCACGTCGCCGATCCCCAGCCGAATGACTTTCGCTTCGGGATGCTGCTGAGCGTATTGCGTCACCCGGCGGGAGATTTCAGGAAAGAGATAACCGGCTTTGAGTTTCAGAAAGTTTTCGTTGATGCGGGCCATGATCGTCAGTTCTCCAGCGGTGCTTCGATTTCGAATGCATGAGAATTATCTCACCGTTGTAGAAATCTCGCACGCGAGTTGCAACCGAACCATGAAAGTTAAGGTTAGCCGCGACGCGCAGGGTCTCCGCAGCGGAGCGCGAGCCAATCAATAACGAATGCCCAAACATGATGTCCACGAGATCGAGCCGTAGACCAATCATATTTGGGCATTCGAAGACCACGCCCTTCGCAAGGCTCAGGGTCGTGCCACCCGTTCAAAGTCGCGTTACGCCTTCAGGCCGATGTTGATGTAGGCGTGGACGTGCGGGGCGCCGCGGAAGTGCCAGACAAACGACGGGCCTTCGACGCGCCAGATGTCCCACACCTTGTCTCCCTCGAGATCGCCGGACTGATAGAACGCCAAGTGCAGCGGGTCGAGACCGTTCGACGCTTTGAGAATCTCGAAGACCTCGTCGACGTCTTCCTTGCGATAGACGGCGAGCAGAGACTTCAACGTCGCTTCAAAGAGCTGCTTCTGATCGGCGCTGAGTTCGCCGACGGCGATGCCGGGGAACGTTCCCGCATCACCTTGAATGGCGACGGCGGATTCTTTCGGGGCATCGGTCAAGAGGGCTTTCGTCATCTGACCCGGGTCGAGCGCGCGAAAGACTTCGTTGACCTTCAAGGTCTGATAGTGGAACAGATTGTCTTTCGGCGATTCTTCGCCGTGGCCGTAGATGATCGGCCCGCCGAAGGCCGCTTTATCGACGCTGTCGCCGTCGACCCGCATCGTGAGATGGCGTCCGGTCAGTTCCCACTGGAACTTGTCGGAGCCGGGCGTGCCGAAGACCGCCACGCTGAATTCGCCGAGTCCGCCGGCATCGTTTTCCATCTGCAACTGAAGTTTTTCGTATCCTTCTTCGGACGTCGTGTTGCGCAGAATTTCGCCGATGATTTCCCGCTGTTCTTTGGTGTAGAAATCATCGCGGATAATGGGCTTGGTGATGTGCCAGTTGGCGCTGATCTTCTGACGCAGTTCGTGATCGAAGGGGAAAGCGATCGTCTTGCGTTGATCCTCAGTGAGCGTTTCGAAGAATCGCCCGACGGCGGTCTCCGCCGCACTCGTCGGCGAAGGGGCGGCTTGCACGATACGGCCTCCGAGCAGCACCGGTGCGGCTACGCTTGCGAGCGCTATGCCCCCGACGGTTTGCATGAATGTGCGTCGATTGAGAGAGGGGTCACAGTCCGGGCAGTCTTTTCGATTTCGAGGGTTCATCGTATGCTCCTGATATTTTGAAGCCGATCGGAAATAGTCCATCATCCCAGGCGAACAACGCATTCTTGTCGATCGTTTTCGTGTCGACCGCGTCGAGCCTGCCATCATTCTAACCCTGTCCAACTTCCCTGCACACCAATTTCATGGAAAATTCAGTTGTAATTCAGGTGATTTTATCGGTGGAGCGAGGGTATGATTTCACCTCTCCCGGTGGGAGAGGTCGGCAGCGCAGCAGCCGGGTGAGGGGAGGCAAGACGCTTGAATGATTATCGACTCATTAACTGATGTTTGAAGTCCGGTCCCATCTTTCTCGCCATTGAACGTCGATCGTTGCCCCGCACCCGGCCGCGATGCGGCCACCCTCTCCCGGTGGGAGAGGGTTAATGGCGCAACCTCAAAAAGCGTGAGTGGCAGGGCGTAAGTTTCTGCGTCGCCCCGTTGACAATTGCGTTCGGGGCAACGCCGAAGCGGCTCATGCCCCGCCACCCAGGGGAGAGATCAATCGATGCTGCGGATCGATCGGCAACAAGCGATTGCGATCGTCCATGATGCCGAGTCGTTTGAGCCACTCTTCGAATTCGGGAGCGGGACGCAAACCCAAGGTCTGCCGCAGATAATGACTGTCGTGATACGACGTCGATTGGTAGTTGAGCATGATGTCGTCGGCGCCGGGAACGCCCATGATGTAATTCACCCCCGCCGTCCCCAGCAGCGTCAAGAGCGTATCCATGTCGTCCTGATCGGCCTCGGCGTGATTCGTGTAGCAGATATCGCAGCCCATCGGCACGCCGAGCAGCTTGCCGCAGAAATGATCTTCCAGTCCCGCGCGAATGATCTGCTTGCCGTCGTACAAGTATTCGGGACCGATGAACCCTACCACCGTATTGACGAGCAGCGGTTGAAAATGCCGAGCGACAGCGTAGGCGCGGGCTTCGCACGTTTGCTGATCGACGCCATGATGCGCTTGTGCCGACAGGCACGATCCCTGCCCGGTTTCGAAGTACATGACGTTTTTGCCGACGGTCCCGCGCTTGAGTTCGAGAGCCATCTCGCGGGCTTCGCGGAGCATCGACAGATTGATGCCGAACGACGTGTTCGCCGCTTCGGTCCCGGCGATCGATTGAAAGACGAGATCGACCGGAGCACCTCGACGCATCGCCTCCATCTGCGTTGTCACATGCGCCAGCACGCATGATTGCGTGGGAATCTCGTATGTCCGGATCAACTCATCGATCAGATGCAGCAGTTCGATCGTATTCGCGACGTTGTCGGTCGCCGGGTTGATGCCGATGACGGCGTCGCCGCATCCGTAGCACAAGCCGTCAACGATCGAGGCGGCGATCCCGTGCGCATCGTCGGTGGGGTGATTTGGCTGAATCCGCACCGACATTCTCCCCTTGAGGCCGAGCGTATCGCGAAACGCCGCCATCACGCGGCAACGGCCGGCGACGAGAATGAGATCCTGATTGCGCATCAGTTTGCTGACGGCGGCGACCATTTCCGGAGTGAGACCCGGCGCGAGGGCCGCCAGCGCGATGGTGTCGGTTTCATAGCGGAGCAGCCAGTTGCGAAATTCGCCGACCGTGAGCCCGCTGACGGGCGCGAACGCCGCCGCGTCGTGCCCGGCGCAAATCAGCCGCGTGACTTCATCTGTCTCGTAGGGAATGATCGGCTCCGCGAGAAACTGCCGGAGCGGGACGTCGGCGAGGGCGATCTTCGCGGCCATTCGCTCTTCGGCGGAAGCGGCGGCGACTCCGGCGAGTTCATCACCCGATCGCGGCGGACTCGCTTTCGCCAGGACCGTCTTCAGATCGGGGAATGCGTATTCAATCCCGCCGATTCCAATTCGAAACTCGCTCATCGTTTAATCGATCCGATGGAAGTGCTGGATATCGACCGACGTCAGGCGATGTCTCACCACCAGCCCGTAATATAACACCGCGACGATGACGAACCCGATGAACCACACACCGGGCGAATGCCGCATATTGTGCAGGTCGAAGTAGAAATACATCATCGTGGAAAACGAGAAGGCGGCGATGCTTCCCGCAATCAACGGGAACAGCGGATACATCGGCGTCTTGAACGGACGATGCAAATCCGGTTCCTTCTTTCGCAATCTGACCAGTGCCAGCATCGAGACCATGTACAGCATCACCGCCCCCAGTGCCGACATCGTCACCAGCCGGCTGGTGTCGAACATCAGAATCGATGTCACGCCGATGACCAGATTGAGCAACAAGGCATTCGCCGGCGTTTGCGTGCGGGGAAACGTCCTGCCGATGAAGTGCGGCAGAAAGCCGACGCGCCCCATCTCGAACAGCGAACGGCTCGCCGCCATGATGATGCCGTTGAGACCGGCGATCCCCGCGACGACGCCGATGATCGCCAAGAGGTGATGCAGCAGGTGTCCTTCGGGAAGTATCTGTTTGAAACCCAGCGCGAGTGGATTATCCGACAGGGCGGCGTGCTCATCAATGATGATCGTCCCATCGTCGTGATGATTGATCGAATCGGGATGATAGACGACTTTCTCCCACCCGCCGATCCCCACGCTGAAAAAGACGACGAGCGCCGCCAGCACGACCAGAGTCAGAATCGCCGAGCCGAACCCGAGTGGCACGTCGCGCTGCGGGTTCTTCGCTTCCTCGGCGGCGTTGGCGACCCCTTCGATCGCCAGATATAGCCAGATGGCGAACGGGATTTCTGCAACGGAACCCGCCCAGGCGCTGGCCCAGCCCTCTCCCGACCAGCCGCGCTGCGTGATGTTCTCCCAACGAAAATGCGGTGCCGCCACGACGGCAAATATCAGGATGCCGAGCACGGCGATCCCTGCCACCAGCAGTTCGAACACGGCCGTTTGTTTCACGCCGATGATATTGAGGATGGTGAAAATCACATACGCCGGTATCGCCACCGCCTTGGCATCGACGTCGGGGAACCAGTTCTGGGCATAGGCCCCGATCGTCATGGCGATCGCCGGAGGAGCGAAGACGAACTCGATGATCTGCGCGACGCCGCCGACGTATCCGCCGAGCAAACCCAGCCCGCGTACGCCGTAGACGAAGACTCCCCCCGCCCGCGGAATCGCACATGCCATCTCGGTGTAACTGAAGACGAACGTAACATACATCAGCGTGATGAAGAACGCGGCGAGCAGGAAACCATACGTCCCTCCCTGAGGCAAGCCGAGGTTCCAGCCCATATACTCGCCGGCGATGACATAACCGACCCCCAGCCCCCACAACGTGACGGGACCGAGAGCTTTTTTGAGTTGGTTGGATTCGACCGGCGTCGTTGACGAATTCTGTTCGCTCATGAGTTCGGTTCTAACGCTTTCAGAGATCGGCGAGAGGTTCGAAAGACCAATAGATCGGCATCGAAATGCGTTTCACTTGTACCATATTCGACAGGGTTCATCCATCGATGGAAGGGCATCGGCGGGGCGAAGAATTATCCACCGAGAAACGCAGAGGGACACCGAGGAAAAACAGGATGAAGAGTTATCCGCAGATTTCGCAGAAGGACGCAGGTTGAATGCAAATTTCAGAGATGATCGAAGATCAATTCTTGAGAACTCATATCATCCGACTTCTCGGTGTCCCTCGGTGCTCTCTGTGGATAGAATTTTCCTTACAATCTGTGGAAATTTGCGGCTAAAAACTTCGCTTTGCGTCCGCGGTTTTTCGTAACAATGGGGGAAGTTATTGAAACTCTGCTGCGGTCGCGGTTCATCGCGAACTTGGCTCTCTCGAAATATCATCCCATGCCGCATTCCCAATTCCGTCTGGATCTGGTTCTGCTCGTAGCGGCGTTTCTCGCGCTGTGGGGGATGATGTATGCCGAACAGCGCGGAGGAGGTCCATCCGTCGCCGACATGCCGGCGAATGCGATCCAAGCGACGACACCCACGAGTTCGCCTCCAACTGTGCAGCAATTGGGCCGCTCGACGAGAGCCGCTGACGAATTCGGCGCAGCGGTCCCGCTCGTTGAAGATCAAAGTCATCTTCCGCCGGAACTGCGACTCCCGCCGGAACTCACGGTTCCCGTGACGATCGAACTCAAAGAAACTCCACTTCGAGACGTTGTGAAGTGGTTGCAGGAAGAGCGACACATCAATGCGGTTATCGATGGATATGCAGTGGGTGAAGGTTACTTCGCCCTCGATGAGCCAATCAACGATCATCTGGATGAGGAACCAATTTATTTTCTGCTCGATCGTCTCGAATCATTGGAAATAGATTGGTACATCAAAAATGAAATCGTTCATATGACTACGCCATCCAGAGCCGATACTATCCTGTTCAGCGTCGTCTATGACCTGGGTGAACTTGAGAAACAGAAATACAAGCCTCAAGAATTGATCAAGATGCTCATGGAAACTTCGAGTGGCCTTTGGGAATCAGATGGGGATGGAGAAGGAAGTGTCAACCTTCTGGGAAATACACTGATCGTTCTACAGACTTACAATGTGAATCGTGAAATCGGCGAACTGCTCGCCGCCCTTCAGGATCCCCCCTCAAAATGGAGATACATTGCCGAGCCTCCTCAACATGAAGTGCTGCGAAACAAATTGGAGCAGACCATCGACGTCAACTTCCAGAAACTTCCCTTCGCAGATGTCATCGCCCAATTGAGCGCGCGCGTACAGATCGATTTACGGATTAATCCTATAGCGGTGGATGATTATGGCATCGACCTGAGTGAACCCATAACGCTATCGTTGAAAAACGTAAAAGTATGGAATGCGTTAGCCACGCTACTCGCTCCGCTGGAGTTGACCCACATCGTACATAATGGCGCCGTTCAGATCGTGCCGCTGGTGATTGCAGAGAGTATTCTGAATATTGTGGTTTATGATGTCCGCGATATCGTTCGCAACGAAATCGATCGGCGAAATTTGACCGCGTTAATTGTCGATCAATCAGGACTATGGGAACACTTGGGCGATGGGGAGGGAACGCTCTCGTTTCCCAAGCCGGGGATCATGGTGATCCGGCAGACGGAAGAT
>JBJXGP010000333.1:0-5553 GCA_046160425.1 Planctomycetaceae bacterium
ATCGATGAACTCGCCGATGACCTGTTGATGCAAAGCGATCGTCTCCGGCCCGACATCGAACTGGGCTTCATCGACGGGAATCGTGGAACTCGCCTGACCGTTGCCGAGAATGAAATCAACAGGCAGGACGAAGCGCACGTTATTCGTCTGTCCGTGCTTCAGCATGCGCAAAGACTGGTCGATTCGTTCGGGTGGGATAAAGATTTTCTGCTTGGGGTCGGCAGCCAGTCCCATGCAGAACTCCTCCCCTTTCATCTGTGCATCGGCCTTCTTAAGCGACATCGCCAGCGAACCGGCGGCGATGACGGTTCGCACCTGTCCGCGCTCGAGAATCTGTTCGAGGTCGTCGAGTTTATTGATTTTCATGCCGCTGAATATCACCAGTTCAGACTGACGCGTGCGCGTCGTGTGTTCGCGCAGTTCGCGATCGATATACGCACCCAGTGCCACGCGATCCATCGACAGCGGAACCAGCGTCGACGAGAGATCGCGGTTCGACGCGGCGAATCCTTCGTTGATATGCACGGCGGCGAACTTGTCGCGCATGCCATTGGCATACCGCGTCAGAGTTTCTGCCAATTGAGGAATGTCAGCCGGCTTCGTTTTCCACAGGCTTTGTTCGAGTGAGTACTTGCGAGTGTTTTCGAGGACAACGAGCGAACGAGGGGGCAATTGCTTCACGGTGTTTCCCGCGGTAGAAAGAATCTCCCCCGTGGAGTTGTCCATCCAGTCATCAATAAAGCAGAACCCAGCCGGTGCGCATTTTTCGTCGGCGAGCATTTTCTTCAAAAATTCCGCGACAGGTTTCAACGAGAGTTGCGGATCACGCCCCATGTGGCCGTACACGATGGGAACCCAGTCGCGTCCGAGGCAGAACTTCAAGGTCTCGCTTAATGAACGCAGTCGGACATCCTCTCCGATCGCGCCGTCCTCCGCCACGACGACGTCGGTATCGCCGCGGATCAGCACACGCGTACCCGGCGGGAGGTCGTTCAGAGTCGGCAGCGACGGTATGAGATCGAGGCAGGCCTCCAACAGGGGAAAATCGGGAGTTTTTTCAACCAGTTTTGTACACCATGCGGTCGTTTGGGCGATGGAAATCGACACGATCTATCCTTCTTATTTTGATCGGGAAAACATGAAAAGACGGACAACTTGCAATATAACCGAAAACTCTTCCGAGGGAACTCTCCCGGGACTCTCGGCAGGTCGTTCAACGGGAATCCGTTTGGATTTCACATGGCTATTGGTCAAGTTGAGGCATGCCGAGGGAACAAGATTCCAACAATCACCACTGAAACCACGTAAAGTCGATATGATTTGCCCATGCGGCACTCATTTTTCTCTAACCCGCGGCGAACGATCGGTGAACCCTTTAGACTATGGGGTGATGTGAGTATAATTTCGGCTTTTCCTCATCCCTGGCATTGACCGTTCTCATTGTTGAATTCGTCATCTGTTTTTCGCATCAATTATCAAGTGGGATCCCAGCGTGCTCTCTTTTCGACCGATTCTGATATCCGCGCATCATCGCAGTTTCTGGATGGCCTGTGCTATCGGGATGGCGATCGCGTTCGCCTCTCTTTTTCTGTCGCATGTGACGACAGCGTCGGGTGCCGATTCCGCTACGTCCAGGGAGCAGACGGCCGTTAACGCGGTTCAAGGCGAACACTCCGACGTCATTTCGATCAAATCCATCACGGTGGGAATTCAAAATCGAGTCCGGCTCGGTCGGTGGTCTCCGGTTGTCGTCGAAGTTAAAACGACGCAGGCTCTCGATTTGAAGCTGTCGGTGACGGCGGCGACACCCGATGGAAACCTCTCGACATTCCCAACGAATGAATTCGATTTGACAAAAACCGGTCTGCACCGGCTCGAATCGGTGTTCATGATGGGACGCGGAAATTCTGAGATCCTGGTGACCATCCATGCCAAGGGAACCTCGAAAGATTACAGAGCCGAATTTGATCTCGAACGCCGGCTGGCTCCCTCAACAGCGTCAATCGAAAAAGACTTCACAGTTCTCGCCGCCGATCAAACGTTGATTGTCACGCTCGGCAACCCGGCGGGTTTCATACCCGAACGGAAGTCATCGCAACCAAACTCCGGCGATGTCGCACAGGGATCTGCGGTCGAGCGAGAGTTTCGCGCCGATGCGGAAGTTGTCCCCTTGGCGGAGTGGCAACAGCTCCCCGAACAATTCGCCGGCCTGGAGGGCATGGGAATCCTCGTGATTTCCGACCAGTACCAATGGGATGCGAAGCGAGATCAGGCCGTGCGCAACTGGGTGCAGGCGGGGGGCCATCTCATCCTGTCGGTCGGCAAGAACTCGAGCGATTACCAGAACAGCCTGTTCGCGAAATGGGTTCCGTGTGAGGTGCAAGGGGAGATATTCTTGCGAGAGTTGAGTTCGCTGGAATCTTATGCGAAAGCATCTTCGCGACTGCCGATCCGAGGAAGAATCAGTGCGGTCAAAGTGCAGGCGAAAAATGGCGTAACTCTCGCAACGAGCATCGACGGGCCGATTCTTGTGCGAAACGCGTATGGATTCGGCCAGGTCACGTTCCTGGGACTCAACTTGAGTCAACCGCCGCTATCAAATTGGGATCTGTTACCGATTTTTAATCAGAACTTGTGTGATTTATCGCAGGTTGAAGTCCGGAAGTCTGGGGCCGATCGTTTTGCCAAGTTGTCCAAGTCGAATATTACGGATCTGTCAACCCAACTCCAGGCTTCGCAAGAAATCTTTCCGCAGGTGAACAGGGTCGCCGTCTGGGCGGTCATCGGCTGGATGATCCTGTGTCTGGTGGTGATCGGCGTAGGGGACTTTCTTCTGGTGCGATATTTCATACGTCGTCCCGAATGGACCTGGATCACATTCCCCATTATCGTCAGCGTGAGCGTCGGTCTTGCCGCGTGGGGTGCGACGCAGTCCAATGGCCGGCAGACGCATGTCAATCTGCTGAATCTGCTGGATATCGATGTCGAAAACGAGACTTTGCGGGCTCATAGCTGGTCAACAATATACAGCCCTGAATCGAGGCGGTTTCCAGTCCGCGTGGAGCCTGCGGACGGTCCGTTTCAATCGCTGCTGCGGACGGCGGATTCCGGTCAGGCCAACGCCAGTCAACAGACTGACGTGACGCAACGACCGCGGCTGGGCTGGTATGGAATTCCCGAAACGAGTTACGGCGGCATGTACCGCACGGGTGGTTTCAATCTCAGTCAGGCTCAATACGAATTCGGGAGCGATTCCGAAGACATCGCGAATCTGCCGATACCGATCTGGTCGGCTCGCACGCTGCATTCGCAAATGGCCTTTCCGACGCGACCCCTCTTCGAAAGCCAATTGGTGACGACGGGAGTCGGCCAGTTGAAGGGGACGATCATCCATCACTTGCCCGTGCCGCTGGAGGACTGGTTTGTCGCATTCGGCGGCAATGTGTACCGTCCGCGCATCAGCACGGTGGGAGGCGTTTCCGGAAATACCGATTTGCCTCCCGGTCGACCTTGGGATCCCGGACGTGCCGGAGTTTTTCGGCGTCAACTCAAGGAGTTCCTGACTGGAACCATCGCGACTCGTTCGAGTGCCGCAGGAAAGTCGGAACAGATCGTCGTCGAGCAGACCCCATATCGGGCCGATGAAAGCGATGCCTACGACATCTTCAAAATGATGACGTTTTACAAGACCGTCGGCGGAAAAGAATATACGTCGATGAATCATTATCTACTGGGCGAATTCGATTGTTCCCGACAATTGGCTTTGGACCGCGCGGTCCTCTTCGGTCGCGTCAAGTTACCTGTGAGTCAACTGAAGCTTGACGGAGAAATCGTAGAGCCGGCGCGAGAGTTCACGGTGATTCGAGTGCTGCTTCCCGTGACGGTGCAGTTGACCGAAGTTAAAGCACTGCCGAAATTTGATCCCAACGCGCAAAAAGTCAAGAACGTGTTCGAAGAGGACAATGAAGATTCGGATAACGACTCATCCGAGGGGCCGGTCGAGGATGTAACGCCGACCGAAGAAAAATCGACGGAAACAAATCCGGCAGACGAAAAGTAACGAGGTAAATGCGTTGATCGAAACACACAATCTGACCAAGCGCTATGGCAACCTGATCGCCGTCAATCATCTCAACCTTCGACTCGAAGAAGGAGATGTTTTCGGTTTCATCGGTCCCAACGGGTCGGGGAAGACGACTTCTATGCGCATGCTGGCGACATTGCTCAGCCCGGATTATGGCGAGGCGTATGTCTGCGGGAAGTCGATCTATACCCACGCGCAGGAAATCCGCCGGCTCGTCGGTTACATGCCCGACTTTTTCGGCGTGTACGATGATATGACCGTGATGGAATATCTCGAATTCTTCGCCGCGAGTTACCGCATCGACAGTCACGTTCGCCGGAAAGTCTGCGAAGAAAAGTTGGAACTTGTCGACATGACGTTCAAGCGCGACGCGATGGTCAACCAGCTTTCGCGCGGGCAGACGCAGCGCATCGGTCTCGCTCGCGTTCTACTGCACGAACCGCAGGTTCTGTTGCTCGATGAGCCGGCAAGCGGCCTCGACCCCCGCGCGCGCATCGAAATTCGAAATCTGCTCAAACGCCTGGGGGAACTGCACAAGACGGTCATCGTCTCCAGCCATATTCTTCCCGAACTGGCCGACGTCTGCACGCGCGTCGGCATGATCGAAAAGGGTGAATTGATCGTCGACGGTTACGTCGAAGAGGTGATGCGCAAAGCGCGTCAGCGAATTCTGCTGCAAATCCGCGTCACGCAGAATCCTGAAAAAGCGGCTGGATTGCTCGAACAGCACGCCTTAGCTCACGAAGTCACCGTCAAGAAAGACGTGATCGAACTCACCCTCAAAGGAGAGGTCAACGATTACAGCGACATTCCCAGCGTGCTGATCGGCGCGGGCTATAAACTGCTGATGTTTCGCGAGGAAGAAGTCAACCTCGAGACGGCGTTCATGGAACTGACCAAAGGGAAGCAGCAGTAACGCCGTTGACGAAGCGGTCGCCCCCTGTTCGGCGACGTCACGTAAGCTGTCGCTCACTTCGCATCGTTCGAGCGAATCTGCACCTGCAGGGCACTGAGCATTCGGGTAATCTGTTCCTCTTTGGAATTGATAAAGAGCACGTTTTCCAGCACGAACGCGCGAGGCTCGTTACTGGGGTGCAGAATCAATCGTCCCGACCGCAGCAGCATATACTCGAAGACGTCGGTGATCTCCTTATCGATTTTCAGACTGGGTGCCGAAAACCGTTCCAGGTCGCTCAATATGCCGTGATGGTGCAGCAATTCATTCGGCCGGACTTCCCAATAGTCGAAGCGAATATTGGCCCAGACCGCCAGATAAAGCACGACCAGAAACCCGACGATCGCAAAATAAAATTGAGCGTTTGCCCAAGGTCTGATCAATGCCAGCCACGACGAAACGATCGGCAACAAATCCGGATAAATTCGAAAGAGCAACGCCGCACCCACGATGAGGGCGACGATGAAAAAGAACAGCGTGAGCGACGTCGTGCGGGGAAAGTCGAATGCGAAAA
>JBJXGP010000334.1:0-9454 GCA_046160425.1 Planctomycetaceae bacterium
CCCTCCCTTGGCTCGCAACTGCAATTAAGCGAGTTCTACCGATTATGTGGGCCAGCCCGTGATGTCCCTTCAAGCTTCCCCGTTTGACTCATCGTTGTTGTGGGTTAGAGTTGACTGGCCATTGTAACGGGCTGATCTGGTTTCGTTTTTCCCAAGCGACAAATTCGTCGCAACCGATCGTATCGGAAAAATCGGACGGACAACGCAGCCATCCTCCCGCCAATGTCGCCTCCCATCCATACCATGAGATAATGAAGGTCGGCAGAACCGATGTGCGGCATCGCAGGGATTATCGAACTGATTGAAGACCTCAGAGAGACGCACGCGGCGGACCCTCAACCGATGCGGCGCGCATTATGGTCCATGATTCAATCGCTGGAACACCGCGGCCCGGATGCACTCAATATCTATCATGACGGCGGCGTGGGTCTGGCTCACAGCCGACTCAGCATCATCGATCACGGCGGCGGGCATCAACCCATGTCGACCGCTGACGGCCTGCTGACGATCACGTTCAACGGCGAGATTTTCAATTACGTCGAGTTGCGAGCAGAGCTCATTCGACAGGGACGCACGTTCCGCTCGCAGTCCGACACCGAAGTCATTTTACAGGCGTATGCACATTATGGCGACGATTGCGTCAAGCATTTGAACGGGCAATGGGCTTTCGCCATCTGGGACCAGCGACGTCAGCGATTGTTCATCTCGCGCGACCGCATCGGGATTCGGCCTCTGTTTTACACTCGAGCAGCCGGAAAACTGCACTTCGCCTCGGAAATCAAAGCCCTGTTTACTCAGCGGGAAATCGCCCGCCGAATCGACCTCACAGCCCTCGATCAGATGTTTACGCTCTGGTCGACGATCCCCCCACGCACGATTTTTGAGGGAATAAACGAGCTCCCGCCGGGACATTCGCTGATCGTCGAGCAGGGCAAGATTCGAGTCGAGCGATATTGGCAACTCAATTATCCCACTGAATCTTCCGCAACGGAATCGTCAAACCGCTCGACCGACGATTGGGCCGACGAACTGCTCTCACTGCTCGTCGATGCGACGCGATTGCGATTGCGGGCCGACGTTCCCGTCGGCGCGTATCTCAGCGGCGGACTCGATTCGTCGCTGACGACGGCACTCATTCGCAAATACACCG
Organism: Planctomycetaceae bacterium; assembly: GCA_046160425.1. Taxonomy (GTDB): domain Bacteria; phylum Planctomycetota; class Planctomycetia; order Planctomycetales; family Planctomycetaceae; genus JAQCEJ01. The sequence continues at coordinate 1,151 of JBJXGP010000334.1, forward strand.
GCGCTCCGCTGAAGACCTTTTCGGTAACGTTCGACGACGCCGATTTCGACGAGAGTCGTTATCAGCAGGACGTCGTTCGCGCCTGGGGAACCGAACATCAGAGCATTCGCTGCCGTCACGAAGACATCGGTCGAGTCTTTCCGGATGTTGTTCGTCATGCCGAGAAGCCGTTGCTCCGCACTGCTCCGGCACCGCTCTACTTGCTTTCGCAACTCGTTCACGAGCAGGGTTACAAAGTCGTGATCACCGGCGAAGGAGCCGACGAGATGTGCGGCGGCTACGACATCTTCAAAGAAGCCAAACTTCGGCGTTTCTGGGCACGCGATCCGAATTCCAAATATCGTCCCCTGCTGTTGAAGCGTCTCTACCCGTACCTCAGCAACGTGCAGGCGCAATCGCCCGATTACCTGAAAGCCTTCTTCCACGTGCGAGCCGACGACCTCAGCAGCCCGTTCTTCTCGCATCTGCCGCGCTGGGAACTGACCGCGAAGGCGAAAGCATTTTTCTCAGCCGACGTTCGCCGCGAGTTGCAGGATTATTCGGTGATGTCGGAAATGCAAAGCACCCTGCCAAACGACTTTGGCCGTTGGGAACCGTTCTGCCAGGCGCAATATCTCGAGTCGGCACATCTGCTGCCCGGTTATATTCTCTCATCGCAGGGGGACCGCATGGCGATGGCTCATGCCGTCGAAGGCCGGTTCCCGTTCCTCGATTACCGCGTGATGGAATTCAGCGGACGGATCCCGACGTCGCTCAAGATGCGGGGACTCGACGAAAAGTTTCTGCTCAAGCAGATCGCGCGCGGACTCGTGCCCGAGTCGATCCTTCGGCGTCCGAAACAACCGTATCGCGCGCCCGACGCCGTCAGCTTTTTCGATACCGCCCGCGGATTGCCCCGCTTCGATTACGTCCAAGAACTGCTCTCTCCAAAACGCTTGCAGCAAACCGGACTGTTCGATCCTCACGCGGTCGGCAAGCTGGTTCAGAAAATCTGCAAAGGCCATGCGATCGGAACGAAAGACAACATGGCATTGGTCGGCATCTTGTCAACACAGCTTCTCGTCGACCAGTTTATCGACCACAACACACCCGACATCACCCCCGCCCGCGAGAACTTGCCCGAACCCGTATTCGCTTGATATTCCCCTACCCAAATACTGCGCACGACAACATCCACCACTGGCCGGCATACATTGTAAGGACCATACCATGATTAAAGAGACCATCGGACATTCCGTTCGCGAATTCGTCATCGACAACTTCCTGTACGGACAAGGAAACGTCACCGACCAGGAATCCTTCCTGCAAAGTGGATTGATCGATTCGACCGGCGTGCTCGAACTGGTGACGTTTCTCGAAGATCGATTCGAGATCGCCATCGCCGATGAAGAACTCATTCCCGACAATCTCGATTCGATCGATCGCTTGGTGACGTTCATCGATCAGAAACTCCAGGAATTAAAGGCGAATTGAGGCCTCCCAACCATCCCCGCGTGTTTCTTCCGCTCGCACAATCGTCAGGAGTTTTCCCTTGCAACTCGAATCATTTCTGGAACATTCCGCCGGCCGACTTCCGGACAAGATCGCGCTGATCTGCGGCGAACGGCGCTGGACGTACTCCGAAATCGAAGCGGCCGCCAATCGGCTTGCGCATGCACTTCTTGCCGAGGGAGTTAAACGGGGCGACCGCGTCGCCATTTATCTCGACAATTGTTACGAAGCGGTCGTGTCGATTTTCGGCGTGCTCAAGGCGGGAGCCGTGTTCATGCCGGTCAACCCCTCGACCAAGGCCGATAAACTCGCCTATTTGCTGAACAATTCGCGCGGCCGCGTGCTCATCGCTCCGGCGCGGCAGGTTGCGAATCTGGAGACCGCACTCGGTCAGACCGCCGATCTGAAGACGGTCATCGTCGTGGGCAACATCGCCGACCAGGGCGCCGCCGTTCCGCAGCGCATCATCGGCTGGAATGAATTGCAGCAGCAGTTCTCCGATCGATCGACGATTCCCGAAAAAGAATCGATCAACATCGACCTGGCGGCGTTGATCTACACGTCCGGCTCGACGGGAAACGCCAAAGGGGTCATGCTGACGCATCTGAACATGGTATCCGCGGCGACGTCGATCACCACATATCTCGAAAACCGCGAAGACGACATCATTCTGAACGTCTTGCCGATTTCGTTCGACTACGGACTGTATCAACTGCTGATGGCATTCAAGATCGGCGGGACGCTCGTGCTCGAAAAAAGTTTCACCTATCCACACGCCGTCTTGCAGAAGGTCGTCGCAGAACGCGTGACGGGGTTCCCGATTGTGCCAACGATCTCAGCGATCCTGTTGCAATTGGATCTCACGAAATACGACTTCAGCCGATTGCGTTATTTGACGAACACCGCAGCGGCGTTGCCGACCGAGCATATTCATCAACTCCGCAGGCAACTGCCGCACGTCCGACTTTTTTCGATGTATGGATTGACCGAGTGCAAGCGGGTTTCATACCTGCCGGTCGATCAGCTCGATCGCCGTCCGGGATCGGTCGGCATCGCAATCCCGTTCACCGAAGTGTATGTCGTGAACGATCGGGGCGAAAAAGCGGCACCGAATGAAGTCGGAGAACTCGTCGTTCGCGGAGCCCACGTGATGAAGGGATACTGGGACGATCCGGTGCGGACCGCCGAACGACTCAAGCCCGGACCGCTGCCATGCGAGATGGTTCTCTATACGGGGGATCTCTTCCGGCAGGATGAAGAAGGTTACTTGTACTTCGTGGGTCGCAAGGACGACATCATCAAGAGCCGCGGCGAAAAGGTCAGCCCCAGGGAAATCGAGAACGTACTTTACGCCCATCCGGAGATTGCCGAAGCGGCGGTGATCGGCGTCCCCGATGCAATTCTTGGCCAGGCCATTCATGCGATCGTCACCCTCAAGAAGGGTGCGACGCTCACCGAAAAAGAAGCCCTGAATTATTGCAAGAAATATCTCGAAGATTTCATGATCCCTCAGAAGGTGGTATTTCGCGACGATCTGCCGAAATCCCCCAACGGAAAAATCGACAAAAAACAATTGGCGGGAGCGACAACATGACGGCATCGATTGCATTTTCATCGGATGTGCTGCGTCTGGATTACACCAGCGAAATCGACACGCTGTGCGGCTGGATTCGCGAAACGGTCCACCACACGCTGAAGAAAAAAGGGGTCGTGCTGGGATTATCCGGCGGCATCGACAGCAGCGTCTGCGCGGCGTTGTGCGTTCGCGCCCTGGGCTCCGACAAAGTCTTCGGTCTCATGATGCCCGAACACGATTCGGCCGACGACAGCCTGAGTCTGGCCGACCTTCTCGCCGAACATCTTTCGATGGCGACCGAAGTCGAGAACATTGCTCCGCTGCTGGAAGGGGCGGGTTGTTATCGCCGGCGCGATGAGGCGATCAAGAAGATCGTTCCCGAATACGGACCGGGCTACAAATCGAAAATCGTCCTCCCCAACTTGCTCACCGAAGGAGGATACCGATTGTTCTCCGTCGTCGTTCAGGCCCCGGACGGAACGATCTCCAAAAAACGATTGCCCTTGCACGCGTATCAGACGATTGTCGCGGCGACGAATTTCAAGCAGCGCTGCCGTAAAATGATGGAATACTTTCACGCCGACCGCTTGAACTTCGCCGTCATCGGCACCCCCAATCGATTGGAATACGATCAAGGATTTTTCGTGAAGCAAGGGGACGGAGCCGCCGACTTAAAGCCGATCGCACACCTCTATAAGTCGCAGGTGTACGCGCTGGCCGAGGCGCTCGATGTCCCAGAGATCATTCGACATCGTCCGCCGACGACCGATACGTATTCGATGCCGCAGTCGCAGGAAGAGTTCTATTTCGCCGTCCCTTACGACGTGCTGGATCTGTGCCTGTATGGCAAGAATCACGGCATCCCGGCTGATGTCGTGGCACCGGTGGTGAAGTTGACCGTTGAGCAGGTCGAACTTGTGTATGGCGACATCGACTCGAAGCGAAAGGCAACGCGATATCTGCATCTGGCTCCGCAAGTGGCCGTGGATTTTCCCGAATTGCATGCGGAGTGATTTCACGAATGTCTTCCGGAGCATTCCAAACCTTTCGCTTCCGCCAATCCGATCGTGTCTTTTGAAAAATGGAATGAGGTCCATGAGTTTTCTGGTCGAACCACACGTGAGTCAGGAACAGAATTCGGAGTTGCTCGCCCTCTGGTCGCGCAATCTGCCGGTGGCCGGTTCCGCGCGCCAAGAGTGGTTGTACGATTCCGGATCTGCGCGCAACTGGTTCTTACGGAATGCCGCCGGCGAATGTATCGGCTCGGCGGGCCTGATGCGGCGACGGATGAAGGTCGGCGGGCGGCAATTCGCCGCGGGACAGACCGTCGATCTGAACGTTGATGCCGGCTTTCGCTCCGTCGGGCCGGCGCTCTCGCTCCAGCGCCACCTCGCGGCACAACTCGGCGATTACGCTCGAGGATTGTTATACGGCGTACCGGGTCCACAAGCGATGGGCGTCCTCAATCGCGTGGGATATCGTCCGGTCGGCGTATTCGAACGCTGGGCCAAGCCGCTTCGTACATACGACAAACTCAAGAGTCATATCGCATTCCCCGCACTGGGGCGCGCGGCGGCATTCGCCGTCGATTACGGCCTGGCATTAAAGTCCCGCGATTTCTGGCTGAGGCTTCCGAGCCAATACGCGGTTGAAAAACTCAGCCGATTCGATGAACGATTCGATCGTCTCTGGGAAAAAGGATCGTCGCAGTTCCCGATCGTCGGCGAGAGAACTTCAGAATATCTACAATGGCGATTCGGCGACAACCCCGATCGGCAATTCGACATCCTCGCACTGGTTTCGGCGCAGAGCCGGGAAATTCTCGGTTACGTTGTATCGCATGTGATCAACAGAAAACTGACCATCGCCGATCTGTTCTTTGTCGACATTCATTCGCTCGACTGGACGCTGACGGCGTTCTTGAAAATGGTCCGCCGACAGCCGATCGATCTGGTGACGATGGTTTATCTCGGTTCGTCGGCGTTGACCGATCGACTGAAGGCATTTGGATTTTACCGCCGACCGTTCGAGCGACAACTGCTGATTCTGCCCGATTCAACCGAGCTATCGGCTGACGTTTTCGATGATCAAAACTGGTACTTCACGAAAGCCGATAGCGACGTCGACGTGTGAACCTGAAAACGTCGCACGCTGAAATATGCCGACGCCCTGGCCCGATTCAAGGTGAATGCGAGTGCAAAATGAATAAACGAGAACTTCTGGCGAATGCCATCGATGCATTGGGAGGGCATGGACTTATCCGGCAGGTTAACCGCTGGTCGGGTTTGATCGTGCTCAATTACCATCGCATCGGCACGCACGATCGATCGCTGTTCGATTGGGGGTTGTGGAGCGCCGACCTCGAAGAATTCGAACAGCAGGTGCGCCACCTCTCGCTCAACTATGACGTCGTCGGCGAAAACGATCTGAATGGCCTGTTCCGCCGGAAGCAAGGCCGCTACGTGATGATCTCTTTCGACGACGGCTATCGCGACAATTACGAACTGGCTTACCCCATTCTTCGAGCCTATAACGTTCCTGCGCAGTTCTTTCTTGCCACCGGGTTTCTCGATCAGCCTAAAGTTCCCTGGTGGGATGAAATCGCCTGGATGGTGAGAAGCAGTAAAAAGAACCAACTCCCCACCAATCAATGGACGGTGAAGTCCATCGATTTCGATGAGCCTGATCGCGAACGAGTCATCAACACGTTGCTTAAACTTTTCAAGACGCTCGAACGCTCTGAAACCGAACATTACCTGAATTCGCTGGCGCTGTTGACCGGCAGCGGGCGTTGTGGGGCCGAGTTGGCGCAGGACATGTGGATGACATGGGACATGGTCCGCGAGATGTCGCAATACATGGGCATCGGCGGACATACCGTCAGCCACAACATCCTGGGAAACATGACGCCGGAAGAACAGGAATATGAAATCCGCAACTGCAAAGAGCGGATCGAAGCCGAAATCGGCAAATCGATTTCGACATTCAGTTTTCCCATCGGCAGCCATCGCGCATTCAATCAGGTCACTCGCAAACTGCTGCGTCGTTACGGCTTCGAGTACGGATTCAGCTTTTACGGCGGTTACGCCCGGCTGGATCACGCCGATCCCTTCGACATTCCGCGCGCCGCCATCGAAAGTTATACCGGCTTTCCGGAATTCCAGACCACGCTCGCCCTGCCGCAATTGTATGCGTGAGTTCGACGAACCGCCTGAAATCGCTACGGTTTGGGTTTCGGCTTGCTGGCTGAAAATGCCAACTTGGTTCCGTCGGGAGAAAAACTGACATCCAGCATCGAGCGATTGGCTGCCTGTTGGGGAAGCAGTTGAGGCGGAGCCGTGCCGTTCGGATCGATCGAATAGATCTGCCGCAAATTATTTCGCTCGGGACAATTGGCCACAAACAGGATTTGATTTCCATCGGGGCGCCAGCAAATCGCCGGTTCAAATTCACCGACTTTGCGGACCGCATGGCCGAATTCAACACCGCGCGCATCGACGATCGACAGAGTCGTCGTTTCATCGTTGAGAAGTCCCTGGAAAGCAATTTTTGAGGCATCGGACGACCAGGCGAAGTTCCATTTTATGTATCGGTAGGGACTGTTATTGTTATCGAAGAGCATCTGCTTCGTCCCTTCGATGAGATCGTAGACGACGAGATTCCCCCTTTTCGCATAGGCAATTCTCGAACCATCGGGCGACCATGCCGTCCCCCAGCCCTCAAGATCGATCAGTTCGGGCTGCGAATTCAATTGACCGAGATCGAACACCCAGACCCCCTTACCGACGCGGGAATACGCGATACGATTCCCCTTCGGCGAGAACGTCGGCATGACCCCGTCGCCGATCAGGCGAGGTTCCGTCCCATCGGAATTGACGACGACAATTTTTGCATGCGCGAGAGTCGTCTCACCCAATTTCGGACGCTTCACGTCGAACGCAATTCGCTTTCCGTCGCCCGACCACTCGGACGACCCTTGAAACGCTCCATCAGGAAGTTGGGTCAGGATGCGCATCCTCGATCCGTCGGGCTCGGAGACGAAGACTTGATGTTCGTGCTCTTCGGGTTCTCCCTCAATGTTGTCCTGAGTCTCTTGCGCGGACAACATCGGTCCCCCGACAATTGCCAGGCTGAGTATGAGCGCCAATCGAATCACGAAGGGATGCGATGAGACGCAACAACCATCGGCGTGCGTGACACCAGATGGTGACGAAAGATCGAGTCTTGCTGCGAGCTTCATTTTCATTCTCCAAGTATAGTCAATGGTTCTATCGTCACGCCGTTGATATTGGTTTTATGCCGCAGCCTTTCGAATCATTCCGGAGCCAGCTCATTCGGCTTGTTCCAGTGAATCTTCGCCACGTAAATGCTGTTGTCGGCCCCGTATTTGTTATCGACCGGGATGATGATATTCGGCCCCCAAGTCTGCATCCATTCGGTGACCGTGACCCATGTTTCATGTTCGTTGACGATCGTGACGCCGAAATTTCCCAGCCGTGCGCCGCGCTGCGGCACGAGTATTCGTTCGGTGTCGCGGACCACGACCATCCGTTCGGGATCGACCCGCGCGATGAAGAGCGGCGCACGATGCCGGAAGACATGATCGTTGTTGGCCCCTTTGCGGGTATATGCAAGGAACAGGCCATCGCCGTGCGTCACCCAATGCGCCTGCGTGTTGTAGCTCCCCAACTCCTTGCCGTCGTCGAACGTCCAAGGCTTCGGCTCTTCGAAATGCAGGCCATCCCGGCTGCGGGCCACGGCGGCGTATTTGTCGTTCCGCAGCGTCAGATAATACCAGTCGCCGAATTTGGTGAGCGAGGGTTCCGCGAATCCGCGCCCGCCGGGAAGAGATAATCCGTTACCGATCTCCACAAACGTCAATTTGGTCCCATCGAATCGGCAGCAGAACGTCTCCGTCGGGAAGATCGTACCGCTGCGTACAGCCGGCGCGGACAAATTCATATTGCGGATCGTCCGGCATGTCGACGTGTTTCCATTCGGTCCATACCTGTTGCTCGTGATCGTACACGGAATACGCGATCTCGCTGGGAGAATGCTCGATGATGGTATCGTTCGTGGTCTCGTACCAGAATGTCGCTCCCGTGCCGAGCAGCTTACCGGTCTTGTGATGCCACTTCGGCGTGAAGTCGCAGGGGACGATTTCGACTCCCTCTTTCGGGCTGCGCCGGTCGAGCGTCGCGTGCTCGATCGGGCCATTCCACGTTTTACCCATGTCG
>JBJXGP010000335.1:0-3897 GCA_046160425.1 Planctomycetaceae bacterium
CGAGGGTTGGTCGATCAAGTCGCTGCATCGCGAGATCATGCTTTCCGCCGCGTACCAGCAGTCGAGTCAGACGAACGAACTGGGGGCGAAGCTCGATCCCGAAAATCGCTGGTTGTGGCGGATGAACCGTCGCCGACTCGACTGGGAAGCGTTTCGAGATGCGCATCTGCTGGTCAGCGGCGGACTCGACAACCGCATCGGCGGACCGTCGGTCGATATCGTGGCCCCGAATTTCGTCGAACGCCGCACGCTCTACGGTTACATCGATCGGCTCGACTTACCGGGCTTGTTCACGACGTTCGATTTTCCCAGCCCGGCGGCGAGTAACCCCCAGCGCGACGAGACGACGGTTGCCCCGCAGGCGCTCTACCTGATGAATCATCCCTTCGCGACGGAAGCGGCAACGCGCCTGTTGCAGCGTTCCGACATCTCAGGCGTACCGACAATCGTCGAAAAAGTGGACCGGATTTACGCGGTGATTTTCCAGCGATCGCCGACGCCGGAAGAACGGCAACTGTCGGACCGATATCTGGGAGAATCCCCAGCCGCGGACCGCTGGTTGCGATTTACCCACGCCTTGCTGCTGACGAATGAGTTTGCGTTTGTGGATTAATCATGATGTATAATCGAGGATGTTGGGTTGTCAGAATGACAATTCATAAAAGGAATGCCGCATGTTGAAAATAACACGCATCAAGATCAATGGCTTCCGCAGACTGGTGGACGTCGATCTGCCGTTAAACCCGTTGTGCGTGATGATCGGCCCGAATGGCGTGGGGAAGACGTCTCTCCTCGATGTGTTCTCTCTATTGGCGGCGTCGGCGCGCGGGGAATTAGAGACCAAAATCGCGGAATATGAGGGTTTGTTTAGCGTACTTACGCGTGGTGTCGCCAATCAATTGAACGTGGAGATTGAATGCACGCTCGAGCAATGCAGTTTGATATATTGTCTCGTAATTGAACGCCAAGAATTTGCATATCAAATCCGACGTGAGTTTCTTAGAACAAGTACAAGTGACGAAACCTACTTCATCGACCGTATGGGATCAAAAGAATACCGTTTTGATTTAGACAAAAAAGACAATGTCAACAAGAAAACGGAGTTCTCAGTTACAAAACCAACCGAAACATCGCTATCTCAAATCTCGCCGAGAGAGGCTGTAGCTGATGCCTTTAAGAAGACGATAGAGAGCGCCCTGTTCATGGGGAATCTTTTTACGGGTCCGCGATCACAGATTCGGCTGCCGCAAAGGTTGCGGCGCACATATCTGCCTGGCTCACAGGCTGAGGATCTCGTTTCCTGCTTATACACACTTCGAGAGACCAGTCGGGACAGATTTGAAACTTTAATTGCTACATTGCAAGCAGCATTTCCAGACTTCGAACGGATTGAGTTTCCGCCGATTTTTGATGGCTATATCGCAGCAGATTGGAAGTCAAAACATTTCGGACAGTCTTTGCATGCGTATGAATTATCAGAGGGTACTCTCCGATTTCTTTGGTTAGCCACATTGCTTCTCAGTCCCGCACTTTCGACGGTCACGATGATCGACGAACCCGAGGTGAGCCTTCATCCTGAGTTGATGAGTTTGCTTGTCGATCTGATGCGCGGCGCCAGCCGGCACACTCAGCTTATTGTGGCAACGCATTCCGATCGGCTGATCCGTTTCCTCAAGCCAGAAGAAGTCCTCATTGCAGATATGACAGATGAAGGCTATGCCAAATTCACCTGGGGAAGTGACTTGGATCTCGATGAATGGCTCGCTGAATATTCTCTTGATGAATTATGGGAGATGAAACGCCTGGGAGGCGTGCCGTGAGGATCGCCATTATCGTCGAGGGAGACACTGAAAAGGTCTTTATGCCAATCCTCCGGAATTTTCTCTTGGGACGTCTCAAAGGAAAAATGCCGAAACTGGATCCGGTTCCGCGCAATGGATTGATTCCCATCAAAAATGGACTGAAAAAACTTGTAAATCGGTTATTCAACGATCGGAGGGCACCTGCAGATGCCATCATCGCGCTGACCGACGTATACACGGGAATGAATCCACCCAGATTTCAAGATGCTGACGACGCGATTCAAAAAATGAAAAACTGGGTTGGCGCGAACGAAGATCGATTTTTCCCCCACGCTGCATCGTATGAGTTCGAAGCGTGGTTATTGCCGTATTGGAACGACATCCAACGCTTGGCAGGCCATAATAAGAAGTCGCCGGGAAAGCATCCTGAAAAAGTGAATCACAACAAGCCGCCGTCGCATCATCTCAAGGAAATCTTCGAGGCGGGAACAGGCGGAAGCAGTTACAGCAAAATTCGCGATGCGAAGAGAATTCTTCAAGGCAAGGATCTCTTGGTCGCGGCAAGACAATGTCCAGAATTGAAATCATTACTGAATACGATTCTTCAGCTTTGCAAAGGCGAATTGATTCCCTAACTTTGCCAATGTGAACTATGCACACCAATCAGCCATCATATGGTTCTGGAAACCTCACCCGTCGCGAGTTGCTCGCCCGCTCGGGGACCGGGGTGGGGATGCTCGGCTTGTGGAATCTGCTGGCCGACGACTCCCCGAAACAAACGCTCGCGGGTGAAAACCTCTCGCCATTGGCGCCGCGAGAACCGCACTTCCCGGCGAAGGCCAAGCATGTCATTCACCTGTTCATGAACGGCGGGCCGTCGCAGGTCGATACATTCGATCCGAAACCGAAGCTTGACGAATATCACGGAAAGCCGTTGCCGTCGCCTAACTTGCGGACCGAACGCAAGACCGGCGCTGCCATGCGTTCTCCGTTCAAGTTTCAGCGATATGGTTCATCGGGCATCGAAGTCAGCGACCTGTTTTCACAGACCGCGCGATTCATCGACGACATCGCCGTCATCCGTTCAATGTATGCGGAAGTCCCCAATCACGAACCGTCGCTGATGCTGATGAACTGCGGCGACGGCCGTTTGCCCCGTCCCAGTTTCGGCTCTTGGGTAACGTATGGGTTGGGGTCCGAGAATCAGAACCTCCCCGGATTCATCGCCATGTGTCCCGGCGGGTATCCCATCGTCTCCACGCAAAACTGGCGCAGCGCGTTTCTCCCCGGCGCGTATCAGGGTACGTACATCAACACGCAGCACTCGGCGGTCGAGCAATTGATCGCCAATATCCGCCATCCGTCGCTGTCGCTCGCCGAGCAGCGGGAACAGCTCGATCTCGTGAAGCGACTCAACGAACTGAATCAAGCGACGCGAAATGACGATGCCAAGCTGGAAGCCCGCATTCAATCCTTTGAACTCGCCTTCCGCATGCAGACGGAAGCGAGCGATGCGTTCGACCTCGGTCGCGAACCGGGATACATCCACGACATGTACGGCCGGACGACCGCGGGCCGGCAGTTGATCCTCACTCGCCGTTTGATCGAACGGGGAGTCCGCTTCGTGCAGGTCTGGAGCGGCGCCGGACAGCCGTGGGATAATCATAACGACCTCGAACAGAATCACCGCAAGCTGGCGCGAGAATGGGATCCCGCCATTGCCGGTTTGCTCGGCGACTTAAAGCAGCGCGGTCTTCTGGAAAGCACCGTCGTCCTGTGGGGCGGTGAGTTCGGCCGGACTCCCGTCGCCGAGTTGCCGGCCCTTAACGGTCGCGACCACAATCATTACGGATTCACCTGCTGGCTCGCGGGCGGGGGCGTGCGCGGCGGAACGGTACACGGCGCGACCGATGAATTCGGCTTTCAGGCGGTCGAGAATAAAGTTCACGTTCACGACCTGCACGCCACGATGATGCATCTGCTGGGGTTCGATCACGAACACTTGACGTATCGATATGCCGGCCGCGATTTCCGACTGACCGACGTGCATGGCCGGGTCGTGCAGGAGTTGCTCGCTTAACAGTTGGTGTCGAAT
>JBJXGP010000336.1:0-8940 GCA_046160425.1 Planctomycetaceae bacterium
TGTCAATATGCAATCGGCGAAGCGGAGTTTCAAAGACTTGCGTTATCAAGCGGAGCTTGGGAACGAGGTGGAGATTTGGATTCATGGGATCAGGTGGTCCCGCCTAAGCGTTCGAAATCGCGGAAGAAATGCGGATACGTTTTGTCCACACAGCGAGGATTGGCAAGACGAATTCCCGAATGCCGCAGTCCGAGCAGGGCAAAACTCATCGCCATCCGATGATCGTCGTACGTCTCGACGAGGCACGGCGTCACCGTTGCCGGTTGGATCGAGAGACCGTCAGGAAACTCTTCCGCGTGTTGTCCCAATCGGCGGAGTTCGGTCACGAGCGCGGCGACGCGGTCGGTTTCTTTATGCCGCATGTGGGCGACGTTCCGAATTCGCGTCGGCCCCAGCGCCACAGTCGCTACGATCGCCAGCGTTTGAGCGGTGTCGCTGATTTCATTCATGTCGATATCGATGCCGCGAAGTTGCCCACCCGTGACGGTGATCGCATCGATGTCCCACTGCACCTGGCAACCCATCCGTTCGAGGGCGTTGACGAATCCGACGTCCCCCTGCAATGCGGTTCGCGATAAACCGGGGACGGTGACTTTCCCGCCGGTCATCGCCGCCGCTGCAAAAAAATAACTCGCCGCCGAAGCATCAGGTTCGATATCGTAATCGACCGGACGATAATGAGCCGGTTCGAATCGATATGACTTATCATTCGGACGTTGAACGTGAACCCCGAACTGCTGCATCACACCCAGCGTCATCTCCACATACGGCTCGGAAACCAGCGTTCCCTCGATCTGAATTTCGACCGGCTTCATCGCATAGGGTGCGACCATCAGCAATGCACTGAGATACTGACTCGATAAGTCGCTGCGGACTTTCGCCCGTCCACCCGGCAAGCCTTGCGCGACGACGGTCACGGGAGGACAGTCGTTCTGCAATTCGCAGCGGCAGTCTGCTCCCAACTGGTTGAGCGTCTCGATCAGGTCTCCAATCGGACGTTCCCGCATTCGACTGTTGCCGTCGAGACGATATCGACCGTGCGCCAGCGCGCAGAGGGCGGTCAGAAAGCGGATGCTCGTCCCGCTGTTTTCGAGCCACAGTTCGGAGGCGTTCACGGGAAATGCTCCGCCGCAGCCGTGTACTGTAAGCGTCGCCTGCTCGCTGTTCTGCTCGACGATCAAACCGAGCCTTCGGAGACTGTCGATCATTACGCGTGTATCTTGACTGTCAAGCGCGCCGGTCAGGCGCGAAGTCCCCGTGGCGAGAGCCGCGATGATCAGCGCGCGATTGGTGAGGCTCTTCGAACCGGGGGGGCGAATCGTCCCCCGAATCGGCTGCGAAACCGGATGCACTTCATATGTCTCAGACATCACTCGACTCATCTCGACGTTCATAAAGGGAAACCGGCCACGCGATCTTGATGCCGAGTATTATAACCGATTTCCGGCGACAACGTACTCCACAATTCGATTCCGTTGCATTTCAACATCGTGGAGCGAGAAAGCCTGGAACTTCCGGGCGGCATGGTTGTGGATTTGCACGGACGCGCCAAGAACTTGTGCAGTCCGCGAACCTACAACTCCACGCCGAAGTCGACTCCTCCCTCGGCGGAACGGAGGGGGACTTCTTCCACGGGGACGTGGAGGTAAATCAGCGAACGATGCAGAATCTCGCGCGCGGCGGGGGCGGCGATGACTCCGCCGTAATGATCCTTCCCGACTGACGGTTCGTCGACGACGACGAGTACCAGCAGACGCGGGTTGTGAACCGGCGCGCCGCAGATGAAGGAACTGACGTGTTTTTCGGTGGAGTATTTGCCGGTTTTGAAGTCGAACTTCTGCGCCGTTCCCGTCTTGCCAAAGACCGAGTAATCCTTGAGTTTCGCTTTGCGGCCGGTTCCGCGCTGAACGGTTTCGAACATCGGATATTCGACGATCCAGCGGGCAATTTCTTCATCGACGACCTGCGACGAGATCCGCATCCCTTGCTCGACGGGCAAGCCGACGTTCGGCGTCCAGCGGACACCCGGCTTGATGTCGGCCAGAACGAGTCGCGGGTTCATCAGGTTCCCGCCGTTCGCCAGTGCGCTGTGGGCGGCGATCATCTGCATGGGGGTGGTTCCCAGTTCCTGTCCCATGGGAATCGAACCGGTCGAATATGATGTCCATTCTTTGAGCGGTCTCAACAGTCCCGGTAGCTCACCGGGAAGTTCGACGCCCGTCTTTCGTCCCATGCCGAACGCGGCACATGCACGGTACAGTTCGGGGTTCGTCATTTTCTCGCCGATTTTCGCCATGCCGATGTTGCTCGAATTGACTAGCACGTCGACGAGGCTCAGCACGCCGTAGCGGTGATGATCGTGCAGAGTTCGGCGTCCCATGCGGTATTCGCCCATTTCGCAATCGAACGATTCATCCCTGCGGATCGCTTCGGTTTGCAGTCCCCATGCCACGACCATCGGCTTGAACGTCGAGCCTGGTTCGTAGATCACCGTCAAGGCGGCGTTATTCCAGGCCTCTTCGGGAATCAGATCGGGACGATTGACGTCGAATGTGGGCCGCGATGCCATCCCCCAGATTTCAAAAGTCTGCGGATCCATCACGATCGCGCAGCACCCTTTCGGTTTCCATTCCGTCATCACCTGGTCGAGCGCCTGCTCGGCATACAATTGGACGACGGTATCGATCGTCGTGACGACGGTTCGGCCGTGTTGCGGCGCCTGCTCGACGGTCTCCTGCACTTCGATCACATGGCCATGTGCATCGCGAACCAGACTGCGGGAACCCGCTTCGCCTTTCACGTGTTTGTCGCACGATTCTTCCAGTCCTCCCCGGCCGATGCCGTCGATGTCGCGGAGACCAATGACGTGAGCCGCCAGCGTTTTTTGCGGATACCTCCGCAGGTACTCGTCGCGAAATCCCCAGACGCCCGGCGGCAGTTCGAGTTGTCGAATCCGCTCGGTTTCCTCGTCGGTCAATCGGCGTTTGATCCACATGAAATGCTTGTCGAGGTGTTGCTGCAAGCGGGCGAGAAGCTCTTCATGGGGGATCTGCAAGGCCGTCGCGAAGTCGCGTGAGATCGATTCGGCATCGGCGATCTTGCTGGGAATCACATACACGCTTTTCACGTTGACTGACGTCGCGAGCACGCGCCCCTGCCGATCGAGAATGTCGCCGGGTCGCGGAGTGATCGTCTCGAGAAACGAGCGCTGGTCTTCGCCGCGTTGCGACAACGATTCGCGTTCCCACCACTGCAACTGCACCAGGCGCCCGGCCAATACAAGCCAAATCAAGACCAGCGAACCGGCGAGAAATCGCGATCGGGTCGATGCCGAGAGTTGAGGCTGATCCACCGTTGCCATCCGCTGTCATCCGACGTTAACTGGTCAATACGTGCTACTGCTCATCGTCTGAAAGCGATTGTTGCCAATCCAGCAGGGGGAGTGCCTTCAACTGCGCCGTTTTCTTCCCCTTGGACTTGGCTTTTGACTTCGTCCTGGATTTTTTCGGGGACTCTTTGGAAGAAGAACTCTGATCGGACTGCTCTGCAGTGGAATTTTCCGACGGAAGTTGTTCGATCAATCGCTGCGGCGCGCCGAGTTGTTCGCATTCCCACCGCAACTTCGCCCGATTGTCGCCAAGAATATCCGCACGGAAATGCTGACGACTGACTTCGCGACGCAGCGAGAGGGCCTCTTTTTCAAGCCCCACGCCGAACAGCGATATGGCCACAACCAGGCAGATGGTACTGGCAAAGCGAAAATACATGGTAACTTTGGTCTTGAAACATTCGAACCGAAAAACAGAGACGGCTGACAAACCGGCAAGCGTCTGCGGGCAACTCGTATGCCCGTGCTGGGGGGTTGTCGGCGTCATCACACTGGCGGACAAGCCGTCAGTGCCACCCATTTTTCAACAGGTAGCTCAGGGTATTATCGGGTCAAAGTTCCTTCGTTCACGAGAACGACGCTGCTGGCATCCGCAGGAAGTTCGAGCACCATTCCGACTTGCAAGCTGTGCGGAGTGGGAAGAAGTTGACGATTCAACTGATAAATCTGACTCCAGCGGGAAGCTCGTCCCAAGTGCGTCTTGGCGATGGTCGAGAGCGTGTCTTCCTTGCCGATGCGGTAGCTTGGCCTTCCCTGCGGGCCGACGAAAAACCCTGCGGGTTGAACGTCGCCTCCATTCGGACCGTCCCCGGTAGCGTTGAATCCTGATAGATGGACCGATTCCCCGGATTGTGACGGTTTTTTCTTCGCCACGAGCGTCGGGTACTTTCGATCCAGAACCTCGGCGGGAGGGACGAGGACTTTCATCCCCGGTCGCATTTTTTGCGGATCGGGAATCCGGTCTTTGTTGAATTCAGCCAAGGCATTGAAGTAGCTGGCGGCCCCATAGACGTTTTTGGCGATCGACCAGAAATTGTCGCTCTCCTGAACGACGTAGACCTGAATTGATGCGTCGTCGACGTCAAGTTCGTTCTCGTCTTCGTCACGAAGTTGATGTTCCCGCCGCGAAGATGACATCGAATGCCGGGAAGAGTGAGACAATTCAGGCGAGAGGTCGTCGATTTCTTCGGGGACCGGCTGATCCGTTGCGAAGCTTTCCGCATCGCGGTTCCCGTTCCCCTGATGATTCCGCCGTCCCGATTTGATTTCGACATCGGTTTCATCATCGAGGCTGGCGAGTTCGTCAGAGTCATCGAATCCCTTTTGATGTCCCGGCGATAAGCTCCGCTGTGTACCATGTTGATGCCGCGGACTGAGCAGAGTTTGTGGTCGTTCGCCGTTTTCGTCCGTGGACAGATCGGTCGTTTCCAGTTCGTTCGCTTCATCTTGATTGCGATATCGCTGACCGGAATGCTTCGACGGTTTGTAGAATGGACTGTCGGAATCTCCCGATTGATCCGATGCGGACGATCCCTCGGATTCGCTCGCGAACTCATCGTTGGCGGCTGGTTTCTGTTCATCCGCGCTCGATGCGTCCTCTTCATCATCGTCCAGCGTCAAAATGGGATTCGACGATTGCCGTGATGAGCTCCGATGTCGGTGATGTTCGCCGCGCGCGCCGGACGAGCGTTCGAATGTGTTGGAAGGACTTGACTCATTGAAGGGATCGTCGGATTCGGGTTCGGTTTGTCCCTCGCCGATCGCCGAAGCGGATTCGTCGTCAAAATTGAAGTCGCTACTCGTCTTCGATTTCTTCCGAACGGATGGTGATTTTTCATCGTTTTCGGTGACCTGCGCCGCTGTCAACGTGACCTCGCCGTCGGTCTCCGACGAATCGTCATTACGGGGTTGGCCATCTTCGCCTTCCGACTTCGAATCGGCATCCTTCGCTGCCGCGTCGGCGAGGTCTCCGTCCTTCAATGCAGAAGGAGCTTGCAGTTTCTGATAGAGAAAATAACCCCCCAATCCACAGAGGATCAGGACCAGCAATAATCCGATTTTCGTTCCTGAGGACATCTTCGACCTCCCGGCGGGCAGATTCCAATCTGATGCATCGGCCTGTGCTTCAGGCCGATCGGCTGACGCTTCCGATTTATTATCTTTCACAGTCTGACTGCTCCTCTGAGCTTCGCGGACCGGCTTCGAGGATTCATTCGCATTTCCACCGGACTTGCGGTGAGGGGCTTGGGAGTCAGGCATTGCCATTGTTCACGGTTTCGAAATGCGGTTTTAACGAGTCGATCTTCCAGGGAATGAAAACTGATCACGACGAGACGTCCTCCCGGTGCGAGCACCGATGGAAAACTCTCATTCAACGATTTTTCCAATTGCTCCAATTCTCGATTGACGGCGATGCGCAATGCCTGAAAAACGCGAGTCGCAGAATGCCGTCGGGCATCTTGTTGAAACCGGCGCGGTATCGCTTTCAGGACGAGTTCCACGACGAGTTCCGCTGTCAGTTTGACGCCGGTGGGGCGATGTCTGACGATTTCTGCGGCGATTTCCCGGCTGAAACGCTCCTCTCCATAAGTCCATAAAACATCTGCCAGTACCGACTCCTCGACATGTTGCAAGTATTGCCAGGCAGGCTCTCCAAACGTCACGTCAAATCGCAGGTCGAGCGGACCGTGACTGTCGAAGCGAAAGCCGCGCGAATGATCTTCGAGTTGATCGGATGAAAATCCGAGATCGACAAGAATTCCTTGAACGAGGGGTATCTCCAGGTCGGAGAGGATTTGAGGCAACTGTGCGTAACTCGATTGACGAAAAGTGCATTGAGGTGATTCGATATGTGATTTTGCCAGATTCAACATCATGGTGTCGCGATCGATGGCGATCAATCGTCCGGTCGAACCGAGCAACTTGATGATTTCGCGACTATGTCCTCCTCCACCGACGGTTCCATCGACGATGATTTGCCCCGGCTGAACTGCCAGAAGCGCGAGGACTTCATGAAGCATCACGGGAATGTGTGCCGACGAAGCCGGACCGCCCGCACCGGAGCTGGGACTCATGAGGTCATTGATTCACTGAGTAATAGAATGGTTTTGAAAGTAGAAACGGGACTCAAAGGACGAATGGTCACAAGAAATGATGGAGGGAATTGATATCTCATCGGCCTGTACGCGGAGATCCACGAAGGCCTGACGAGCGGGAGTTTTACCCTGAGTCGGCGACTTTGAAAAGCCCAAGTGGAACTGACTCGATTATTCGCCTCCGGGGACGTCATGTCCCCGATCGAGGCGAATAATCGCAGTCGGACAGGTGTTCGTCCGACTGTAAAGCCAGCGTTGTCGTCCTTGACAACTTTATCCGCAAAGCCCGGATGCCAGCGGATTCAACTGAATATCGGGATCGTAGTGGGGCGTTTATTCAAAGGCTCGAGCAGCCATTTCATCGAAATCGGGTCCACGATTGGACATGTAGGCATTCCAGACTTCCAGATTCCAGACTTCTGCATGGTCGTGAACTCCCAGCAGCACGACGTCTCGACCGAGTTGAGCAAAAGCGGTCAGACGTTCGGGAATCCGCATTCTTCCCTGTTGATCGAGTTCAACCTTTTCCGATTGAGCGTAAAACAGTCGCAAATAGCTTCGCACGTCGGCATGCGTCGGAGATCGCTCCGACAGCTTTTGGGCAAATTGTTCGAAACCCGTCTTCGAATAGAGATTCAGGGAACGATCCGTTCCCGGCGAAATGTACAAGAAATTGAAGTCCGGATCGCCAAAGTCTTCTCGCAATCGCTTGGGGACGGCGACCCTTCCTTTTTCATCCAAACTTCGCTGATAAGTCCCGGTCAGGGGCATCGGAGGTGTTTTCTCTGCAATGCGTGTCGGCGTCCTTGCTCAGCCTGGTCATTCTGGCCTTGGATGCGGTGAAATTCTTTCCGGTGTGTGTTCTATCCAATTTTCCCCACCAGTCACCACAACGCCCCACAGTTGTATCAGCAGAATGGGAATCGTCAAGCAATTTCCCCCGCGTCTATCCTTTTTAAGACGGATTTTTAGACGTAGGTCTATGCCAGCTTTGGAGCTAGTGATTTCCAGAAAATTTTGGACGGCAAGGGATTCGAGAGATGGCGCGAGGTGATCAGCGGGATGTGTCGAGGATTCGGCGGTAGAATTGCACATGGCGAATGGCCATCGCTTCGGTCGTAAACTCCTTTTTAACAATATGTTGCGACTCCTGACCCATCTTGGCGGCGGCCTCGGGATGAGCGCGAAACCATGTCAGGGCATCGGCCAGTGCGCCTGAGTTTCGAGGGGGAACAATCATCCCATTTCGTTCGGGAACCACCAACTCGCCCACCCCCTCGACGGCGGTGGCGATAATGGGAAGTCCGGCCGCCATCGCTTCCAGAACGACGTTCGGCATCCCTTCCCACAACGAAGCAAGAACAAACACCGACGATGCACGCAAAAGGCCGGGAACTTGATCGCTCCAGCCTGTGAAGTGGATGTGTTCCTTGAGGCCGCGCTGCTCGACCCACTCACGCAGGTTTTTCTCCAGGGGTCCGGTCCCGACGACGAGCAAATGCAGATCGGGATCAGCGGGATCGATCCGTGCAATCGCTTCAAACAAGTAGCGATGCCCCTTTTGCTCATCGAGGCGACCAATGCAAATGAAGGGTCGAATTCCAGGCGGCACGCCGAAGGGGCTAAGATCGGCAGGCTCAGCCGTGGCGAATTTCTGAGCATCGACACCGTTGGGGATCACGATCAACTTGTCCCGCGAGATGCCCCCTTGCCGGTGAGAGAATTGGGCGACCCCCTCGCTGACGCAGATATTCTGCTCGACGCAACACTGAGTCCAGCGATCGATTCGCAAAGGCCAGGCAGAGCGTTTTTCCGCGACGCGAATACCGGAGAGAATATGAGGGATCCCGGTCCATCTCCCCGCGAGGCGCCCCAAAATATTGGCGTGAAACAGAAACGTCTGTAAAATCTGCGGCTTCGTTTGCCGAAGCTGGCGGATCAAGCGGGGCAAGATCCACACGTCGCTGGCTTTCCGCGCCCCCAGGCACGCGACAGGAACTTTCGCTTGCTCTAGAGCCGTCACCAGCTCTCCGGGACCGGATAAACAGATAACATTTGGAGCCCATACTTCTCGCGGCATCCGCAGAACAATCTGTACCATCGCCCGCTCGGCACCGCCGGGATCGAGGTCGGTGATGCAGAATGTCACGGGTACGGGAGTCATCATTCGCTTTCTTGAATTCGACACGTTATCGCCAATTTGTGACGATCGTAGACGAGTCCGCTGATCATACACGGAGTATTGTCGTTTCACACCGATGAAGGACGACGCTGCCGTCTTTTCGTGTTATAATCGGATACGTTGCCCGGACGGTATTCGTTGAATCTCATATTCTTTGTTGACACTGTATGACACCTGCCGACGATGACGTCTCATCGTATGATTATCCGCTGCCGGACGAACTGATCGCCCGGTATCCGCTGCCGCAGCGCGATGCCTCTCGATTGATGGTCGTC
>JBJXGP010000337.1:0-2533 GCA_046160425.1 Planctomycetaceae bacterium
CGGGTAATCCACGTCGGAGAGCACTCTCAACGATCCTGTTTTAGCAGCCCGCTGTGCCGATAACTCGCTGGAGCTAGCACTCGACGGCACCTTAGAAGCACTTGCGTGATGGCAAGGCGGCGGCATACACTCGTTCAACGGAAAGCGACTAGTCGGCCATGTAAGCCGGGTGGCGTCGATCCCAGAAATTGTCGCAGGGGAAAGCACAAATGGCTGAAGGCACGATCAAAAAGTTGACGGACAAGGGTTTTGGGTTCATCAAAACGGGCAGCGAAAAGGACCTTTTCTTCCACTCAAACAGCGTCCAAGGCGGCAGTTTCGACGACCTGCAAGAAGGTCAAAAGGTGTCCTACACCGAAGGCAAGGGTCCGAAGGGCCCGTGTGCTGAGAACGTCAAGCCAGTCTAGATTCATCGCCAAAGCGGCACTGACGATGAGGACCTCGACACGAACTTCGCCAAGCGAGCAAACCAGATGGGCATTTTGACGTTGCAACAAGATGGGAAGTTCGTGATCTCCTCGGATCGAATCATCACCGACGCTCCGGTAAGCCGGCCGCCAAAGGGGAAGCCATCCGGCAACTACCAAATCTGGACGGGAGATAGTTGGTCATCGGTGCATGCCAATGCGACGACCTTTGGCACGTTGGATGAGGCTGACGAATACGTCAAAGCGAATTACCGTCGCTTGACCGGCGGCTGATGCCGTGGGTTTGTTTGTCGATGGAATGTGGGCGCCGATCGCATGTGCGCAGCGCTTGATTGATTAATCCATGCTTGGCCAATCGAGCCAGACGGGTGGTTCGAGAAAACTGGCGGCGCTGAAGCAGCGATGGCGTGCTGCTGAAGTTGAGTGTGGTTACCGAGATTCGCCGTTGTGTTCCGGCGAGTCCTGGAGGCGTTCAAATTCCAAACGCTCGCTACCTGGTTGAGTCCAATTCCGCCAATTGTCGCCGCAGCCGCCCCTTCTCCGGCTCGGACAATTTCTGCAAGTTGATCCCCTTCAATCCCGCCGCCATTGCCCAAAGCCAGGTGAGAGTGGCTGCCGGATGACGTTGCTTGACGAGCGTATAAGCGACGACGGGACCAACTCGCTCCAGATCCCCAGTCGATTGAATACCGACTTCCCGAAGCCAAAACCCGCTGGCTGGGCCAAGGTTCTGGAGGTTCTCAATAGGTTCGCTGAGGTCGCCGGCACTGGCTGAGGATTTGACATCGGCGAACTTTTTCTTAAGTTCCTGAAGATGTCGTCCCGTCGCGGTGTGAATTATGACGGCCTGATTCCGTCCGGCGCTCGCGACTTTCCGAACGCCATGCCCAAATCCCTTGAGCCGACGCCGGGCTTGGGATGCACCGAGATTGACGAATAATTTGTCGCCGTTTGGGTCGGGCATGTGTATCGTGTAGCGGGTGTGACTGGTTCCATTCTACTGCCGTGGGCGCCCCGATCGAAATCCGAAGACGAATCCAATTGCCCCCCAGCCGTGATGTATTCGACCAACGCGCAGACTGATTGTATTCGCAGATCGCGCCATGCCGCTCTCGCGCTCCTCACCGGCCTGCAACTGGGACTGTTCATCTATGTGAATGCATCCAACATGGCCATCGCGCAGTCCCAATCGGGCCGAGTCGTGTCCGACGCCAAATACACTTCTCCGTATGATGCATTCATGAAGATGAATCGCCTTCAAGAGGCCTTCGCCAAGGACCAAAGCGCATCCGAATACTGGGGAGTCCTGGAATCGCGCCTGGGGAATCAGGCCGGCCGCATTCTCATCAAGCGACCGGCCGAGGGCTTCAACGATGACGCTTTCCGTGGCTGGTTGATGTTCATCCGCGCCTATGGAGATGCAACCGGCATCGGGAACTGCGCGGCCTGCCATAGCGTGCCCGATTTCACCGATAGGGCAAAACACAACATCGGCACTGCCAAAGATCCGATCGAAACGCCGTCGCTCCGGGACTTAGGTGCCAAGAAGTCGTTCTTCCACGATGGCAGCGCGGCGACGGTCGAGGAGGCCATTGCCCGGCATGTGAAGAATGGACAAATCGCCCGCGACAACAAGCGGGCGGGGGTCGAGATTGCGGTCGGTCAGATCGCACTTACCGACGAAGAGATCCGGCAAGTGAGCGTCTTCCTCCGCTCGCTCGAATCCGTGGATCGAGCCAAGTTTCGCGAGTACCTGGTCGACATCGTGATTCAACCGGTGGAGCTTGAATTCTCGGATTGACGGCACGATAATCAGGGCCTGTCCGAACAACCATCTGGCTGACGACCGGCTTTTGCGGCCGGCGCTGAGCAAGGAGAACCGAGCGATGCGAAATACCTGCTGGGTGATGACCGCGTTGTTGTCGCTTGTAATGACTGGGGGCACTTCGGCCGCCGACGCGGGCGCGATCAAAGGCACCGTGGTCGACGATTCTGGCAAGGGGTTGCGCGGCGCGATCGTTTCGGCGATCAACGAGGATCTGCAAAAGAGCATTTCCGTGCTCACCGATTCTCAGGGCCGCTTCATCCTCGATCAGCTTCCCCCT
>JBJXGP010000338.1:0-17226 GCA_046160425.1 Planctomycetaceae bacterium
TGACGAGGTAGACATGGTGGAGCTAAATGCCCGAAAATCAGCAGAATTGGGGACGCTGCAGCGCGAAAGCCGGATTGAGGAAGCCACGAGGCTCAAACAAGATGTCTTGGAAAAACTCGAACGTCAGGATGGAGCACCCTCTCCCGTTCCGAATACGGCGGATCCATCCGCTCCACTCCAGCAACCTGTGCGACCTGAGTAGTCTCTGATCAATCGCCACCTTGGTTCGCGCCTTCTGACAAGACAGATCTCCGCACTTTCTCTGAAAACTGGACTCCCTCAGCAGGGCATACGCTCCATGACGCCATCCAGTCGATGCAACAGCCTAAGGTGTGGTTGATCAGAGAGATATGGGGTGAGTGACGGGTTTCGAACCCGCGACCTCCGGATCCACAATCCGGCGCTCTAACTCCTGAGCTACAGCCACCATAAATTCTATTGACCAGCTTGCGACTCGCAAGGGAACAAGCCGACCTTCAACCAACGACCGTCTGCATCCGCGTACAAGTCGTCGTTGAGTTTGTGTAGGATAACTCTCCCGCAGGCGGTCTGCAAGTATTGACACTCGCAACTTCACCGATGTTCGCCGGAGTCGCGATCCATTTCGATGACGGTCCCCGGTGGGATGGCGCGATAACTCCCGGATCACACCCCGCCCAGCACCGTCGCTCGGCCGACACGACCGATGCCGAGCAGATAGGCAGCGGTTCGCAGCGACGTTTTCTTTTCGGTCGCCATGTTCCAGACCCGTTCAAAGCTCTCGGTCATGATGCGATCGAGTTCGTTGCGGACTCGCGACAGATCCCAACGGAAATGTTGCCGGTTCTGCACCCACTCGAAGTAGCTGACCGTCACGCCCCCCGCGTTCGCCAGAATATCTGGAACCACCAGGATCTCCCGCTGGGCGAAAACACGATCGGCCTCGGCGGTCACGGGACCGTTCGCCGCTTCGACGATATATTTGGCGCGAACGTCTTTGGCGTTCTCTCCCGTCAAGACGCCTCCCAAGGCCGCGGGGATCAGAATATCGACGGGAGCAGCCAGGAGTTGCGGATTCGTCAACGGTTCGGCTTCGGGAAAACCCTTCAGCCCCCCTTTTAACGCCGTGTGTTCCAACAGTTTCGTGATATCCAATCCCTTGG
The DNA here is from genome assembly GCA_046160425.1 of Planctomycetaceae bacterium. Lineage (GTDB taxonomy): Bacteria > Planctomycetota > Planctomycetia > Planctomycetales > Planctomycetaceae > JAQCEJ01. The sequence continues at coordinate 1,143 of JBJXGP010000338.1, forward strand.
GATTCCACACGCCACCGAATGCGTCCGTCGCCCCCAGCAATTTGGCTCCACGCTCTTGCAGGAACTTCGCCGTGAAACTTCCGACGTTGCCAAAGCCTTGCAGGGCAAACGTCACATTTTCGAAATTCAGGCCGACTTTATCGAGCAGCGCGGCGGCGATTGTGACGACACCGCGTCCCGTCGCTTCTTCGCGCCCTTCGGAGCCGTGCAGCTCGAGCGGTTTGCCGGTGACACATGCCGGGTTGAAACCGTGATACTTCTGATATTGATTCATGAACCACGCCATGATTTGGGCATTGGTTCCCATGTCGGGTGCGGGGATGTCTTTGTCGGGACCAACCATGTCGTGAATTTCGTCCACGAATTTTCTGGTCATCCGTTCGAGTTCGCCGGGACTCAAATCGCGGACATTGACGGCGATTCCCCCTTTGGCGCCGCCGTAAGGGATGTTGACGACCGCCGTTTTCCAGGTCATCAGCGTGGCCAGCGAGAGGACTTCATCGGCATCGACTTCGGGATGGAAGCGCAAGCCCCCTTTCATCGGACCGCGCGAGGCATCGTGCTGCACGCGAAAACCGATGTACGTGCCGATTTCTCCGTTATCCAGTTCGTAAGCCACCTGAACTTTGACTTCGCGCAGGGGAGTCTGCAACAACTTCCGCATATTGCTCGTCAAACCCATGAGTTCGGCGGCTTCATAAAAATACCGACAGGTGTCCTCGTAAGAACTCATGCCATACCTTCTTTTGATTCATGCGCATCTGTTGTGAAAAGATCCGAATCGAAGCGACAACCATTCATCGCTGAATTTCGGTTTTCGGTCGCTGTGAAATCGGGACAGGCTCGGCGTCGTAGTTTGGCTTGACCCAGGGGCCGGGAATCTGCTCGACAATATGATACGTCAATTCGCGTGCGAACAAGGCGTGTCCCAGACGCGAATACTGCGGATAATCCTGCAAAAACAAGCGATCGGGATTGTCGAATTGCAGAAATTCGACCGAGGGTTCGACGGTATCGATTTGGTGCAGCCGCGCAAACTCCTGAATGCGATCGAACGGATCCCGGCTCGAAAAAAACTCTGATTCACCCACCCCCGCCTGCGCTCTGACACCGGTCCCCGAACTGGCATGAGCCGAAATCTGCCACGGTGCGGGAGCGATCGCCAACAGAAATCGAGCCGACGTGGCCCGCGTCAATTCCTTCAATTGCCCGATCGGTTCCAGCGTTTGACGAATGGAAATCTCCCATTGAGGCGGTATCGATTCCAGCCAGCGATAAGCGCCTCGCTGCGAATCGATGGCCTCATCCATTTCCTGTTCGTGCGCCACTTGCCGATCGAGTAAGCTTCCGATCGTTTCTTTCCCCCACTGGGCAATCAGGAGTTCCCGCGTCAGCCGGCTCCATTTCCCTCGCTCCGCCGTGATGCTCCCCGGAGCGGCACACGCCAGCGGCATACCCTTCGCATCCAGACGCGTAAATCGCCGGTAACGATAATCGTCGGCGACGTCATTCATCTGGAAGGCGAGGATGACCAAATCGGGCTGTAAGCTGATCAGATTTTGCTTGTACTGCAAGTACGACAGCAGCGGACAGAATCCGGGAACGCCGGCGTTGATCACTTCGATATGAAATTGAGTTCTCTTTTGCAGATACTGTTGTAATCGCGAAGTCCATAGTTCGTGGTAACTCGACTCCGTTCCAAAGACCGATTCATCGCCAAGACAGAGAATCCGATACGTCGCGAACGGTTTGGGGACCGCCGGTTCCGGTCCCCGAACGCCGTAACTATTTGTCTGCAATTCGACCGGTTTGGCCAACGAAGGATCATTGAGTGTCAGCGTTTGCAGCGGCTTCAGAGCCTGATAGGTCGCGGAAGACTCGACCAGAAGCGGATCGATGGCCTGCTGGACAAGCGTGACGGGACCATGAAGTGTGGAATACACCCGCATCCCGACTTCCACCGCACAGAACAGCAGCGGCAGAGCGAGCAGCCCCCAGAACGCATGTCTCAACCAACGCAATTGACGGAGCATATCACCCGTTCCAAACCGTCCCCCAAACTTGAATCCACATATTTCTCGAAACATTGTTGGACAATTGGACTTGCAACCAATTCCATATCGAGCCGCGAATCCTAGTCAAAGCGGGAGAATTGAACAAGACGCATTTTTTGCCGGTGCCGTGATCACCACCGGCAAAATGGTGCCGTTAGATGCTCAGATTCATGAGTCGGGTGGTTTATCCACCCGGTCTTTTTCCATCGATTATCATCTTCACTGCTGGGCAAGCCAGCAGTGGCACACTTTTTCAACGGGCAGTTAAGTGGCCGGGGAACCTTACAAACGAGAAACAATTTACACTCTGCTCGAATCATCACAGGTACACATCCGATACGGAAATTGGATATCATTTAGCGGCTTATTTTCAGGTCGGATTTCTTAAGCCAAAGTGAACCACCTGCCCGCAAAATGCGAACCTATATAAGCAAGCGGGGCTTTCCCGACGGAAGCTATTCAAATCCTAACAGCTTGTGAGGATCGAATTTAACCGCCGAAGTTCTAGGTCTGGAGACTTAACCGGCAGTGTCCTGTTCACGCGATGTCTCTCACGCCAAATGCGTCCAATGAAATGAGAATCTCACTGCGTCTGCCCTCAAACAAATGTGCCGAGGGGACCATGTCGAACAGGCGGATCGAATCGTCTCGACAAGAACTTTTTGGTGGATAAATCAGAATACAGTTGCATAGTCACTTTGTTTTTCAACAAAAATGATTATATTTTGATAGCGTGCCTATGGATTGTTTATCACATGTATTGATACACGCAATGCCGTCTCTGCGCGGCTCAACTCACCTAGGGGCAATCCCACCCGATTGTCATCCCATCGAAGTACCAGGAACCGAGCATGAGCAAACAAAAAGATTTAACCGTAAACGATCTGGAACGATTATTGGCCAAGAAAAAAACCTCACTGGTCAAACTCGAACGGGAACGCGATCGACTCGCCGCGAAACTGCATGGCATTCAACGGCAGATTGAAAAATTGAACGGTTCGAAGAATGTATCGCTCGCCTTGCCCGCCGCACGCAGAGGTCTGCGGACTCGCAACAGCAAGTCGCTGCATACCCATGTGATCGAGTTGGTGACGGAAAACAAAAAAGGGCTTACGCTCGGCGAACTGCACGAAAAGATTCTGGGGCGAGGCTACAAATCGACCAGCACCAACTTCAAGAACGTGCTGTATCAGTGCCTGTATCACAGTCCCAAAATCATTCTGAATCAGGAGACGCATCGCTACGGGCTTAAGGAAATCAAACCGAAGGAAACCAAGTAATCGACTTCGCAATGCGCTGCACCCGACCTTCGCGCACGAACTCGCAATTATCGCCACGAAAAAGAACCGTGAACATTCCCGTTCGCGGTTCTTTTTTTTACAATTGCGTTGTGCCGTATTTTTCGCCGTGTCACATTTTTCGTCGCAGGTTCTCATTACAAAAATATTCCGTGCGATCTCCTGCGTTCTCGTGACCGATCGCCATTCATCGAATCCACTGACTGCTGGAATCCTGATAACATGAACTCCACGTCCGGGAAAAAGCCGACCCCCGTTTCCATCGACGAACGCAAGGCCGTCAAGCTCGTGATGGAGATGATGGCCATCCCGGGAAAATGCTGCGAAGAGCTGGCCATCTCAACGTTCATCCAGAAAAAACTCCTCGATGCGGGCATTCCCGCCTCGGCGATCGCGATCGACCGGGCACATAAACTTAGCCCGTATGGCGGCCAAATCGGCAACCTGATCGTGAAAATCCCCGGCACACAACCGGGACCGCGACGGTTGCTGATGGGGCACATGGATACCGTCCCCTTGTGCGTTGGTTCCGAACCGGTCCTGCGGCGGGACAAAATCGTCTCCAAAAATTCCCAGACCGCATTGGGGGGAGACAACCGCGCCGGCGCAAGCATCGTCCTGACGGCGATTCTCGAAATCCTCAAACAAAAACTGCCGCATCCTCCGTTGACGCTTTTCTGGCCGGTGCAGGAAGAAATCGGCCTGCAAGGCGCCCGATACGTGGCTCTCAATAAACTGGGAAAACCCAAACTCTGCTTCAATTGGGACGGTGGGGACGCGCGGTTCACCACAATCGGCGCGACGGGAGGTTTTGAAATCCGCATCGAGATTGAAGGGATCGCCAGCCACGCCGGCGGACATCCTGAAGATGGAGTCAACGCCATCGCCATCGCTTCTCTTGCCATCGCCGATCTCGTTCAAAACGGCTGGCACGGCTTGATACTCAAGGAGGGCCATCGCGGTACGAGCAACATCGGCGTGATCAACGGCGGCGATGCCACAAACGTCGTCACCGACAACGTCAGGATTCGCGCGGAAGCACGCGCTCACGATTCCCGATTCCGCAACCGCATCGTCAAGGAGATCCAGCAAGCGTTTCAACGCGCGGTCAAATTGCTCAAGAACGCAGCGGGGAAAACGGGCAAGTTGCACTTCCAGGCCGATTTGAAATATGAATCGTTTCAACTCTCATCCGACGAGCCATGCGTGCAATCCGCCTTGCAGGCGGTGAAGAAATGCGGCAACGAACCCGAATTGCGAATCAGCAACGGCGGACTGGACGCCAACTGGACCACCGCGCTCGGCTTGCCGACCGTGACGCTCGGTGCCGGGCAGCACGAGATCCATACGACGGCTGAATGGCTGGATGTCCCTTCCTATTTGAAGGGTTGTCAGATTGCGTTGCTCCTGGCGACGGCGGGAGAATTGGACGGCTGATGCGTCTCCATCGAGAAAGCACTGACATGCCCTCTTCGAAGCCCTCCCCTTCCGGCGATGACAACTGGAATCGTTATCGTCCGTTGATCGACGATCGACTGCAAAAATATCTGACACCGCGGGAAGATTGTCCCCCACGACTTCACGAGGCGATGTCGTATAGTCTATTGGCGGACGGCAAACGAATGCGCCCAATTCTCGTGCTGCTCGCCTGTGAAGCGTGCGGCGGCGCGATCGAAGCAGCACTGCCGGCGGCGTGTGCGCTCGAAATGGTGCATGCGTATTCTTTAATCCACGACGATCTGCCGGCGATGGATGACGACGACTATCGGCGAGGGCGACTCACGAACCACAAAGTTTTCGGCGAAGCGATGGCCATACTCGCGGGGGACGCATTGTTGACTTTGGCATTTCAGATCGTTGCGGAAGAGATCGAACCTCCCGACGTCGCCGCCCGTTGTTGCGTAGACTTGGCAAAGGGAGCGGGAATGTGCGGCATGGTCGGAGGCCAAGTCGCCGACCTGGAAGGCGAAGAAACGGAGTATCCGACGTTGGCCCAATTGGAAGGAATTCATCGCCGCAAAACGGGGCGATTATTAGCGTGCGCATTGGCTTTAGGAGGAAGAATTGCACAAACGGAAGAAACTGCCCTTGCAAATCTCAGTAAATACGGAGATTGTATAGGGTTAGCATTTCAGATTGTGGACGATCTCCTCGATCTGCGAGGCGATCAGCAAAAATTGGGAAAAGGTGTACGGAAGGATGCAGACCGAGGCAAACTCACGTATCCCTCACTTTTGGGTGAAACCGAAAGTCGACAACGGGCATGTCACCTGGTGGCGGAGGCCATCACGTGCGTGGAACCGTTCGGGGACCGTGGCCGACGTCTTGCATCCTTAGCCCGCTTCATTGTGGAACGCGATCATTAGGAATGTCCGTTCATGACATTAAAATTTCTTCCGGCGATTGAATCGCCCCGCGACTTACAGCGATTGACTGAAACCGAGCTGGCGACGCTCGCGGATGAGATCCGCGAAGTCCTGTACAGCGTCGTGGCAGAACGACCGGCTCACTTTGCCAGTAACCTGGGGGTGGTCGAACTCTGCATTGCGCTGCATCTCGTTTTCGATTTCTCGCACGACCGTTTGATCTGGGATACCGGTCATCAGATCTATCCGCACAAATTGATCACGGGCCGTTTTCGCGAGTTCCAGTCGATCCGCGAAAAAGGGGGACTGATGGGGTATCCCAACCCCCACGAGAGCCTCTACGATCTGTTCATGACGGGTCATGCCGGTTCGAGCGTCTCGACGGTCCTGGGCCTCAAAGCAGGCGACGACCTGCTGGGGCAGACCGATCGCAAAGCGGTCGCGGTTATCGGCGACGGCGCCCTTCCCTCGGGCATCGTCTTTGAAGCGATGAACAACGCCGCTGGTTTGAACAAGAATCTGCTCGTCATCCTCAACGACAACAAGATGGGGATCTGTCCGCGCGTAGGTGGCCTTGCCGCCTATCTCGACAAGGCCCGCGTTGCCCCGTTCTATAACGGTTTGAAACGCGACATCTCGTGGCTGCTCAACTGCGTGCCACTCGTCGGCGAATCGGTCGAACAGATGCTCGGACAATTCAAAGACGGGGTCAAAGCGGTCCTGCACGGCGGCATGCTGTTCGAAGAGATGGGCTTCCGCTACATCGGCCCCGTCGACGGTCACGATATTCAGTCGCTCCGCCGTTACCTCGAACTCGTCAAAGAGGTCAAAGGCCCGGTGCTGCTGCACGTCTTCACCGAAAAAGGACACGGCTTTCAGCCCGCGTGCGAAGACCCGGTCAAATTTCATACTCCCGCCCCCTTCCGTCGCACGAGCGACAACGAAATCGTACCGGTCAAGAAGACGTCGAGCCGAGCCTATACCACGGCGATGAGCGACGCCATACATGCCGCGATGGTGCGCAACGACAAGGTGACGGTCCTCACGGCGGCGATGTGCGCGGGGAACGATCTGGGACGCATTCGCGATGAATTTCCGGCACGATTCTTCGACACGGGCATTTGCGAAAGTCACGCGGTCGCCTTTGCCGCCGGCATGGCGAAAGCGGGACTGCGCCCGATCGTCGATATCTACAGCACATTTCTGCAGCGGAGTTACGATCAGATTTTTCAAGAGGTGGCGCTACAGAATCTTCCCGTCACGTTCTGTCTCGACCGGGCCGGACTGTGCGGACCCGACGGTCCCACGCATCACGGCGCGTTCGACAATACCTACATGCGAACGTTCCCCAACATTGCGATCATGGCACCGGGAGATGAAGAAGACGTGGCTCCCATGCTCGATTTTTCACTCGAACATGACGGCCCCTGTTCGATTCGTTATCCCAAAGCGAACGTCGAGCGAATTTCCCGTACCGTCGCACCGCTCGAACTTGGCAAAGCCGAAGTCTATCGCTGGGGAACCGACGGCATGTTGATGGCCTTCGGTTCGCTTTTCCCCACGTGCGTTCGGGCCGCGCAAAAAATGCAGGAAGACGGCCTCGACGTCGGCGTCATCAACGCCCGCTTTCTGCGGCCCCTTGATACCGCCGTCCTGTACCGCGCGATCGAAGAATGCGGTTTCGTCATCACCGTCGAAGAAAGTACGCTCAACGGCGGATTCGGTTCGGCGGTCCTCGAAGCCGCGAATGATGCGGGCTTGCGAACCGATCACATCCGGCGACTCGGCATCCCCGATCGATTCATCGAACATGGCGACCGCGCCGAACTACTCGCCGACCTGAAGTTGAACGAAGCGGGAATCATCGCGACGGCGCTGTCGCTCGCCGATCACGAACAGTTTGTATGATTCGCGATCGGTTGAACCGATCGTTTTTCAAGGAGGATATTCAGGATGTCCGGCCGAATCGTATTTGATAGATATCCTTTCGCATCGAGTCTTCCCTTACATTCCCGTTTGGGCGCGCGTCTCGGCCTGATGACGTGTGTAACGCTTACGCTGGCCGGCATTGGCTTAGCTTCCCCACTTTTCGCCGACGCCGTATCGCTCACCGAGACGGTCACCGACACGCGGGTCTTTCACGTCGAAGGGACGACCGACATCAGCGGCAGTCTCGAAACGATCGCCGGTGAAGGCAAGTCGCGTTCGCTTCCGCTCAAGGCCAAAGGGACGATTCATTACAAAGAACGGCGATTGCCCGGTTCAGGCCGCGATGCCGAGGCGCTGCGCGAATTTCGCGAGTACATGAACGATCTGGGGACCGAGATCGACGTCAGCGGGCAAATCGCATCGACGAGACTCCGTCCTGTGCGTCGGCTGATCATCGCACAGGGACGCCGCGAGGGGATCGACTATTATACTCCGCTCGGTTCGTTGACCTACAACGAACTGGAGTTGCTGCAATATCCCGGCGAGTCGCTCTGCTGCATCGGCATGTTGCCGACCGTACCCGTGGAAATCGGCGAAACTTGGCAACCCGAAAGCTGGGTCGTACAGATGCTCACCTCGACCGAAGCCGTAATCGAATCAGCGTGTACATGCAAACTGGAAAAGATCGAAAAGAATCTCGCGACCATATCCTACATCGGAAAAGTTGAGGGAGCCATCAACGGCGCGGAAGGAACGGTACACGTCAAAGGTGAATTCGATTACGACCTCGTCGGCAAACACATCGCGGGACTGCGGCAGGAGCAGTCCGAAACGCGGTCGATCGGCTCGGTCACTCCCGGATTGAAGATCACCGCCGTCACCGAATGGACCCGCAAACCGACAGAGGAGATCGGAAAACTGACCGACGAGCAGGCCGAGCGGATCCCGCTCGATCCCCAACCCGAATGGCTGCTGCTCAGTATGGAGTCTCCCTGGAACGTCCGCTTCGATTACGATCGCAACTGGCATCTGTTCCACGAGACCGATAAGGTCGCCGTCTTCCGGCTAGTCGAGGACGGGGCGGTCGTCGCGCAGTTCAACGTGTCGCGCATTTCGACGGCGGCGCCGGGCGAACACACCTCCGAAGAGCAGTTTCAGGCCGACATCCGACAGTCGCTGGGGAAACAACTCAAAGACATTACTCAGGCCGAGCAGCTCAAAACCAACGATGGACGTTTTCTGTTCCGCGTCACGGCGGTTGGACAAGTCAAAAACATCGAAATGACCTGGTACTATTACCTGTGCGCCGCACCCAGCGGCCAACAGATTGCGTTCGTGTTCTCGATCGAAACCAAGCTGCTCGAACAACTGGCAAACCGCGATCTGGGCATCGTCGAGAGTCTGCAATTCGTCACCGGCGATAAGAAGCCCGCGGTCGCGAAGTGAAATTCGTAGGGTGGGCTGTGCCCACCCTCGCAGCAGTGCGAAGCAAGTTGTAGATTCGGGACCAGCGGCCTAACCTCGCACCCGCTGTAGGATTCTCAAAATTCCGTCGGGAATACCGTCTCTCGCCGCCCGCAGGGTTGCCCATTCTCTGTGCGAAGACTTAGACTGGACAGTGATTTGAGAACACTCTATTCAGTCTCATCCCGTTTCGTCCCCGGCAACTCTCACCACGTATGGCATACCATATGGCAATCACCCGGATCCGTCATCGTCCTCAACCGCTCGCAGCCATCGTCACGTGCTCCCTGATCGTGATTTTCTGCAATATTGATCGGCATATCGTCGATGCTCAGGAGATCATCACGCCGGTACATACTCCCGGATATGCACGACTGTTGAGCGATCAAGGCGTACTGCAAGAGTCCGATCAATTGCTGGCGGGACGGATCCTGTTGGGCGACCTCAATTGTCTTTCCTGTCATCGAACCGACGAACGAGTAGCGGCGAATGGGCCGATCTTCAAACGTACCGCGCCGGTTCTCGATCATGTCGGCCGGCGAGTGAGACCGGAGTGGCTGCGCAGCTTTCTCGCCGATCCGCATACGTTCAAACCGGGAACGGCAATGCCCGACGTCCTCGCCGGGATGAATGATGACGAACGCAAGTCGGCGGTCGAAGCCCTCGTCCATTTTCTCGCATCGACCGGTCCCCTGAGCGAAATGATGACCGATCGCGCCGCGGTCGAGCGAGGTCAGATTCGCTTTCATCAAACAGGCTGCGTAGCGTGTCATGGGCCGCGTCCTCTCGATCGCCATCTGGCCGTCGATGCGAAAATTGAATCGAATGCAACTGTCACAGGTGAGTCGGCATCGAATGAAGATGCCGAAGACGACGATCCGAAAACAGTCGAACCGGCCCGCTCATCAGCGGCGCTATTCGTGCCGCTCGGCGAACCCGCAAAAAAATATTCGATACTGACGTTGAGTCAGTTTCTGCAAGACCCGCTCGCAGCCCGGCCATCGGGTCGCATGCCGTCCTTCAAACTGACCCATCAGGAAGCGACCGATTTGGCGGCCTATTTTTTCCGTGATACGGAATTCAAATCCAACGTCGCCTGGAAATATTACGAAGGTGTATGGAATACCCTCCCCAACTTCGCCGAGCTGAAACCACAGGCCGAAGGAGACTCCGTCGGATTCGATCTCACTCCTGCTCCGATGAAAAATAACTTCGCCATGCAGTTCAACGGCTTCCTGCATATCGCAGAAGCCGGCAAATACACGTTCCATCTCGGTTCGGACGACGGCAGCCGGGTGACCATCGACGGAAAAGAAATCATCAACGTCGATGGAACGCATCCGTACCAGCAGAAAAGCCAGCAACATGAATTGGCGGCGGGCGTTTATCCGGTCGTCGTCGATTACTTTCAGGGCGCCGGCGGAGGGATCTTGACCGTCGAATACGAAGGGCCGGGGATTCCGCGCCAACCGCTCTTCTCAGCCGTGACTCTCACGCCGGATATCAAGCCCTTGACGACGCTGTCATTTGACATCAATCCCGAACTCGCGGCACGCGGGCGCGTGTTGTTCGGTGAACTCGGTTGTGCGGCGTGTCACACTTTGCGAGAAAACGGTCAGCCGATCCCGTTCCCCTCACATGAAAAAATCCCCGCGCTGGCGCAGATCAATCCGGCCGCATCGAGCGGATGCCTCGGAGAGAATCCGAAACCCAACGTGCCTTGTTATCCTCTCACGAGTACGCAATTGAAGACGTTGCAGTCGACGATCGTGGCAATGAAGCAAGCCTCCCCCGACAAACCGACCGACGATCAACTGGCACAACTCTCTCGCGAGCGGGTTCATCAGACGCTCACCGTTTTCAATTGTTACGCCTGCCATCAACGGGGAACGGTCGGCGGAGTGACGCAGGACATCAACGAATTCTTTCAGACCACGACCCCTGAAATGGGAGACGAAGGACGCATCCCACCCACGCTGACCGGCATCGGCGACAAACTGACGACCGAATGGTTCAAGAATATCTTCGGCAACGGCGTCAACGATCGCCCGTATATGCATACGCGCATGCCCCGCTTCGGACTCGAAAACGTCGGATCGCTCGTCGATGAATTTCCGAAAATCGACATCATCCCGGCGGCGGAAGAATCCACACCGATCGAGCCGCCGCATCGTATGAAATCGAACGGACGATTTCTCGTGGGGGGCAAATCGCTCTCCTGCATCAAATGCCATCGCTTCGGCCAATATGCGGGGACCGGGCTGTCGTCGATCGATCTGGGGACGATGACCCAGCGGTTGCGCGAAGACTGGTTTTATCGCTACATGCTCAATCCGCAGGAGTATCGCCCGGGAACGCGCATGCCCGCACCGTGGCCGTTCGGACAGGCGACAGTCCGCAATGTTCTCGAAGGGAACGCGATGCAACAGATGCTCGCGGTCTGGAGTTATCTCGAAGAGGGACCGCAAGCCCCCGTGCCGTCGGGACTCATCGCGGAAGCGATCGAACTCGTCCCCGAACAGTCGCCGCGAATTTATCGCAACTTCATCGAGGGGGTCAATCCGCGGGCGATCGCCGTCGGGTATCCGGAGCACGTCCATCTTACGTTCGACGCCGAGAACTGCAACTGGGCGATCATCTGGCAAGGCGACTTCATCGACGCCTCGCGACATTGGGCGGGACGCGGTGCGGGATTTCAACGTCCGCTCGGCGATCACATCGTCACGCTCAACAGCAGCCCGGCATTCGCGCGGCTGGAGAACGAGACCTCTGCGTGGCCGACCTCAACCGCCGCCGAGCAGGAAATTCAGTTTCGCGGCTACCGTTTCGACAAACTGCGGAGACCGATTTTCCGCTATCGTCTCTCAACCCTCGCCATTGAAGATCATCCCGAACCGCTACTCGCCGAGGCGAACTCCCCTACCGGCTGGCGCAGGACAATCACGGTTACGAGTTCGGATAAAACAAATGGGGCAAGTAACTCCGCTGCCGCTGTTTTACCGTTGTGGTTCCGCGCGGCGGTCGGTTCAGCGATTGAACGCCAAGAGGAGGTAACCTTTCTGGTCAAGCAGTCGCTCCGCCTCAAAATTGCCGGTGAAGGAATTGGGGAACCGGTCCTGCGACAGATCGACAACCAAAGCGAAATACTTGTCCCGGTCAAACTCGACAACGGCAACGCAAAAATCGTCATCGATATGAATTGGTAAATATTGTTGGAAAGTCGTGCAAGTGAGAATCGTGGTTGACATGAAAATGAATTGAAGATGAATCTCTCACGAAGGCACAAAGGCACTAAGAAGAAGGTAGGCAAATTCTTTCCAACGCTTTTCTTTGTGGCTTCGTGACTTTGTGAGATAATTCCGAATGATAATCGTACATTTTCACGATCATGGCCCGAATAATTCGGCAAAGCATAGGAATTCGTTGTGATGAATCGACAAACTGGTCATCGATGGTTTTTTCCAATCTTGCTGCTTGTATGTGGCGGGAATGCTTCCCTCGTCGCGCAAGAAAAATTGCCAACCGAGGCCGATTATTATCGGATTCTGACGCTAGCCATCCCCGAAAAGCTGGTCCTGGAAATCGGTGGCATCGAACTGCTCCCCGACGGCAAGCTCGCCGTCGCCACCCGTCGCGGCGACATCTATCTCGTGCAGAATGCGTTTTCCGATCCGGTCGAAAATGTCAGTTATCATCTTTTCGCCGAGGGTCTGCACGAAATTCTCGGCCTCGATTATAAAGAGGGATCGTTGTACGCCACGCAGCGCTGCGAAGTGACGAAACTGACCGACGAGGATAGCGATGGGCAAGCCGATTCGCTCGAAACCGTCAACGCCGGCTGGGGAATCTCAGGCGACTACCACGAATACGCCTTCGGCTCGGAAATCGATGCCGAGGGGAACATCTGGGTCGTCCTGTGTCTGACCGGTTCGTTCACATCCGAAGTAAAATATCGCGGCTGGTGTTTGCGGATCACCCCCGACGGCAAGGCGATCCCGACGTGCAGCGGCGTGCGTTCTCCCGGCGGGATCGGACGCAATCACAAAGGGGACATGTTCTTCACCGAGAACCAGGGACCGTGGAACGGAACCTGTTCGCTCAAGCATCTCAAACCGGGTAAGTTCGTCGGCCATCCCGGTGGTTTCCGCTGGTACGACATCACCGACGCGATCGGACCCCGCCCGAACGAACCCGCAAGCGGTTCGCGAATGCACGTAGAGGCCGCTCGCATTCCCGAACTGGTTCCGCCGGCGATTCTCTTCCCCTATGCGAAGATGGGGCAATCGGCGAGCGGTATCGCCTGCGATGAAAGCGAGGGGAAATTCGGCCCCTTCACCAACCAGATGTTCGTCGGCGATCAGACCTTCAGCACGGTGATGCGGGTTTATCTCGAAGAAATCAACGGCGTGTATCAGGGAGCCTGTTTCCCTTTCCGCGAAGGGTTCGCATCGGGAACGTTGCCCCTCGAAATGATGCCCGACGGCTCGATGATCGTCGGCGGCACCAATCGCGGCTGGGGTTCGCGCGGTCCCGCTCCGTTCTCGCTCGAACGGCTCGTCTGGACCGGAAAAGTCCCCTTCGAAATTCATGAGATGCACATCCAGCCCGACGGCTTCGAGTTGACGTTCACGCATCCCGTCGATGCGGCGACGGTCGAAGATCTCGCCTCGTATCGCATCGAAACTTACACGTATATCTACCAGGCCAGTTACGGCAGTCCGGTCGTCGATCAGACAACGCCCAAGATTTTCAAAGCGACGGCGAGCGAAGACCGCTTGAGCGTCCGACTGGTTGTGGACGGACTCCAAATCGGCCACATCCATGAATTGCACGCGGCAGGAATTCGCTCCCACGAAGGCCTTCCTCTGCTGCACAGCGCCGCGTATTACACATTGAACGAATTGCCTCAGAAATGAAAAACTTGTAGGGTGGGCTGTGCCCACCGATTTATTGTAGCCGAGGTCTGTGACGAACCGGCCTCGCAGAGGCCAGCCACAAAAAGTTTAGGGAGATCCACATGGCCAAAATCAAGATCGGACAGATCGGCGTCGGACATGCTCATGCGAGCAAACTGGGCGTTTACCGTGCTCTCCCCGACGATTATGAAGTGGTGGGGATCGTCGAGCCGAACGACCAACTCCGCGAACGGGCCAAGTCGCAGCCCGCGTATCAGGATCTCCCCTGGATGACGCAGGAACAACTGCTGAATGTCGAGGGGCTACAGGTCGTGATGGTCGAGACCGAAGTCAGGCATCTGCTCGATACCGCCGAAGTCTGCATCGCCGCCGGCAAGCACGTCCACCTCGACAAGCCCGCGGGAGAAAATTTCCCGCAGTATCGAGAAATCCTTTCCGCCGCGGCGAGCAAGCATCTCATGGTGCAGATGGGCTACATGTACCGCTACAGTCCCGCCGTCGTCATGCTGCGCGATTTTCTCAAGCGCGGGTGGTTGGGTGAGCCGTTCGAAGTGCATACAGTGATGAGCAAAGTCGTCGACGCCGGCACGCGCAAGAGGCTCGCGGAATATCCGGGTGGGATGTTCTTCGAACTCGCCTGCCATATCACCGACCTGGTGATCGGGATACTCGGCAAGCCCGAGGCGGTCCATCCGTTTCCGCTGCACTCAGGCGATTTCGACGACACGCTGCTCGACAACATGCTCGCCGTCTGCATATATCCTAACGCAACGGCGACGATCAAAACATCGGCGATGGAAGTCGACGGCGGGGCGCGTCGGCATCTCGCCGTGTGCGGCACCGAAGGGACGTTTCATATTCAGCCGCTCGACGATCCCGCGGTTCGCATGACGTTATCGCGACCGCAGGGGAAATATCCGAAGGGATATCAGGACGTCACGCTCCCCAAATACGAACGGTACGTCGGCGACGCCATCGACATGGCGAAGATCCTCCGCGGGGAGAAAGAGGTCGATTTCAGCTACGACCACGATCTCGCGGTGCAGGAGACCGTGCTGCGCGCCAGCAAGCTGCCGCTGGATTGATGGTGCGATCCGTAGCTGATACCGATAGGGAGATGGGGTGATCGGGGGATAGGGAGTCATGAGATTCGGATTCATGTCTTCTCTACCACTCTACCACTACCACCACTCCTCAAAAACACCGCTGGATTTGCGTAATGGCAGTCGTCTCCGTTATCCTGATAGAACACGACACGCCTGAATGCTCCGCAGAAATATCTTGGCTGTATGGGCATGAATGTAAAGTAAAAACGTTCGAATGGGCCCAAGTATTTCTGCGGGATAACAAAGAACAGAGCGACGAAACAGTCCTCCCACCGGAGAATCCTTCCATGCCTTTGATGTTCAAGTTGATACATTCAGCCGATGCCCGCCGTTCGGTTCCCGCTTCACTCGCGTTCATCGTGATGTGCCTGGCGATCGTCGGACTGAGTCTCGCGGCGTCAGCATCCGCCGAAGATTTTCAATTCCAAGCGCGCAAACGGGTCGAGACCAAACCCGAATCGGGGCGATACCACGCCGTCGTCGAATCGAAGTCGTGGAATCCCCAGCAAACGTGCCTGATCGTCTGCGACATGTGGGATCTGCATCACTGCCTGAATGCGACCCGCCGCGGCACCGAAATGGCCCCGCGCATGAATGCCCTGCTCAAAGAAGCCCGCCAGCGAGGCGTACAGATCATTCACGCCCCCAGCGGTTGCATGGACGCTTACAAAGACCACCCCGCACGCAAGCGCGCGATGCTGATCCCCCAATCGAAGAATCTCCCCCCCGACATCGGCAACTGGTGTTACAGCATCCCCGCCGAAGAGAAAGGGGTCTATCCCATCGATCAGGCCGATGGAGGCGAAGACGACGATCTCGCCGAGCACAAAGAGTGGGCCGACAAGCTGACCGCGATGGGGCGCGATCCCCGGAGTCCGTGGAAATCGCAAACCGATCTGCTCGACATCGAAGAAGGCGACCTGATCAGCGACAGCGGCGAAGAAATCTGGA
>JBJXGP010000339.1:0-7191 GCA_046160425.1 Planctomycetaceae bacterium
CGCTTCGTGAAAACACAGCCATCCCGCCGACCAACGAGAAAAACTGGGACAAGTCCCAGTCTACGGAAATGTTGTTCAACGATCAGGCGAAAGTATCCGTTAATCCGGCACTTTGCCGCCGAGGCGGGAAATCGCACCACGCATTTCCCCTTTGGTTCCGTCGTGCGTTTCCGCCTTTAGTGCGGCATACAATGCCGGCAATGCGACCGGATCGCCGACGTTTCCCAAAGCGCGGGCCACATAACCGCGGCGATGTTCGTCAGGTTCGGTTTCCAGTACCTTGACGATCTCCGCCGAAGCGGCTTTCGCCGGCAGGCCGATCATCCCCAAGGCATGCGCCCCCTTCATTCGCACCAGCGGTTCCTTGTGATGCAGATACTTCCGCAGTGCGGCGATCTGCCCGGGTACATCCACGTCGATCATTGCCAACGCCCCATGGGCGACGGTGCGGGTGACCGGATCAACATCTTTTTCCGCAGCAGACTTAAGCGGCGCAATCAGCGACTTTTCTTCCGGAGCCGCTTTGCCGATGCGACCCAATGCGCGGGCCGCCGTTTCGCGGGACTCTTTGACTTTATCCTTTTGCAGTTGTTGAACGAGATCTGGAATGGCCGGTACGGCGATCGTCCCCAAGTTGCCGATCGCGGTCGCCGCCGTCGAGCGGACCATTCCATCGGCATCGGCGAGACAGCTTCGCATCTCCGGGAAGAGTTGCTCTGAAATATCTGAATGGATCAATGTGCCAATCGCCTTCAACCGCACAGCGGCATCGGGATGCTTCAGATCCAGCCGTGTCGCGGCAATCCGCTCTTCGGCGGTTTCTTTTTGATCCGCTGCCCGTACCGTGGAAATCGTCACCCAGATGACCAACGTCAGATAATAAATCGTTAAACAGATCGAGCGCATGGAAACCCTTTCAAGTTCTGGCAGGATGAGCGGCCTCCTGCAAATATATCAAAAAGCATAGCGGAACACACCTATTTACCCCGAACTTGCGGGCACACTGAGCGTGAGCCAGATGAGCGGCAACGAGTCGGGTCATCCATGCCTCCGTTTGAAGTGTCATTCGATGATTCAAATGGATATATTTGCGAAAAGAGTCAGCAAGAAGGGCATCGGTCCGACTCGACTTTAACGCGACGATTATCAAGCTGCGCGGAGATCATGTCATGAAACGCCAGGCGGGGTTGTGCTATGTGGTGTCGTTTCTTCTGCTGTCAGCGGCGATCTCGGCTGCCGACGATGAGCCGAATGCTCCCTGGGATGTCGGCAATCGCACGTCTCTTTTTCTGGACGACGACTTTCTCGCCGAGCAGGCAGGATTGAAACGGACCTGGCATCAGGGCCAGCCGCACCCCGAGGCGATTGTCGCGGAGACCGAACCGAACGACCATTGGATTTTGTTGCACGGCAGTTGCTTTTACGATCCTGAAAGCAAGGTCTATCGCATGTATTATCAATCCACGCACCTCCCCTCGGGAGTTCCGGGGGTCTCGTTTTTGGATTTAATCTGCTACGCCGAATCGAAGGATGGAACGACATGGGTTAAGCCGAAGCTGGGACTGGTGGAGTTCCGCGGATCGAAGGACAACAACATCGTCCTCGAACTTGCGGGACCGCCGAATGTCTTCGTTGACCCACTGGCTACCGATCGGTCCAAGCGTCTGCGGATGCTGACCTATGCCACGAAAGGACGCGGGCCGACGGAGGGTCATCCCGGACTGTGCTGGCTGACGTCAGAGGACGGGCTGCAATGGACCTTTGAATCAGGTGTGAACACGCCGACATTCGCCGATCCGACTGAGGCGATGTTCAATGACTTGTTCATCGTCGGTTGGGACGATCGGCAGAAGTCCTACATCGGCAACTGGCGCGGCTTCTCGAAACACACTATCGGCAACTTGCAAGGGAATCGCCGGCGAGCCATTGGCAGGACCATGTCACCCGACCTCCAGACGTGGACTCCCAGCGTCACCATCGTTCGACCAGACGAACTTGATGACCGCAAAGCGGCTGCATTCGGTCAGAACCCCGACGCGCCGGATTGGGCTGAACTTTATATCATGCCGTCCTTCTCGTATGGCAACCATCACCTGGGCCTGGTCACGTTGTTCTGTATGGTGGATGCCAAGGATCTCAACGGGGGAGGCGACTTGCAGTTCTGCTACAGCCATGACGGATTGAAGTGGAAGCGACAACCGGATCGGCAGACGGCGATGGCTCCCGGTGGTGATCCCGCGCTGTTTCCATGTTTCGCTCAATTCAGCCCGCCGCTCGATATGGGAAATGAGATCTGGATCTTTTACAGCGAAGCCAACGGCGTACACGGCATTCAAGATTGGCAGAAGTCGCGCGGCAGAATTCGAGCCGCGGTGTGGCGCAAGGATGGTTTTGTCTCGCTCGATGCGGCGGAGAAAGGAACCTTCACCACAAGGCCGCTGAGTTTTACCGGCGATGAACTTCATTTGAATTTCGACACGCGCACGGGTGGATCGGTCCGCGTGGCCGTGCTGGATCAGGATGGCAAACCTCTCCCCGGTTTCACTCTCGATGATTGCCTTCCCCTGACCGGCGATGCCGTTTCTCAGCCGGTCGTCTGGAAGAATGGCAGCGAGTTATCCCAGCTTGAGGGCAAGCCGATTCGCCTGAACGTGGAATTATCCAACAGCCGACTTTGGAGTTTCCGCTTCGCACAAAGATGACGGTCAAATTGTCATCTTCGCTCGAACTTCACGACCTGCCAAAATTGCATCACACGAGTGCAAACGTCATCGATGAGTTTGCAAAGCCTGTGATTTGAATGACTTTGGTGGTCAGGCAACTCGGTCTATGCGGTCCCTTTTTTCAGAGGTTTCTGCGGCGAGGTGCGTCATTGCCACCCGCCCGTTTACCGCTATGAACCTCACATCACATTAAAGGACTCTTCGAGTGCCACTGGCTCCAGCCAGTGTGTTTTTAGCATTTTCTTCGTCAGCAAGCACCGATTGTGAACGGCGACTGACGAACTTCAAGGCGGGTTATCGCAAAACCAATCAGCATCTGTATGTATTGAGCATTAACGCAGTTTGCCTGCCGATGTGTTGGATTGAGAAATTCAAAAACTACTGGCAGGAAGCCAGTGCCACCCGACCGAGAGAGCGCCGCCGACCACGCCGAACCAGACGGCCCAGGAAAGCATCATGATAACATCAATCTGAGTGTCGGTGAGCATACGTGCGAGCGGCCTAACGACAAAAATCAGCATGCGGACGGGGCAGAGCAACCAAACACCATCGCCCGTGAAACAACCTACGAACAACTGAAGCGGGCAGAACAGGCCAAAAACTGCCCGACCGCTCCGCTGCATTTTTTTGTTAGGTGGTCGCTGTCTTGGGTGCTTTGGATTCGATGATCTTCGCGACGTCTTCGTCGATACTGATTCTGTAAATCTGACACAACTCACTCAGCGACTTTCCAACGGTGCCGCGCAACTCACCGATGGCCATGTAAAAATCTTCTTCAGGACCACCGTAACCATCCCCTTTGAATCGCTGTTCCAAGAAGGACTGGAATTGGTGGCATGCTCGGCGCATGTCACTGAGGCACCTCTTGCCAGGCGACTGATCGTTTATAGCTCCGACGGCCTCGGTAATGTTTTCGCGCATCGTCGTTGCTGAATCAATCATTTCCCGGCGTGGCACGCCACAACCCGAATCGAACAAAACACGCCGATCCCCCAATTGGGCAAATAGCCTGAGAATGATCGGGCGCTCCGGCGGCGACGGATTCCAACTAACTCCAAGGATTGGGGTCGAAATTCCCGTGATGCGACGGAGGAAATCGAGAAAGGTTGGGCGTCCCATCGTTTGCTCCTTGCCGCCTAACGCCCCCGTTCACCGGGCCGCGGCGAACGACGTTGTTTTCAGAACCCGCGCGGCCCGCGGCTCCGGTGCAACGGATTTTTAGCCACCACTTCCGATTGGAGGAAACAGCTTTGTCTCCATAAAGCGCTGCAGGTTGAAGGAGAGTTCCTTGTTGATCTCGATGTCGATGTCGTGTTGGTCTGTGAAAACGTTGAGATTCTGGAAGTTCTGGTTCATCCACTCCATAACCGGCTCGACGCCATCGGTCTCAATGTAGTTTGTGCCATGAACGGGAACCTTTGTGCTGATCGGACACAGGCATGCCAATAGTAACATGTAGCCGGTCCAGTGATTATCGGGCTCAAGCCAGTAGATCCATGGAAACTGGTGTTCCATAGTTTTTTTGTAGTATTCGCGAACCTCGGGAATCTCGAATAGTTCCCGGGGGTCATCGTCCCAACCGTCAAACCAGAACTCACACTTCGCGCGCTTTGACAGCGTCATCTCTTTGGTCTTAGACAGCTTTGCTTGCCAGTCAAGTAAAGGAGCGGTGTTGCATGTGAGCACGTCATCCTTGTCTATGCTGTATATCAAGTGCGTCGCCCATGAAATCGCACGGTCGGTTTCCCATTCGCGACGAACTTCCGCTGTTATGTCCCATGTCGGGCCAGCAATTGCGAGCCATTGATCACGAACGTTGCGGTCAAGCCTGTTCGTTTCTGGAATCTCGATCCACCATCGATCTTCAGTGCCGCCGGGCATCGTCCGCTCGAGCGTGAACTCACACCAAACCCCATTTTCGCCGTGTTCATCCAGCACCACGAGGATTACCGGGTGGTTCATGTTGGCGTAGTAGTTGAGGTGCTTTATCTGCCCGTCGTAGCGAATCCCGCCAGCAGAACGCTTTGCAATGTACGACGTGCCACATTTTGTCTGGATGGCTAAACTGGTTCCGGTGAGCTCACCATCCGCGACAATGTCGACGAAGCCATCAATTCCGAAGTCGTGTTCTTGGTGGACTGGGCGGAATACCCAACCCAGTTCGCGTTTCACGAACAAGTCGAACGCTACGGCACCAATGCCGCCCTGTCTCTGTTGCTCGGTGTGTTTTGGGTTCGACATTCGTTCTTGGTGGCTAACTTGTATTTATCCAGAATCATTCCGAATAACGGGCGCACGTTATTCGGAATCCAAAATATTGAAATCAGCCGGGCTGCTGACACCCCGGCCACCTTTATTTAAGACTTGAGTATACACCATCGTCGTCCTGACATCGCTGTGCCCAAGCAGTTCCTGCACAGTTCTTATGTCGTAGCCAGCTTCGATCAAGTGGGTCGCAAAAGAATGCTGGAACGTATGGGCAGTGACTCGCTTCGTGATATTGCATCGACGAATTGCGGCGGAAATTGCCTTGGAAACTGACGACTGAATGTATCGACGAATCCAATGTATGTAGGCTTCTTCGGTGCTCAAACTGTAATGGCGCACTCGCAGAACTTCGATGACCCGGTCATACAACCGCGGCGTCGGCTGATGCGGGAACAGACCCAATGGGGTTATTCGAGTGGATGTGCTCATGTCGGACTGCCATGATACTGAATCTACGAATAGAAGATATTACATCAGCAATGTCCCCGTTTGTCAAATCCGATCGATAGTTCAATCGATCGTCGGGGAACGCCATTCAGCAGTACCCTTTCACGCGGCGGGTGGCAGGGCGTGAGGTTTTGCGTCGCCCCGTTGGCAGCCGGGGCAACGCCGAAGCGGCTTATGCCCCGCCACACTGTCGCTCCCCAACCCCCAACCCCCAACCTCTCTTCCTTCGCAAACAGACGCGCAACCGCGTCAGGTTATATGCAGGGCCAATTGATTATTGTCTGATACAAGATGAGACTGACCCATTACCCATTTTTCCCAAAACTGGGATGAGGAGTGCCATTTCAGCGTAAATCTCAGGAAAATACGCGAAAATGACGGGCATTTTATCACCACATGGCGGCCGTGTTTCGCCCGGCGTGAAAGTGAGGTCGGCGTTCCCTTGCGTAACCTCCTGACCTCCTTATAATTCGGTATGGAAATCGCAAATTGCGACGGTCCCTTGCCGCGGATCGAACGTCGACAATCCTGAAATTCTTCGAAACATATTGAACCGATAGAAGCAGCGAGAGCAAGATGCAGGCGATCAAGGGTTTCACCCAGTGGTGCCGTAATATCGTGTCGGCGGTCTGGACGGTGGTGTCGGGGATGATCGTCACGATTGTGACGATGTTGAAGACGTACCGTCGCCGCACGTTTACCGAAGTGTACGAGTACCCGGAAGTTCCCGTCCCGGTGAAAGCTCGTTATCGCGGGTTTCATCGCTTCGATCTGACGACCTGTATCGGCTGCGAAAAATGCGCGGTGGCTTGTCCCGTGGATTGCATTTACATCAGCAAGGAAAAAAGCCCCGTCGGCAAGGGCTTCCGCGTCGACGGATTCGCCATCGACTATACCAAGTGCATGTTCTGCGCTCTGTGCGTTGAGCCTTGCCCGGTCGACTGTATTTTCATGGGGTCCAATTACGATTTGAGCTGTTTCAGTCGCGACGGCTGCGTGGTCGATTATGCCAAGTTGCCGTTGGAAGTGGGTTGGGGCCAGGCCACGCTGAACCCGACGGTGGTTGCCGAATCGAAGGTGTTGTACGAGCCGGTCTGGGTGAAGGGCGAACCAAGCCCGTTCGAGCTTTCCGAGTCAAAGTGATGGATCGCGGTTGATGTCGACGGGTTGAAGAATCGAATCAGGTTGGCGTTTATGAGGAAATGATATGTCAGGTCCGGTTCAACGAAAATATTTCACGGTCGAATCCGCCAATCGAGCGTTGCCTTTGGTGAGGGGCATCGTGAATGACATCGTCGCGCTGTATCACGACATCCATGAGCGGAAAGAACGCCTGAATCGAATCCGACATCTCCCAGGCCACCGCCAGGAAAATTCCGCATACTCCGAAGAGTTGGAACAGATCGAAGAAGAATTGGACAAGGACATCGCCCGGCTGGAAGGCTTCATCAGCGAACTGTCGCAAATCGGCGTGGAATTGAAAGACCCGCTGAAGGGACTGGTCGATTTTTACAGTCTCATGGATGGCCGGGAAGTTTACTTGTGCTGGATGCAGGGCGAAGCCGAAGTCGCGCACTGGCATGAATTGAACACCGGCTTTCAAGGCAGGCAATCGCTGCTCGAAGGATCCTTTCCGGAGTCCGATCAGAAGCATTAATCGTTTTTTGGACGACATCGCATCAATAGGACATCGCATTAATAGAATGAATGGATCACACGTGCTGCCATGACGGATTTGGTCGGTCATTTTTTG
>JBJXGP010000340.1:0-25520 GCA_046160425.1 Planctomycetaceae bacterium
ACCAAGGACACCGCTTCGCGTTTGAATTCCAGCGTATACGACCGTCGTGAACCACTCATGATGTCTGCTCCTTGTCTCAGAGTTTACACTCTTCTCAAGGCGCCCACCATTTGTGGGTAAGTCCAAAGACATAGATTCAAATCAATATTTCAAGAGGGCTTCTGCATGTTTCTATCCCATCATCGCCGCTTTATCATTGTCGCGTTGTTCGCCCTGGCGTTGGGACATCTGGTCTTTAACACCGGACGTGACAGCTCGCTCGCTTATGGGCAAGATACCCGCCTGAAAATCGTCACGCTGGGTGATTCGATCACCAGAGGCTATCGCGAAGGGATCAAAAAGGATGAAACATTCTCCGCATACCTCGAACGGAACCTCAAAAACCTCAAGTACGACGTCGAAGTCGTCAACAAGGGAATCGGCGGCGAACGGACCGATCAGGGCTTGAAGCGGCTCCACAAGGATGTACTCGACCTCAAACCCCACGTCGTCACCATCATGTACGGGGCCAACGACAGCTACGTCGATGAGGGAAAAACCGCAAGCCGCATCTCGCGCAAAGAGTTCGGCGACAACCTGCGCGAACTCGTCGAGGAGATTCGGGCAATCGATGCGATCCCCATTCTGATGACGTCCACCCCCGCCGGAAAAGATCACGGTCCGACCGGCGCGGGGGAGCATCCCAACGTGCGATTGTCGGCCTACGTGCAGGAATGCCGCGATATGGCCAAGGAAATGAATGTGCCGCTCATTGACCATTACGCCGAATGGATGCGGATGGAAAAAGAGGGCATCGATTTCGGCAAAACCCTGATGACCGACCAGGTCCATCCCAATCCCAAGGGCCACGAACTCATGGCCAAATCGATGCTCAAAACAATCGAAGAGGCATTGAAGTAGGATGGGCTGTGCCCACCGCGTCTTTCTCAAGCCCCTCTTGTCGCTGCGCGATTCAATTCAGCAAGGTGATACGTGAAAATCAGATGTTGGTATATTGTCTATGGAAAAAACGACGAATGTCCTCACCCGTCGCAATTGCACAATTCGATCCGTCCGGCGATAACAAATCTCATCTACAATTGCAAACCGAACGAAATCAACTGGACCAATTCTCAATTTACACTGTCAACAACATCGGTTCCTGTAATCACTATCAACCGAACAACTATCGGCGAGTCACAATTCGAGGACGAAGTTGAAAAGTCAATCAATGCATATGCTACTATTCAAGGCGAAAAGTACCAAGAAATGATCATCAATCACCTACGCCATACACGACAGATCCTCCACATCTTACCAACTGGACTTTCACTCGGTAACGCGCAATTAGCCAGAGTTTGCGAGCAGGTTTGTGGTTTCCTTGCCCGTGAAACATCTGGAATCATTCAAGTATTTCAGGAAGGGTTCTTCAATCCGCAAGGGCAATCGTTAATGCCGCATAACCCCAAGCACAAATTGAATACCAATTAGGGTAGGCTGTGCCCACAGTGTCTTCCCTCTTGTCGCTGCGCAACCGGGACACAAAGCTGTCCCGGCTACCCCGTCTTGGGAAAAAATCCACCTTAAATCGGTGACTCAAAACCTTCCGGCTTGATCGTTAGAATGCTGCAATCGCAGGTGTCGAGAACTTTCTCGGCGGTGTTTCCCAGTAGCAAACCCTTGATCCCGCCGCGGCCGATCGTCCCCATCACGATCAGGTCGGCGTGCAGGTGCTGGGCCGTGCGGCCGACTTCCATCCACGGAGTGCCGTAACTCATGTGCGTTTCGATGCGGCTGCGATCGGCGGGGAGCGTATCGAGGAACGATTGCAGCCGCTTCTGGGCTTCCTTGTCGATCTCTTGCCGCAGCGTACTCCCGGCGGGAATGTGTTCGATGAGATCCTCGGGGACATCGTTCGAGTCGATCACGTGCAGCAGATGAAACACGGCGTTCGCTTGCTGTGCGATCTGGAACCCGCGCATCACCGCCTGGAAGCTGACGTCCGAAAAATCGGTCGCCGCGAGGACCACCTGCGGAGGGCCGACGTGTTCGGCCTTGACGATCCAGACGTCGGCGGGGCATTTGCGAATCAGGCGTTTTGCCGTGCTCCCCACGAAGAATTGCTCCCACGCCGCCTTGCCGCGCGTCCCCGCCAGTACGAGATCGAAATTGCCCCCCTGGACGTAATGCGTCAGTTCGACATAGGCTTCACCCAGCAACGTCTGGTAATCGATCTGCACGTCTCCCGCATTCAAGTCGCAGACGATCTGCCGCAGTTTCGCTTCAGATTTCTGCTTCACTTCCTTGTCGAATTGATTTCCTTCTCCTTGCAGGAGATCGAGTTTGGCAAGCGTCGAGGCCTGATGCACGACCTTCCGCAGGTCGGGGAGCGTGTGCGCCAACGTGATCTTGGCCTTCGTCAACCGAGCCAGCCAGATCGCCTGCTTGAGAGCCGCCTCTGCGTGAGGTGAAAAGTCGGTGGCCACGAGGATTCGCTCATAATTCTGTTCTACGGTCGTCATAAAACGGGCTTTCTGATGGGATGTCGCCTGCGGTGATTTCGAAGAATCGCTGTTTTCTTTATTATGTTATCGTTTAACGCCGTGAGACTCGACCCCAACGCTCAGGGATCCTTTCACGCAGCATTTTTCTGAGTCGACGGATATAATTTCAACGTGTGCCTTCCCGACGGTGGGATAACACAGAACGCAGAACTATTTCCGGGATACTGCCGGGTATCCTTGAGGAGTCCATGATGTCGCAGGATGAACAGGAAATAAGGGAACTCGTGACGACCTGGATGTCGGCGACGAAGTCGGGTGACCTCGATACGGTGCTAGGCCTGATGTCCGATGATGTCGTTTTTCTGAGACCCGGTCAACCTCCCATGAGGGGAAAATCGGCCTTCGCCGCCGCCTCGAAACCGCAAACCGGCCAGGAACAGCCGCAGTTCGAAGGGGAGAGTGAAATTCAAGAGATCAAGGTCGCTGGCGATTGGGCCTTCATGTGGACCAAACTCACAGTCGTCGTGAACCCGCCCGGCGGCGCTCCCTCGATCACGCGAGCGGGACATACGCTGTCGGTTCTCCACAAACAGGACGGCAAATGGGTTCTCGCACGGGATGCGAATATGCTCGCGCCGGTTTGAACGCCCCATTCGCATCGAGGAGCAGTTCTTGGCAGAATTCTTCTCTCGAGAGATTTCCCCCATTGAAAGTGTACTTAAGTTCCGATATAGATGAATGTGTTCTTGCGTACATATTCATTCTCCTCGGAACATCTCTCATGCCACTGCGGTATTTGTTTCTCGATATGAATTCCTATTTCGCCTCGGTCGAGCAGCAGTTTCGTCCTGAACTGCGTCATCAGCCGGTCGCAGTCATCCCCATGAAGGCGGAGACAACCTGTTGCATTGCAGCCAGTTACGAAGCAAAACGCTTCGGCGTCAAAACCGGGACGGCGGTCCACGAAGCCCGCAAACTCTGTCCGCAGATCCGGCTGGTGGAAGCCCGGCCTGCGCTTTACGTTGAAGTTCACCACCGCATCATCGAAGCGGTCGAGCGTTGCCTACCCATTCTCCAGGTCAGGTCGATCGATGAAGCGGTCTGTCGGCTGATGGGGGCCGAGCGGGAACCCGACCGGGCGCAACAATTGGCCCGCGACATCAAAGCGGTCATGCGCCGCGAACTCGGCGAGTATCTGAGATGTTCGATCGGACTGGCGCCGAACGTGATTCTCTCGAAAGTCGCCGCCGATCTCCATAAGCCCGACGGTTTGAGCGTGATCTCATCCGAAGAATTGCCCCAGCAGTTGTATCCGCTGGTTCTCAGAGATCTCCCCGGCGTCGGCTGCCGAGAATTTTTCCACGATTCGACGTCTCGCCCGGTCACCCAACCGCTTCCGTAACGACTCGTCCTGCAACAGCAGTACGAGTGCAGCCGTCAGGCGATCGGGGTCATCGGGGGGAATCAGCAACGCCTCATCGTGCGAGAAAATCTCCGCCGTCCCGCCGACAGCCGTGGCGATGATCGGCAACCTCGCGGCTCCCGCTTCCAGCAGCACGCGGCCCAGCGGTTCCTGCCGCGCGGGGTGGACCAGCAGATCGACTTCGCCCAGTATTCTCGGCATGTCCGACCGATAGCCGAGAAAATGGACACGCTCGCGTAAACCGGCGGATTCGAATCGCTCGTGGAGTTGCCTTTCGAAACTGCGATTTTCTTCTTTTTCCGAATTCCGCTCGCCGACGAGCAGTACATGCAGTTGCGGAAACTCATCCTTCAGCCGGCAGACCGCCTCGGCGAGAATGTCCTGCCCCTTCCTTAAACCGATCTGCCCGATCGTCGCCACGAGCAACGCATCGGCGGGGATGTGCAGTTCACGTTTTAACTCCCCCGTCGCCAGTCGAGGAGCGAATCGAACCGTATCGACGACGTTGTAAACGACTTCGATTTTATCGGCGGAGATCCCCTGGGCGATGTGAAAATCTCGCGTCGCCTGCGACACGGCGAGCAGTCGATCCAGCCGATTGAGTTCGCTCACGGCTCCCCGGCTCAAGCCGACGATATCGCGGACGTGCGAACTGCACGGGACGCCCAAATGTTCGCAAATCGAACCGAGCAATCGCCCCATCGAAAGCGAGTTCGCATGGACGAGATCGGGAGACAATCTCTGGAGTTGATCGAGCAGTTGCCGCTGAATCTCTTCGCGCGGCAAACGAACACCAACGGCATCGGTCAGATGCAGGGGAACGTGTGTGATTTTTCTTGCGGCGAGCGCATCGGCAAATCGCCCTTCACCAGGAGCAAGCACGACGACATCGAGCAATGAGCGAGCAAACGCTTCGCTGTCGAGAACCGCGAGCAGCGACTGTTCTCCGCCGTTGAGCGTCGCATACTCGCAGAGGATGGCGATGCGCCCCGGATGGGGAGATCGGGAGTGCCGTAAGATTCCATCTCTGGTCTCCCCCTCTCCCACTCGCCCTCTCCCCCACTCTTCTTTCAGCGTCTATTAGCTCCCTCGCTCACGCTTCGGGTTACGATAAGAGACACCTCTCATCGCGATTAATACCGGGCCAGATCGCTGGTCTGTTTTTTGAGGTCGAGGCCCGAAACGATCTTTTGCGCTTCGACTGTCATCATGCGCAGTTCGCTTCCGATCGCGAGAAACTGCCAGCCTTCGGCGATTCTCTTCTGTACCGCTTCGACGCTCATGCAATGCAGGCCGACGGGGGTGCCGACTTTCTTGCCGACGGCGAGGACGCGCTGCAGCATCGCTTCGAGTTGTTCGGGAGAGGGGTCAATACCATCGGGACCGCGCATCTGGGCGCTGAGATCGTTCGGGCCGACGAAGATCGCATCGACGCCGGGAAGGCTGTAGATCGCTTCAGCGTTGTCGACCCCTTCCGGCGATTCGGTTTGCAGCACGACGAGGATCTCGTCGTTGGCATGTTTGAAGTAATCTCCCGCGCTCGCCTGAAAATTGAGGCAATGCAGTCCTCCCCCGACCGAACGATTGCCGACCGGGGGATACTTGGCGGCAGCGATCGCGATCTTGGCCTCTTCGACGGTGTTGACCATCGGCACGATGATCCCGTATGCCCCGGCATCCAGCACGCGCTTGATGTGGTCGTGATCGCCGCGAGGGACGCGCGCCAGCGGAACGCCGCCGGCATCGGCGATGGCGCCGAACAGCATCGCCGCTTCGCTCCAGTCGATGGGAGAATGTTCTAGATCGACCGTCAGCCAGGGGAATCCGACGCGAGCCATAACGCGCGTCGCGAACAGATTGCCCAGCGACAACCAGGTGCCGACCTGCGGTTCTCCCGCTTGAAGTGCTGCCTTGACCGGATTTTTACGCATGATGATGACTCTTTGTGGTTAGCAGCCCGTTGAAAAATGAACAAAACACTGAGATCCATGAGCCGGGTGGTTTATCCACCCGGTCTTTTTCCATAGCTTTTTTTGAAAGGCAGTGCGCTGGTCATTGTTTTCCAAAACGGCCATTGTATGGGTCGTTCGCCCGACATTCAACCGCGGGCGGGCGGTGGAGAGTTTCGCGACGTTCGGTTCACAACATCGCTCATGTCGAAAACATCCATCGCACGGCTTGCGAATACCGGATATAATTCTTCATCGTGCTGGAAATGCTAACCCAATGTCGAATTGCGGGGAACGAGCGACTACATCGTTCGCCGTTAGTTTCGAGGATGATTTCATGCCGGAGTTTCATACCGTGGCGCGGGTGGGCGACATCCCCGCCGGTGAAGGACGCGCCTTTCAGGTCGAGGGAGCGATCGTCGCCGTTTTCTGCATTGAAGAGGGATACTTCGCCATTAACGACTTCTGCCCGCACATGGGGGCCTCGCTGGCATCGGGTTACGTCGAAAACGGCGGCGTGATGTGCCCCTGGCATGCCTGGCGGTTTTCCGTCAAGGATGGAACCTGGCTCGACAACCCCAACGGGAAAGTCAAAACCGCCTGTTACCCGGTTCGCGTCGTCGGTAATGAAATTCAAGTCGGCATTGAAACCAGTCCCGTGGATGCCGGCTGCCCGAAAAGTAATGAAACTTGACTTCCGTCTCGCGGCGAAGCTGATACGATTTCCCGCGGACCATTGTCGAGTGAACTGGAGGTGATCGATGCGGCGAGCAATATCCGAAAGAACTGAATCACAACTGCGAACGGCGATGATCGCGTTCATCGCCGCGATGTCATTTCCTCACACCTTATCGGCTCAGACTCGCGACTATTACCGCGATACCCGCTGGAAGATGGTCAAGGAGTTCATCGAAGACGAGGGGATCGCCAATCCCCGCGTGCTGGAAGCGATGCGAACCGTCCCGCGTCATGAATTCGTGCTGGGTGCTTCGAAGAAAATGGCGTACTACGATCAGGCATTGCCCATCGGCCATCAGCAGACGATTTCTCCGCCGTTCATCGTGGCCTATATGACCGAGACGATCGATCCCCAGCCCGACGACATCGTGCTCGAGATCGGAACCGGCAGCGGCTATCAAGCCGCCGTTCTTTCGGATCTGGTCAAGGAAGTCTACACAATCGAAATCGTCGAAGAACTCGGCAAGCAAGCCGCGAAGCGGCTGCAAAAACTCGGTTACAAAAACGTCGAGGCCAAAGTGGGCGACGGCTATCTCGGTTGGCCCGAGCATGCTCCGTTCGACAAGATCATCGTCACCTGCTCGCCCGAAAATGTTCCTGTTCCGCTCATCGAGCAGCTTCGCGAGGGAGGGAAGATGATCATCCCGCTGGGGGAACGCTATCAGCAGGTCTTCTATCTCTTCGAAAAAGAAGAGGGCAAACTTGTCGAGAAAAAACTGATCCCCACGCTCTTCGTCCCCATGACGGGCAAATCGGAACAGGAACGCGAGATCAAACCCGACCCGCTGCATCCCAAAATGGTCAACGGCGGATTCGAAATCGATGAAAACGACGACGGCCGCGCCGACGGCTGGCATTACCAGCGGCAGACGAAACTCATCGATGAAGATGCGCCGGTCGGAGATCGCTTCCTCGAGATCACCAACATCGAACCGGGGCGAGCCGCTCAAATTCTGCAAGGGACGGCGATCGACGGCGAGAGCATCGAATCGATCAAACTGCACTTTCGCGTGCGGCTGGTCAACGTCAAAGCAGGCCCCGAAAAGAATCATCTCCCCGGAATCACCATCTACTTTTACGACCACCAGCGCCGCACCGTCGGCGAAGTGATCGTCGGCCCCTGGTCGGGATCGCGACGCTGGACCTTCGACTCGGCCGTCGTCGAAGTCCCCGAAAAAGCCCGCGAAATGATCATCGGAGCCGGCCTCAACGGCGGGACCGGCGAACTCAACATCGACGATATCGAGTACACGACCGAGTTGCGCTGAGCGCCGCGTTGACCCACCTTTTGTGAGAAACGAGCTATGCCACGCACCTTCGACGATGACGACGAAGGCGATGTTGCCGAGTGTCCGGAGTGCGGGGCCGAGGTCTACGACGATGCCGAACGCTGCCCGGCCTGCGGTCGTTGGTTTCTCGACGACGATCGCGAAACGATGTGGAACACGTATCGCGGACGGGGCGGTACAGCGAAGCCGGGGTCGGGAATTCCGTACTTCAAATTCGTGGCGATCCTGCTGATCATCGTGTTCGTGTCGTATCTGTTCGTCCCGGCGTTTTGATCGGACTGCCAGGATCGAACTGCGGATTAAGTCAGCAGCGGCGCGATCGGCTTGCCGTCGGTAATGTAATGCGGGCGGCCGGCGACGTCTTTCAACATCGATTCATGCGGAATACCCAATGCCTCGAACACCGTCGCCGCGATGTCGTCGGGCTTCGCGGGGAAATCCTTGACCGACGCGGCGTGCTGGTCGGTCGAGCCGTGAATCTGGCCGCCTCGGATGCCGCCCCCTGCCCACAACACGCTGTAGGCCTGCCCCCAATGGTCGCGGCCGCCGTCTTTGTTATTGTTGATCTTCGGCGTGCGGCCCATTTCCCCCATGACGATGATCAGCGTCTCCGCGAGCAATCCCCGCTCATCGAGATCGGAAATGAGTGCCGAAAGGGCCTGATCGAGTTCGGGCATCAGGTTTTCGTTGTACAGCCGGAAATGATCGAAGTGCGTATCCCAGATCTGGAACGCCGAGAGTCCCGTGTTTTCGGGATTCGAGACCGCATTCGCCGTGACGAAGCGAACCCCCGCCTCGATCAGCCGTCGCGACAAGAGCAGCACTTGCCCCATTTCGAAGCGTCCGTAGCGGTCGTGCATTTCCGCAGGTTCGAGACTGACGTCGAACGCCGCCTGACAATCGGGAGAGAGAATCAGGTCGAGGGCCTGCGCCTGATGCGATTCGAGACTCGCGAACTCCGCCTGCCGGTCGGCGGTCTCGAACGCCTCATCGATCTCGGCGAGCAGCGACTTGCGGCTGTGCAACCGTTCGGAGTTCAGCCCGTCAAGAAGTTTCAATCCTTCCGGCGGAGGCAACTTCCCTTCCCACTTGGGCGATCGCGCCATCATGCGGTTCCGCACAACGGGAAAGGGATCGTACGTCTGCCCCAGCCAGCCGCCCCCCGCGCTCGGCGTGGGAAATCCCATGTCGAACAACAACGTCGGTGTGAGGACCGAACTCGGCATCGCATTCGTCGACGGCTTGAGTTTCGACACGATCGCGCTGTATGTGGGGTGATCCATCGCCGTCGGAAAAATGTTCGCATCGGTTCCCGGCGAATGCCCGCTGAGCGCATACGCGGCACTGCTGTTGTGAGCCGAGAGATGATGCGTCGCCGAGCGGAGGATCGCATACTTGTCGGCGAGCCGCGCCAACTTCGGAAGCAATTCGGTGATTTCGATACCCGGCACGTTCGTCGCGATCGGCTTGTAAGGCCCGCGGATGCTATCCGGCGCTTCGGGCTTCATGTCGAACGTATCGAGCTGGGCCGGTCCGCCGTTGAGGAACACGAAGATGCAATGTTTCGCCCCGCCCGCCGCCGCATTCGCCCGCGTGCGGAGCAATTCGGGAAGCGTCAACCCGCCGAGCAGCAGCGACCCGGCGCGCAGCATTTCCCGCCGCGTCCATTCGCCGCGATGCCGAAACGGTTGGCTGTTGAGTTTCCACATCGTCGATGCCCTTCGGCAAGTCTCGAAATCCCAAATACAAAGAACATCAGCACACGAACTCGGCATCCCTTTCATCGGCAAAATCGCCGGAAACGCTGAACCTCGATTCTACCGCGAGGCAAGACCTGAGGGAAGTGGTGGAATGCGCGGGAAATGTTCAAGCGGCGATACGTTTGTTTTCAGCATCGAAGAGGCGGCAGTCAATCACCCCTCCGGGGCTAAGAGAAACCTTCAAGGGGTTGCCCTGTGATGTGAAGCAATTCCCTGTACACCGGCAATCGACGCTATTTTTTTAAGGGAATAAAAAACTTGCCATTATGAAAATGGGGATACGAACGATCTTTTCGCCGAAGGAGGTTATTCAAAACTCTGGGGGCATATACGAAGGGTTCGCCGGGTTCAACGGCACCCGCAGGGCTAAGTCGTGATCCATTGGTTTCTCCATCTGGGAAGTAGGAGAATTTCTGTTCGCACCAGGGGTCGATCAAATCAACTTGGTCGAGCGTCGTCAGCGTTTCCCTCAAGCGCCTTGGCAGCACGCCGGTTTCCAGTCGCTGTGCCATCAATTCCAATCGCAGCCGAGTGGCTCGATACTCCATCTCGGCATTGATCATACGGCTTAGAATCAACGCTGATGTCCGTTGTAATTCCAGGGCCTGGTTGTACGTCGCTCGATCGGAATGTCGCGGATGTAGATCGTATAAGTGGTATGAGGCAGGCATTTCGTTGACATCGATCATGTGAAAACCTTGGACGCGATGGGCCCAATACTCGCTACGATCTAACTCGGGCCAATGTATGCTTCGCTCCCTTTCAATGTCGGAATTGCGATGTGCCGTGACCGGCGACCGGAAATGGTATGCCTCCCGATCGAGCAGCCGAATGCGCCGCGTTTTCTCCCAGGGCAACAGACATAGCAGCGCGGTATTGGCATCCAACTGCTCCATGTCATTTTCCAGCAGCCAACGATTTTGCGCGCTGGCGGCGTCCCAGCATTGCTGGACCAGCTTTGGCGACAGTCGATGAGGTTCCAGCATCTCGATCGCCCGGCGAAGTCGCTCCGGCGTTTGCTGCTCGTGCGACGCCCAGGTGATCAGATCGGGCAGGATGCCTCGCGTTCTGATGACCCACTGTAGCCGGCCTTGAAATGACGGCATCGAGCCGGTGTAGGGTTCGAACTTATAGGCGAGGGCAGCCCGTTTGATGAATGTGGAAATGGCATCGAAACGATCCAGGGCTTGATCGAGTTCACCCGCTCGTGTCAACCTGTTCGCTGAAAATATAAGGATTCCAAAGCATGCCCAAGCATCTTCGTGGGTGAAACGACTCGGGTCGGGGAGGGCATCCGTTTTCAGCGCTTCGACCAGCATCGTCACCGGGAGCCGATTTTCCTCTTCCCAGTCATCGTAGGCCCGATCCCAACCCTCGGCGGTGTACTTGTATTTCTTCCATCCATCCTTGACGTGCATTGGCATGGTGGTGACCAGCCGAGCCGCGTTGGTGTAGGGATCGGTCGTCGTCTGCTGAGCATTATCGACCGCCACGCCGGTGATGTTCGCGTATTGTTCAGACGAGGACTTGATCCACTCGTCAACCCAGTATTCTGATGGGACTTCATTTATCCGAAAAATACAGATCGCACCCAGATGACAGGCGTGAAAGGCGATCAACAAGCCGGTCGTGCGGAGCTTCGTTCGCCAGGTGCTCCCCTCCACCGACCAGCGGCGTAAACCGATGAATGAAACCAATAACCAGAACATCACAATCGGCGCGGCACATAACCAATACGGAACGGGCAGCCGAGCCATGATCGACAACCAGACGTAGCCCAATCCCGAAAGAATCAACCCCATGAACGTGGCGATGACCGTCTTCGAAAATTTGAGCGAGCAGAGTTGACCTGCCACGTAACAGATCGCCGCGTACCAGAGATAGAAGGCTTGCGAGTCCGCACGATTGCCATAATGCGATTCATCGAAAGTGAACCGATACGTTGGTGTGTCAAAAAATTGAGCCAGAAGACGACATGCGGCATCTGCATTACTATAGTAATACCTCACGGCAAAATTTCGATTAAGACCAAGATTCAAGAAAAGTTCGATTATGAAAGGTGACACGAGGATCGCGACAAAGAACGCTGTAGCTACTCCCCAGACAATCTGGCAACTCAGCCAGACGAGTTGGGGCGGGATGCCGAACGTAGTCGCGAATTGAATGCGCCGATCAATCTGATGCGGACGAAACGAGGCGACGCCGAGGAATAGCGGTGCGACGATCAAGACCGGCGTGGCGAAACGATAGCCGACGTACTGATAAGAGAGCGTGGAACACGATATCAACGCAATCGCCACCGGTAACCAGATCAGCAGCACCGGCCAGACTTGCCGCCATTCCAGCCATAGCGTTCGCTTCCACGCTCTCCACCACGGGGAGGCTGTTTCGGTGCGTGCCCATCTCAGGCTGGATGATCGGCTTCTCCAGGAAATCGCAAACGGAAACCTGCGGATCAATCCTCCCACACGATCCGAGATCGACGACTCATCCAGAAACCAGCGGCGGACAAGCCATACATCCGCCAGCAGAAATGTCACGAACCCGCCGTATTTCAGCCACGGCATGTTGTTCGTATTGAGGACCAGCGCGAGGACAACCGTGGCGATGATCACGTTCAACACGCGATTGAGCTTGAGTGAAAAGAAGAGACCAATCGCGAGCGTCAACGCAAAAAACTCGGCATGTTGCCGTTGCAATTGTTGCGAGATGGGAAATTTCAGTGCGATTTCACGCGACATCCCCCATGCCAAAGCATTGAGGACCCCTACCATTCCGGCACTGGTCACGACGCAAAAACACATTTTGCCTGCGAACATCCGCAGCGGTGTCGTAGGGAGCGATCGGAGCAGATCGTACGTGCCATCTTCTTTTTCCGCCGCGAAGAGGACCGCGCAGGAACTCAATGCATAAAGGCTCGACAGAGACCACGCCGTGATGAACAGGCCGTTGATGAGGGCTCTTTGATCTTTGAGCACGCACAGGATCACCACTTGAAGGAACAAGGCGATCCCCACGATTCCCAGCCAGAGCGCGCGCTGGGAGCGGTATTCCTTCCACATCAACCGCCAGAAGATTTGGTTGTTCAGGACGTTCATGGTGAGACCTTTTTGTCTCGTGAATTTGTCTTCTCTCCCATCCCCTCTTCCTCCCCGTTCCGCATGAACCCCAGGAAAAACTCTTCCAGCGACGGCGTCCGCACTTCAACGCCGGGGAGCGAATCATCGGTCTGACAACGATTGAGCCAGACCGGATCGACGTCGCGGACGAGCAGCCGCCATTGGCGTTCGATTTTCACTCGGCTCAAAATCGTGCCGGGGATTTCCGGGAGGGGATGCGAATCATCCGTGAGCGAGACCGTGAGCTCGTGGACCTCCTTCTTGAGGTCTTCGAGTTTCGCCACGAGTTGCAGTTTTCCCTTTTTCAAGATCGCCACGGTGTCGGCGATCCGCTCGACTTCCGCGATCTGATGACTGGAGATGAGAACCGTTCGCCCCTCGGCAGCGACGTCGACCATGCTTTCGAGAAACTGCCGGCGGACGAGCGGGTCGAGTCCCGATGTCGGTTCATCGAGGACCAGCAATTCGGGCCGATGTGCCATCGCCAATGCGAGCGACACTTTGGCCCGCATCCCTTTGGAGAGCGTTTTGATTTTCTTGTCGAGCGGCAACTCGTATTGCGTCACGAGGTCGCGATAATGGCCGATGAATGTGGCATCGTAAAAGCCGGCGATGAACCAGCCCGCTTCGGCGACGGTCATCCAGTCGTAAAGGACGGGACGGTCGGGGACGTAACCGACTCGCCGACGGATCTCTTGCCCGAGATGCCGGCTTTGCAACCCATGCACGTAAGCCTCACCAGAATCGGGTTCGAGCAGGCCGAGCAGGATGCGGATCGCCGTCGTTTTGCCGGCGCCGTTCTCGCCGAGCAGTGCGATGACGCTGCCGGGTTCTCCCCCCAGCGTGAACTGATCGAGGGCGACTTGATCGCCGAATCGCTTGGTGACGTGATCGAACTGAAAAACCAGTTTCATGATTGACCCTCGGCGACTTCCAGGATGGATAATTCTTTCTCGACGATCTGCTTGATCTGCGCGCGGGAGAGTTGGCTGCGTCGCGCTTCTTCCAGCACTTCGCGCAGCCGGAGGCGAATCAACTCATGCCGGGCGCTCCGGCAGAGTTCGGGGGCCTCTGCGGTGATTTCGAGGCCGGTGCCGCGGACGGTCTGGACGATGCCGTCCCCCTGCAATTCGCGGTAGGCGCGGGCAATGGTGTTCGGATTGACCGCCAGCGTGCGGGCCAGTTCGCGGACCGACGGGACCAGTTCGCCGGGGCGAAGCGTCTTGTTCGCGACGGCGAACTTGATCTGCCGGGCGATCTGGTCGTAGACGGCGAGTCCGTTCGAGGGATTGATGTTGATGAGCATGAATGCGTACCACCGTATTAGTATGATAGTACACATTACCTGTGATCGAACGGATTGGCAAGTGAAATTTGGAAATTATTCGCGCGCGGACGGCCTGCAGCGCTCGCGGCTTGACTCACATCGGCAACCTGTGCCATGATCTACGACCGTCGCCAAAATGGGTGGCACTGGCGGCTTGCCCGCCAGTGTGAGTACATTGGCGAGCTAAAAACACGGGCGGACAAGCCGCCCGTGGCACCCGACGTCTTTTCCAATTGGTCCGGGTTCAAACCGATTCGCGAAGGAAATCTTTCATGCACGTTTTGGTCATCGGCGGAGGTTCGATCGGCGAACGTCACGCCCGTTGCTTTTTGCGGACCGGTCAAGCCGAGGTTTCAGTGTGCGACGTGCGGGGGGAGATCCGCGAACGGCTGGCGCAGACGTATCCGCTCAAGCAAACGTTTGCGGATTTCAAAGAGGCCCTCGCTTCGAAACCCGATATCGCCGTCATCTGCACGCCGGCACATCTTCACGTCGGCATGGCGATCGATCTGGTGAATGCCGGTTGTCACGTCCTCATGGAAAAGCCGGTGAGCACGTCGTTCGACCGCGTCGATGAATTGGTGCAACTGGTGAAACAGAAGAAGACGGCCTTCAGTATTGCCTATGTGTTGCGGTGTCATCCGATTATCGCAGCGATGCGAGAAGCGATTCAGAGCGGGAAATTCGGAAAGCCGGTCGAACTGGTTGTGGTGACGGGTCAGCATTTTCCGACGTTCCGTCCCGCGTATCGCGAGATTTATTACACGAACCGGGCGACCGGCG
This sequence comes from Planctomycetaceae bacterium, assembly GCA_046160425.1. Classification (GTDB taxonomy): domain Bacteria; phylum Planctomycetota; class Planctomycetia; order Planctomycetales; family Planctomycetaceae; genus JAQCEJ01. The sequence goes on from JBJXGP010000340.1 coordinate 14,872, forward strand.
GGGGCTGCTTGCAGGATGCCCTCACGCACATCGTCAACGCCTCGGAGTGGATCGTCGGGCCGATCACCGAATTGACCGCCGACGCCGCCCATCAGGTTCTCGACGGCGTGACCGTCGAAGACACTGCCCACGTCTTGACGCGGCATCAGGGGGTGATGGGAAATTTCTCGATCAATCAGTATCAGGCCCCCAACGAACTGACGCTGACCATCGTCTGCGAAAGAGGGACGGCGAAGCTCGAATCGCATCTCAACCGCTGGCGCTGGATGATCGAACCGAATTCCCCCTGGCAGGATGAAACGTTCCCGCCGCTGGAACGCGACGACATGTTCATCACGCAGGCCCAGGCGTTTCTCGACACGGTCGAGGGAAAACGCCCTCCCATCTGCACGCTGGAGGAAGGGATTCAAACGCTGAAAGTCATTCTCGGTGCGCTCGAGGTTCTCGACAAGCGGACGTGGAAAACGATCGTGTAAAAAGGTCATTCACGGTCATGACTCGACGGGAATTTGTAATGGACTTCGCTCGCAATCGTCGAACCCGGTGAAAGAGGTGCATGATGTCGATACAAAGAACAACGGTCACGGCGAATTCTGAATCGGAGTTGGCGTTATCGTTCGCGATCGTTTGCATCGTCGGGGTTCTGGCGTCGATTGTGTATCCAACAGCAATGGTATGCGACGCGGGAGAAGTGTTATATAACGGGATCGAACTCCCCGATCCTTGGCCGCCGCGGCCTGAAGGGTTTTCTCGCGATCCGCAGCCCGATCCCCCATATCTCGCGACTCCGCCGAAAGTGATCCCGATCGACGTCGGCCGCCAGTTGTTCGTCGATGATTTCCTGATCGAGTCCACGACGTTGAAGCGTGAATACCACCAGCCGAAATGGCATCCCGAAAATCCAGTCTTCAAGGCCGAGAAGCCCTGGGAGTTTCACGGCGAGCGGAACATTCCGTTCGCGGCTCCGTTCAGCGACGGGGTGTGGTACGATCCGACCGATCGTCTCCTGAAGATGTGGTACATGGGTGGGAGCGGACTTTATTTCTGCCTCGCGACTTCGACCGACGGCATCCATTGGGACCGTCCCGCGCTGGGCCAATCGTCGGTTTATCCCGAAAGCAATATTCTCAAGATCGAACCGATCGAACGCGATTCGAGCATTGTCTGGCTTGATCTCGATGATCCCGATCCTGCGAAGCGCTACAAGATGTTTTACTTTCGATCGGCGTTGCAAACGCGATTTTCCGCCGATGGAATACATTGGAGCGAGATCGTCGTCGAGCAGAAGGAAGTCGGCGATCGCACGACGGTTTTTTACAATCCGTTCCGCAAACTTTGGATCTACAGCGTCCGCTCGGGCCGCAATCCGGTCGGGCGGTGTCGCTATTACGGCGAATCGCGCGACGTCTCGGTCAAATCGTGGGAACGGATGGATGAACTCTCGATCTGGGCCAGTGCCGATACGCTCGATCGCGTGCAGCCGGTCGAATTCAAGGAGAAGCTCCCGGACTTGTACAATCTCGATGCCACCCCTTACGAAAGCCTGATCGTCGGCTTCTTCACGATTCACTCGCATATCGCGAAGGGGGATCGACCGAAAATGAATCACGTTACGTTGGGCTACTCGCGCGACGGTTATCATTGGCATCGTCCCGACCGTCAGCCGTTTCTCAATGTCTCTGACGACAAAGAGGCGTGGAACTACGGCAACGTTCAACCCGCCGGCGGGGGTTGCCTGGTCATGGGGGATCAGCTCTATTTTTATTGCAGCGGCAGGAACAGTCACAAGCCGGAAGATGACGGCACCGGCGGCAGCACGGGGTTGGCAGTCCTCCGTCGAGACGGGTTCGCTTCACTTTCCGCGGAGGACAAAGCGGGAACGCTCACCACGCGCCCGGTCCGATTTGACGGGAGACATCTGTTCGTGAATGTCGATGCCAAGGCGGGCGAATTGCAGGTGGAAGTCCTCGATGAGCGGGGAAAAGTCATTCCCGCTTTCAGCCGGGATAAATGCCGAACCATTTCCGCGAATACGACGTCTCTCCCGGTGACCTGGAAGGGGACGGAGACGTTGGCATCGCTCAACGGAAAACCGGTCCGCTTCCGCTTCTCGCTCAAAAAGGGGAAGTTGTATTCGTTCTGGGTCAGTCCCGATCCGACTGGTGCGAGCTACGGTTACGTCGCCGCCGGTGGCCCCGCGTTTATCAGCCATCGCGATACCGTCGGCAACGGTGACGCCGTCGCGAAGAAAAAGTAACAGTTATCACCCATTTTCATTATCTATAGTGTTGAGGTTCTCACGTGCTGGCGAAACGCATTATTCCCTGTCTCGACGTCCATGCGGGGCGAGTGGTTAAAGGGGTCAATTTTCTCAATCTTCAAGATGCGGGGGACCCCGTCGAAGTCGCGCAGCGCTACGAAGAGCAAGGGGCCGATGAGCTGGTGTTTCTCGACATCACCGCCAGCCACGAAGAGCGAGACATCATTCTCGACGTGGTGAGGCGGACCTCCGAAGTGATCTTCATGCCGCTCACCGTGGGGGGAGGCATCCGCACGCTGGATGACATCCGCCGGCTACTCAACGCCGGTTGCGATAAAGTCTCGATCAACTCGACCGCCGTCAAAAACCCGCAGTTCGTTTACGAAGCCGCGCAGAAATTCGGCAGCCAGTGCATCGTGGTCAACATCGACCCCCAGCGCGTCGTCAAAGACGGCAAAACGGTCTGGGAAGTCCACATCAACGGCGGGCGCGTTCCGACCGGACTCGAAGCAGTCGCGTGGGCCAAAGAGGTCGAACGATTGGGTGCGGGCGAAATCGTGCTGACATCGATGGACACCGACGGCACGAAGGACGGCTACGACGAAGAGATGACGTCAGCCGTCGCCGACGCCGTTTCGGTCCCCGTCGTCGCCAGCGGCGGTGCGGGAAGCCCCGAACACCTTTACCGCATTCTCACCACCGGCCACGCCAGCGCCGCCCTCGCCGCGAGTATTTTTCATTACGGGACATACACCATTCAGGAAACGAAAAAGTATCTCGCCGATCGGAACGTCTGCGTGCGGTTGTGAGACGATTCGTTGAAAATCGATTCAATGCTCGCATTCATGAGCCGGGTGGTTTATCCACCCGGTGTTTTTCCAACGATTATGAAATCCACTGCTGGCAAGCCAGCAGTGGCACACTTTTTCAACGGGCTGCTATACAACAGTCAGAAATTGCTGGAATTGAGATTTACGAATTCAGAGTGGCGCGATAGGCTGCAACTTTGCAGTCGAAACGTGTTACGCGGATCAGCCTATTAACAAGTCAGCCAACGAGATGAATTATGTACGCTGAAATCTGGAAACAATCTGAAGAAAAGCTGTACAATGCAGCTATTCGTGCAATCAAGAACTTCTGTAAAGAAGAACCCAATACAGAAGTACGTTGCTTCTTTTTTGATTCTGACGATGTGGAATACGGCCGTGTCGGCATAAGTATTGACTCGGCTGCTAACAACTTTGAAACATCGATTGACTCGATTACCTCTGCCAAGAAGAGCCGGCGTTCAAACCTAAAAGGGAAGATTACTTGGCAATGGGCGAAATACAAACTGAATTGCCCTCCGTTGGAGCCATTCAATACAGATTCTGGTGATTTCGACTTCGGCGAGTTTGCTGAGGTTATTGTGCCTGAATGGAGGAAAATTGCTAAGAAGAAAGACCTTCCGAATTCTGACGATGAAGACGAGAACTACCTGGAAGGTAATGCGAGATTGACGATGTGGCGTACGCTGGAACGACTGATCAAAGAACATGCCTTTCGTGAAATGAAGACGGGATCTCCATTTATCGTCGGCTTTAGTCTTCACGATGAGAGTCCGACCACGATTGACATCCTCAACTGGCCAAAGTGAGGGCGAACAAAGCGTTGGACGCGGAGTCGCGACCGGATGGCGGGGCGACGTAAAACCTTATGTCCCGCCACCCGACGGCATTTTTCATTAATCAGAAATTGATGGAATTGAGAGTGACGGTGAATTCTCGCGTGGCGCGATAGGCTGCAACTTTGCAGTCGAAACGTGTTACGCGGATCAAGCAATTAACAAGTTGGGACGCTTCATACGCCATGAAACTCACAAGACTCCAAAAAACGGTTCTCTAGATTTTGTGGCGTTACCACGTCGGCGGCTGGGCGCTTGGTCCTATCCTCCGTGCGAACTGGTGGCGCTGGCTCGTTTTTTACACAGTCCTTCCCTGGTTTCTTTCGCAGATTTCGTCGGGGGGAGCAGGTCTCGTCATTGGCTTAATTGCAGGAGCGTTCTTTCGCGACATCGGAAGTCTAGTTCAGTCGTATCGCACTTGGCCGGTCGTTCACGAGATCACAGATTGGCAACGTGTGGAGCAGCTTATTCAGTCACATGACAACGCAGCCTAATCATACGCTGCAGCGAACCCGCCATCGCGCTCTAGTTGCATCCGCGCGGGCCGGGTCGCTGAACTTGGGGCGTTCGCTGGCAGAGGAGGAACATGGCCACACCACAACCGACATTTGCGATGTGCTGTATCTGGCTCACAATTCTCATGGTCGGTAGTCCGGCGGCCTGTGCGGAACCTCCCAAGGACGAACCGCTCACTGAACTCGCCGTGCTTGAGCCCCTTGTCGGTTCCTGGGGGCTCCGGCCCGATGCGCCGCTAGACGGGTTCTCCGTCTCCGTACGTCAAGAATGCAAATGGATTCTCAATAAACAGTTTCTTGAAATCGACACCCACCTGCTCCTCCCGGGACATCCCCCTTCTTCATGGCGCACGCTCATTACCTATGACCAGACAAGTAACTGCTACCGGCAGTGGAAGTTTTCCGACAATGGTGACGTCAGCACGGCACATGGTGCATGGAACGAGAAAACTTCATCGTTGATTCTGTCAGGCCGCACTCCGAACAGCAACGGCTCAAAATCAAAAATCGAAATCATTGATGACAATACGATGAGATTTGATATGCGTGAATTCCTCGACGATACGAACGCTAGGATGGCTACGATTAGCTTTACTCTAAGCCGTGTACCCCCGACGGAAGACCACCAGCTAACAAAGTGATGCAGCGACAGGGTGGCGGGGCATAAACCGCTTCGGCGTCGGGCACGAATGTGACATATGCACTACGCATAAATCAAACATGACCGTTTCACGTGAAACGGCCGGAAACGGGGCGACGTAAAACCTTACGCTCCGCTACCCGTCTGCTCCCTCTCTCCCCTTCCTCCCTCTGCATTTCGGATGTTCTCCTGCAAATGCGAGAAATTCAACCCGCCGATCACGACGCTGCTGACGGCGGGGTGGTCGAGGACAAACCGGATCGCCTCTCCCGCCGAGAGTTGCCCCGAACTGAGGCCTTTTTTCACGACCACACCGATGCCGCGTTCTCGCGCCGCGTGCATGACATCCGAGTGCGATGGATTCTGCAAATGATATTCCACCATGATCGCATCGGCCCAGTCGAGCGCGAGCCGCGCTCCTTCGACCGTTTTGCCCGACAGGCCGATCGCGCGAATCGTCCCCGCCGCCTTCAATTTGCGGAGCGTCTCGACGACGTCGGTCTCCTGCTGAATTTTGACATCCTCGCCGTGAGAGTGAATGAAGACGATGTCGAGCACGTCGGTCTTGAGTCGGTGAAGACTACGGGTAATACTCGAATGGACGGCGTTGGCCGAGTAATCGTAACGCGAAACCCCGTCGCTGAATTCTTCGCCGACTTTCGTCGAGAGGACGAACTCGCCGCGCCGATGCGAGATGAACTTGCCGATGCGTTCTTCGCTGATGCCGTAGGCCGGGGCGGTGTCGATGTAGGTGATCCCCGCATCGAGAACCGAATTCAACAATCGTTCGCAATCGCCGTCGCTCGGCAGATCGTAGGGCTGCGCGTATTTGATCCCCTGATTCCGCCCGATCTTGAACGCCCCGTACCCGATCGCGGGGAGCACGAGCACCGAATTACCCAGCGGTCGGTGTTGCATGATTGTCGGACGTCCTGAGAATGACCGGATAGTAGCGAGATTCATTGTCGTCAGTGTGATGTGATAATAGCCCGTTGAAAAATGATCAAATGCGGAGTTTCACGAGCCGGGTGGTTTATCCACCCGGTGATTTCCCAACGGTTATGAACTCCACTGCTGGGCAAGCCAGCAGTGGCACACTTTTCAACGGGCTGATAGGCATCGTTCATGCCGCCGAACGGCGTGCGCGGGATTGGCTCGAATGTTCCGTCAGTGCTTCCCACTCGACGTTTTCTTCCCACGGGGAGATTGCGATTTCGGGACGGGGCCAATCGGGAAGCTGCGAATCGCCGATCGATCGCCGACGTTCATCGTTCAATTGTTCGCCGTGATTCATCATCGAGAAGAGTTGCGTGCGGATCTCCGCAGCCAGTCGCGGGGCGAGAACGAGTTTTGTCGGCCAGGCGGTGAAGACGTTCCCTTCCTTCAGCACGTGAACTCCGTCGGGACGTTTGCCATCGGTGGTTGAACCTTCGGCGCGATCGACGCGATACGTCGTCCCCGACACGCCCGCCAGATCGATCCCCGGCAGGACGGCGGTCAATTCATCAGCGGCGTGTTGCAGCAGTTCGGGTGGTGTGAGTGCGACCCCCTGCTCGGCGAGTTGTCCCCCCAATTGCCAGATGGTCTCTCCGTCGGCCGTTCGGTCGCTGGTGATCGTGACCCGCGTGTGTCCCCCCTCGATGCAATGTCCGTTCAATGGGGGGAGCATTCCTCGCAGCACGACCATGTGCAGCGGACGGCGCTGCATCCGTTCGTGCGATAACCCGACTTGCGCTCGCAAACCTGAGTTCCCCGCACCGGCGGTGAAGACGACACCCTGCGGATGTACGGTGAGAGTTTCGCCGCTCTCCGGATGGATGAGATCGAGCGATTCGACATGCCCCGGTTGCGCGAGTTTGAAACGGCAGCCATCGGGCGGCGCGACACGAAAAATTCGGCTGCGATGCGGAGCCGACAACGCCTCGATCAAACTCCCCGGCGACAGCACCGGCTCATCGATGGTCGCCACCTGACCGGGGCATCCGGCGAGAACATCGGGGCGCTGATCTTTTGTGATGGTCCGCGGAGCGACTTTCAACCCATGCCGGGCACCGAACATCCCCAGCCGTGCGCTCCAGGAGTCGGTTCGCCAGAGGTAACATTGTTCGGCTCGCAGTCGGATCTGTCGCAGGTCGGGCTGCTCGGTTCCGTTCAGACAGCGGCGCCAATGGTCCGGAAGATCGGCGATCGATTCGGCCGACTTCGACCACAGGCCTTGCAGCGTGTATTTGAAGCCGCCGTGAATGATCCCTTGCGAGGCGATGGTCTGCCCCTGCCCGAGTTTTCCGGTTTCGATGAGGATGGCGTGGAAGCCATGGCGCACGAGGTCATCGAGCAGCCACAGGCCGGCGACTCCGCCACCAAAAATTGCGACATCCACTTGCATGGAAAATCCAGAATCGATTAGTAGATCCGATGCTCATTTCGCACAGTTGTAACGCCGGGTGCCACTGGCGGCTTGCCCGCCAGTGCGATTAAACGTCGAATGCCATGTGTCGAAGCAGTAGCTCTCGAAGACTTGCGTTCCCATGCGGAGCCTGGGAACGAGAATTCAATGTGATCGATGCTGTTGTAACGCTTCCGGTAAATCATGAAAAGATGAGAAATTGCAGAGAGTTACGACGAACCTTGCACACTGGCGAACTCGTCTTTTCCGAATTGCGCCACAGAGGTATACTTCCGCCCTTTTCGTTGCACACTGACAGGGCTTTTGACTGTCGAGCAACAAAATAGCGAAGCGGAAGCTCTCGCTGACGCGATGCAACTCGCAATTTCTTCGGGTGGCACTGGCGGCTTGCCCGCCAGTGGAATGGAACTTCGATCTTCATTGGGCGAAGCAAAAGCTCTCACTGACGTGCGTTCCCAAGCGGAAGCTCAGGAACGAGGTCAATATCATATCTACGCGGAAGGAATCCGATGCGAACGATTGCCGTCATGAATCAAAAAGGTGGAGTCGGGAAAACGACCACCAGCGTCAATCTCGCCGCGGGACTGGCGAAACAGGGGCGGAAAGTCTGCTTGATCGATCTCGATCCTCAGGGTCACGCATCGCTGCACTTCGGCATCGAACCGGTCGGCAACACGCCGACGGTGTATCAGGTTTTCTCAGGACAGAAAACGCTCGCCGAAGCCCGGCAACTGGTGAACGAAAACCTGTGGGTGATCCCTTCCAATCTCGATCTGGCGGCGACCGAGCTTGAGCTGGCCGATTCTCCGCAGCGCGAAACGATGCTGCGCGAGGCGCTCCAGCGAATGTTGCACGCCCAACCGGTCGATTATGTGATCATGGATTGTCCCCCGTCGCTGGGGGTGCTGACCGTGAACGCTTTGACCGCCGTGCGCGAAGTTTTCATTCCGCTGCAACCCCATTTTTTTGCGCTGCAAGGGCTCTCGAAGTTGCTGGAAACGACGGCACTCGTTACGCGACGACTCAATCGTCAGCTTCGAGTGACCGGCATCATTTTGTGTCTGTACGAGACCGGAACGCGACTCGCGGCGGACGTCACCGATGATTTGCGGTCGTTTCTCGATCGGAGTCCCCCTGAAGTCCCCTGGTCGGGAGCACAGGTCTTCGATCAGCGGATCCGCCGCAATATCAAGCTCGCCGAGGCGCCGAGTTTCGGACAGTCGATTTTCGAATACGATCCGAAGTCATCGGGAGCGCAGGATTACGGAGCACTCGTGCGCGAAGTCCTCGCTGGCGAAGCCCGCCATTCGCTCTCCAAGGCGGGCTGAGTTGAATGCACATCTGCTGATCTTCTTTTGATTAAGTGTCGATAATTCGTTCGCAATATGTTTACTTGTTGGTCGCCACCTTTCGACGCTTCGAAGTCGTCGATGTGATCTTGATTGGTTTCAGACCGACGTCCGGTAATCCGACAGTTCGACAGACGATTTCGGGGTGTTCGCTGAAGATCTGAATCAGCCGTCGTGATGCGTCGGAGGGTTTTCGAACTCCCTGTTCCCAACTTTGTAAGGTTTTGGTCGAGACGTTTAGTACCTTTGCGAAAATCGCTTGCGACATCGCAGCCCTGGCCCGTAATGCCCCGAGCGCTTTGCCATCGATTTCCGGAGGTTCGCTGGGGACTTGCACGGTTCGCAGAGTCAATTCACCCTGAGTATGGGCGATCACTTCTTCGAGTCCTCGCGAGAGCCTTTCAAAGAATGGTTTTCTACGTTTAACGGTCATCGTTTTATTCTCGCTTGAATCATAATGAGTTACTGCATCACATTCCGATTGACGACAATTTGTGTTAAATTCAAAATTGATAATTTTATCAACCATTGGGGATATGCGTTTCATTCATGTCGATGAAGGCTCTTTAATTTCTCGACTAACCTGGTCAATTCCTTTTTCTCGTAAGCGTTCAAATCGTCCTTTTCAGCTTTGCCATAGATGTCAAGCATGTAGAAAGTTTTCACTTCTGGTACATACAAATAAACCGCACGGGCTCCTCCCCGTTTTCCTTTGCTTCGTAACGGATCAGCGACGCGAATTTTCCGAAGCCCGCCGCAACCTTTGATCAAATCGCCTTTCGTGGGATTGTCCATCAGTACTTGCTGCAGAGCAGCATACACATCGTCCGGGAGAAGTTCCCCAACCCATTCAGTGAACGCGCTGGTTTCGATGAATACCGCTTTCATGATCCCACGAATTGTATCCTACCATGTAGGATACATCAATAGACTCCTGAAAACGGCGACTTGTTTTACCTCACACGATTGAAACCCCGAACCGACAGCTCTATTCTCATCGAGGTCAATGTGACCGGTCTTGAGTTTCTCTCCTCATGAAAGCTCCCTGTATGTCTCCTTCCGATAAATCGGCTGCCGATCGGCCGGCGCAGCGGCGCGGGCGATTGCTGCATGAACTGAAGCAACTCAAATGCCCCGCGATGCTCGTCACCGACGCCGTCAATGTGACCTATCTGACCGGATTCAGCGGCGACAGCAGTTACCTGCTGATCGGCAAAGGGGTCTGTGTCCTTCTGAGCGATGCCCGGTATACGGTGCAGATCGAGGAAGAATGTCCGGGCCTGGACGCGGTGATTCGCAAGCAGAATCAGACGTTGCTGCATGCGGTTCAGCAGGTGATCCGCAAGGCTCAATGTTCGCAACTCGGCTTCGAATCGGGAACGATCACCTTTCAGCAATGGCAGCGCCTGAAGTCGAGCCTCGAGCAGGTCGAATGGATCCCCTTGGATGGACCGGTTGAAAACTTGCGGCAGGTGAAAGACGCGACTGAATTGGCCGAGATCCGGCTCGCTGTCGATCAGGCTCAGCGCGGGTTCGCCTTGATCACGGCCGGCTTGACCGGCGATATGACCGAACTGCAAGTCTCGCACGATCTGGAACACGCCATGCGGCGGTTTGGGGCGGCTGGAGTTGCTTTCGATCCGATCGTTGCGGTCGGTGCTCGATCGGCGTTGCCTCATGCCCGGCCTCAAACGCAGCGGATTTGCGAGGCTCCGTTTACGCTGTTCGACTGGGGTGCGCAGACATTGGCCGGGTATAAGAGTGACTTGACGAGGGTGATTATCACAGGTAAGATTCCGCCCAAACTGGAGAAGA
>JBJXGP010000341.1:0-4601 GCA_046160425.1 Planctomycetaceae bacterium
TCAGCGAACCGGCGCGGCTCCGTCCGGCCGTCAACGGTTCGTGGCCCGACGTGCAGGCGGGGCGTCTGAACGCGATCGTGATCACGTTCGTCGCCGGATATACCGACCTGGTCGACGAGGAAGAAGCCCCGATCGCCGCCAAGGATCAGCGCAAGGCGGTCCCCGACCTCGCCAAGCAACTGATTTTGCAGCATATCGGCGCTGCCTACGAAGGGGCGGAAGGGCGGCCGAGTGCCGATTATCTGGCGGCGCTGGATCACGATGTCACTCCCCTGCTCTGGACGTGGTGAAAAATGTTGACCTCATCGGTAAGGAAATTCGATGGGCCATGCTGAAAAGTCTTTACCTGAAAGGTAAGAAAAAATGCCACGGGCCGGAGCGAAATACAGGCACTTCGCGACGTTCCAGTCGCTGAAACCGAATCGCACGGCCAACGCCTTGAACGAGAAGGACTGGCGGAGCGATGCGGCGTGGCAAACGGCACTGCAATGTTGGGGCGAACTCGACGAAGAGAACGCCGCGGGGATCACGCTGCAAGATCGAGAAACCGTCCGGCTCGATGCCGTGTTCCACATGCGGCGAACGCCCGATGCCGTTGCCACGATCACCCCGCACACCCGCGTCAAGATCGACGTCGGCGGCGTGGTCAGAACGTTTCAAGTCGTCGCTGCTGTTCGCGCAGGCCCGCGCGAACTGGATGTGCATGTCGTGGAGGTGATTTCGTGAACGACACGCTGGCACGGCAAATGAATTCGCAATTCGCTTTGGAGTGCGATGCGGGGGAACTCGTCAATTTCCTAGATGAGTTCGAAAAGAAAAAAGCGGACAAGCTCTTGCGCCGGGCCGTCGGGGCCGGGGCGACGAAGGGGGCTCAGCTCGTTCGCAGGGAAACGCCGGTCGGGAAAACGGGCAATCTTCGCCGCGCGATCGGCCGGCTGAAGCTCAGGGCCAAGGTCGCCGACGGCCGCGTGAATTTCATTTTCGGGGCGCTCAAAAAGAAAGCCAAGTCGAAAGCCTCGGCGTCTCACTTTCACCTGGTCACCGGCGGAACTAAAGCCCGCCGGCGTTCGCTGATCGGCGGGAAATTCCGGCTGTTCAATAAGCGAGCCATTGACAACCGTGGCACGGGGACGATGCCCGCGAATCCGTTCGTTGTGCGGACGGCGATGCAATCGGGAGCGGCGATCGCCTCGGCCATTCATATGCAGGCGGCCAAAGATCTGAGTGATGCGAGATACACATGAGCGATACCGTCGAAAAAGACCTGGTCCAGTTCCTGCTCGATACGGCGGAGATCGCGGCCCTCGTCGGTGCGAAGGTGCATTACGGGTTCTTTCCACCGGAGAACGACGATTTGCCGGCGATCGTGATTTCCTGCCTGGGGGGGGGTGACGGTTTTAACACCCCGGAAATTAACGGCGGGAGTTCGATGCTCGGCACGCGGTTTGAAATCAAATGCATTGCCGACGACTTCATGCAGGCGATAGACATCTCGAAAGTCGTCGAACTCCGCTGCAACGGCTTCAATGGCGAACTGAACGGCGACGGCAGCACGCAGGCCACGCTCCAACTCGAAGACAGAGCCGACAACCCGGTCCCCCTGAGCGACGGCAGCGGCCAATACATCCCCGCCCGCTCGGTGATCATCTCCGCCAGTTTCACGATCGACGTCTGAGAAAATGTAAACGGCGGCCGTTTTTATGAACGTCGCTGGTTTTGATTCGTCACAGTTCGAAGGAGAAATTCAAACATGCCCACAATGGCCAGCAAGCCGGTTCAGGGGACGATATTGCAAGTCGAAATCTCTTCCGTCTTCACCACGATCCCCGGCCTGACGAATATCAAGTCGGCCGATTTTGACGTCGGCGAGCGGGATACCACCGACCTCGAAAGCACGTACATGGAACGCGAGCCGACGCTGCTCACGATCGGTCACGTGACGGCGGAAGGGAAGCTCAACCACAGCAACGTCGTCCATCGGCAGTTGATCGCGGATATGGCGGCGGTCCCCGCCACGGTTCGCAATTACAAAATCATTCACCCTGATACGAAAGAAGACACGTTCGCTGCCTGGCCCAGCTACAGCCCGCAGGGGAAAACCCCGGGCGGCGATCGCCGTGCGAACTGGACGTTCAAGGTCAAGGGTGCCTACGTCACGCCGACGTCATAACGCCCTGATCGCGGGTGTGAGTGTGTCGTTTCAATCCATCATGGTGAACGGGAAAGAGGGGAATCATGTCGCTGGCCGTTGCTCAGTTGCTTTCAAAACAGCCGCCGCAAATGCGGGAAGTCGCGATCGAGGGTTACGGTGTGTTCTTTGCCATCGGGCGATCGACCGCCGAGCGGACGAAGTTCGTCAATCAGTTTCTCGATGCACGCGGCCAGCCCGACCCGGTGAAGCTCGAACAGCGCCGCGAACGACTGCTCGTGTGGGGGACCGTCAACGAACGGGGCGAACCCGTCTTCAGCGATGCCGATCTCCCCGCGCTGAAAGTCGTCGACACGGCCAAGACCGAAGCGCTGGTGCGTGCGATTCGCGAGTTGAATGATATTCAGGTCGCCGACTTCGAAGTGATTCCAGTCGCACCGGCGTCCGCAACGGAACCCGCTCCGCCGGCTGCGAAGCCCACCGCCGCTCCGCCGGCCGCGAAGAAATAGATTTTCATCGTTCTGGGCGTTCGATTCATTTTCGAAAATATGAAAAGGTGACATGTGAGTTCAGCCCGCGATTATATCCTCGGCAAGGGGCGCAGCGCCCTGCATTTGCTCCCGGTCCCGATCGGCGAATTTACTTACTTTGCCATCCGTCGCAGTTCGACCGAAGTCGCCGAATTTCGCCGCTCGATGCGGCTCCCTGGCAGCGACGATTCGGACCCGGAGAAGATGCAGCACTTCACCGAACGGAAGGTGATCTTCGGGATTGTCGATGCCGAGGGTGTGCCGCTCTTCACGGAAGCCGATTTGCCGCTGCTCGTCGACAAGGGGTTCAACGTCGAGATCGAATATCTGGCTGCCGCCGTCACGCTTCAGAATTTTCTCGATGCGGCAGCCGTCGAGGAACTAAAAAAAACTTTGCACCCGGTTCCGCCGAGTGGTTCCGCTACGAATTCGCCCGGCAGTTCTCCCGCTGGGACGTCGACGAATTCCTCGCCGAAGTCCCCGAATGGTACTACCAAAGGTGGCTGACGTTTTTTGGCGTGTATCCCTGGGGAGAAATGCAGGCCGATCGGCGATCCGCGGCGAATACTTTGGAAACGGTTCGCGGGTTTTGGGGCTGCACGATCGATATCGGTCATCTGTTGCCGTGGGGTCAGCAGCCCGATCGCGCCGAGATCGAGCAGGAGAACTCCGACGGTTTGAAGGGTTACTTTGAAATCATTCGGCACATGAAGCCGCTCGGCGAATTCCAGCCGGGCGTTGTGCCGCCAGAGGCGTTGTAAGCGATGAAACTCCCCAGCCTGGTCGTCGACATCCTCGGCAACAATCGGGGCTTCAAGCAAGCCCTGGGGGATTCCCGCAACGAGGCCCGGGGCTTCGGGTCCGATCTGACGTCGATGCTCAAGGCCGGCGCGGGTGCCGCGGCTGCCGCCGTCACCGTCGCGGCTGCCGTCGCAGCATCCGCTGCCGCCGTCTCATCGTACAAAGAGGCCAACTTTGCGATGGTGGGGCTGGAAGCCACGCTCTCGGCGAGCGGGAACACGTCGCGCGTCACGGCCCGCGAGATCAAATCGCTCGCCGGTGAACTTGCCGACTTCACCAACTACGGCGACGATGCCACGATCGCCGCCGCGAAGATGCTGACCGGCTTCGATTCGATCAGTGGCGACATCTTCAAGGAAACGCTCAAAAGTGGTCAGGACTTGGCGGCCTTCACCGGCAAAGATCTGACCGAGGCGATGGAACTCTACGGCCGGGCGCTCGACGATCCGACGAAGGGGATCGCCCTGCTGCGCAAACAGAACATCACGTTCAGCGCCGAGCAGAAAAAGAACATCGCCGAGTTGCAGGCATCGGGCGATATCGTCGGCGCGCAGATGGCGCTGCTCGATGCCGTCGATTCCAAGATCGGCGGGCTGGCCGGGAAAATGTCCGATCCGTTCGTGCAGATGCAGAATGCCGGCGGCGATCTGATGGAAGCGCTGGGAGGGATGCTGGCCCCGGCCGTCGATGAAGTGGCGCTTGCGCTGACCGAACTCATCAAGGAAGCAACTCCTACCGAACAGACGATGAAGGACATGGGGGAGACGATCAAGGATGTCGCGTCGATCGCCGTCGGCACGGTCAAGGCCGTGACATGGCTCATCGAGACGATCAACGATTTGACCGGCAACGAAGAAGAGTTGTCGCACGAGATTCAGCAAGTCGGCCTGAACGCCGACGGCTCGGTCGGTAAAGTGAATCTGATGGCCGAGGCGCAAGTCGAGCTCGGCGATGCCGCGGCTGAGGCCAGCAAGAAGCTCAGTCAGCAGGATAAAGCCATCGTCGAGTACAGCGATCGCTTACCCGGGGTGATTGCCGGGCTGGAGAAGCATGCCAAACGCATGGCGGCTTTGTCCCCGGAAGGTCGCAAAAATGCGGAAGCGGGTGGCTGGCTGAATAAC
>JBJXGP010000342.1:0-20851 GCA_046160425.1 Planctomycetaceae bacterium
GGTCGAAGAGCGTCGCATTGAATTACGCAATTTCGGCGTATTCGAAGTCAAAAAGCGAGCGGCGCGCAAGGCTCGAAACCCCAGGACGGGTGAGCGAGTCGACGTCGAAGCCAAGTTTGTCGTGACATTCAAGCCGGGGAAAGAGATGGAAGAAAAAGTTCGACAACTCGAACTGGAAGAAAACGCCCGATTGTCGCAACAGTTTAACAAGGCATCAGTTACTCCGTCTCAAACATATACCGCGCCTGGGGGAACGACCTCTCAGTAGGTCAGTTAATGTTCACTCTTGTCTGATTCGTCCTGTCTCTGCCTTCATTTCATATCGTTGTCGCCTCTTGATTGAAGCCGATCCTGCCTAACGCATGAAGAAATTCTACTTCGTAGCGGTAGTTTCATCGGAATCCACTTCCCACCAGTCAATTCGATTCAAAAAAACTCACCCTCTCAGGGTATATTCCCCTTTCAATCGACGGATGATCTGTTCATCACCGTTCTCAGGGACACTTTGGACTCCTTATCAAGATCGTCGAAGCGAGTCCGGATCATGGAGGATGCTCATGCGTAAAGCCTTAATGTGTGGTCTGCTCCTGTCGGCGACATTGTTACAGGTGGGATGCATCGTTCCCATTTATTCGTCATCGCGCGATGAACGGGCCAAGCAGTTGATCTTCGTGTCGGAAGGCTTACGCCACATTCCCGAAATCTGGGCTCGCGTCTGGGGACTCGATATGCCCGACGTCGCGACCCCCTATCGTACCCACGGCGGCGTGATTTAAGACGTCACGTCGATCGCGAATGATTTTCCGCGCGGTAATGATGCTCGCGTAATGGATGGGGCATGTCGATTTCGATAGGCCCTGCATCGCGCGGTATGATTCAAGCCATTTCGTATGGCCGTCGATCGTGCTATCGTTTCTGCCATTACCGCTGTTATTGTCTGTTCGACAGATAGATGCAGAACTCTGGAATCTCCTTCGTGTGCCGCCGCACCGTTCGGAGGCCTTCCCTCCGCGGCTCCGCTCTTGGCGTTGAGTCGCTGCTCCTCGTTTCCCGATCTCAGCGACGCATTTGCTTCCCGTATCGCCGATGATTACGATGTCATTCGGTAATGCAATGATTCCAGATAAGTCCTCTCGCTGTTGATTTCATATGGGATGCCGGTTGTGCCTGATCTCGCCGTTTCACTGAACCGATTAAAACTGAAAAACCCGATCATGGTGGCGTCGGGAACATTCGGTTATGCCCGCGAAATGCAGGCTTACATCGACTATTCGCAGTTGGGCGGCATCATTCCCAAAACGGTGACGCCGTTCCCTCGCGCGGGAAATGCGCCGCCCCGAACCGTTGAAACGTCGGCGGGGATGCTCAATTCAATCGGGTTGGATAACGACGGCCTCGACGTCTTTCTCTCAAAGCATCTCGACTACTTGTGCGGATTGGGGTCAGCGCTCATCGTCAACATCGCAGCGAAGAACATCGAAGAGTTTCAGCGGATGGCGGAACGTCTGGGAAAAGATTCGCGAATCGCGGCGATCGAATTGAATATCTCGTGTCCGAACGTGACCGGCGGCGTCGACATGGGTACGAATCCTCAAATGACAGAACAGGTCGTCCGCGCGGTGCGTGAAGTTTCCCCACACCCCGTGATTGCCAAATTGACGCCTAACGTAACCAGCGTCGTCGATATCGCCTCCGCTGCCGCCGCGGGGGGAGCAGACGCCGTATCGCTGATCAATACCGTGCAGGGGATGGCCGTCGATTGGCGTCGCCGGAAACCCCGGTTGGGGGGAATCCTCGGAGGATTGAGCGGCCCGGCCATTAAGCCGATCGCGTTGCGAATCGTTTTTCAAGTGGCTCAGAAGGTGAAAATCCCCATCATTGGCATCGGAGGGATTCAATCGATCGACGATGTGATGGATTTTCTGGTTGTGGGGGCTTCAGCAGTTCAAATCGGCACGGCGAATTTCTACAATCCGTCATTAGCGGGTCAGTTGGTTCAGGAGCTGGACCGCTGTCTGGCCTCAGAAGGTTGTGATCGTGTCGAACAGATCGTCGGCACGCTCTCCACCGGTTCACCGGTCCCCGGTTGCCTGAAATAACGCGGCGTCATAAGACGGCGAGTTACCGCGTTCCCAAGCTCTGCTTGGGAACGCAAGTCCGCGAAGCTCCACTTCGCCAATTGCTGATCGTGAGAAGGAGTGTTCAACATGCGTGTCCTGTCCGGCATTCAACCGACCGGCCGCTTTCATTGGGGAAACTATTTCGGAGCGATCCGGCAATACATCTCGTTGCAGCAGCACGATCAGGCTTTTTATTTCATCGCCGATCTACATGCGCTCACGACGGTGCGAGATCCGGCTCTCCTCGAATCGTACACGACGGAAGCGGCGCTTGACCTGCTGGCGCTGGGACTCGACCCGAATCACGCCACGTTGTTCCGGCAGTCGGATATCCCCGAAGTGACCGAGTTGACATGGATTCTGTTGACGGTCACTCCCATGAGCCTGCTCGAAAAATGTCATGCCTACAAAGATAAACTGGCGAAAGGACTGCCGGCCGACGCTGGGCTATTCACGTATCCGGTGTTGATGGCGGCAGACATTCTGCTGTACGACAGCCATATCGTCCCGGTGGGTCACGATCAGGTGCAGCATATCGAAGTCACCCGCGACATCGCTCAGAAAATAAACTTGCTATACGGCGACGTCCTCGTCCTGCCCGAAGCCCGCGTTCTCGACGAGACGGCGAAGGTTCCCGGAGTCGACGGCGAAAAAATGTCGAAGAGTTACGGCAACGTAATCGAAATTTTCGAATCGGCCAAGTCGATGCGAAAAAAAGTCATGTCGATCAAGACCGATTCGCTCCCCGTTGAGGCCTCGAAGAATCCTGAAACGTGCAATGTGTTTCAGTTGTATCGGCTCTTCGCCGATTCCGATGACCAGATCGAACTGGCCCAGCGGTATCGCGCCGGGGGCATGGGGTACGGCGACGCCAAGCAGAAGCTCTACGATGCCGCATGGAGTTATTTTGAAGAAGCTCGCACGCGCCGAGAAGAACTCGCAAAGGACAAGCAGACGGTCCGCGACATTCTCAAAACCGGTGCGGAACGAGCGCGGCTGAAAGGACAGGAAGTCCTCGATCGCGTTCGTTCGGCGTGCGGCCTGGGCAAGAAGTTCATCTGAACGTTGAGCGGATTCCATGCAGACCCACGTCACTTCGAATCGGCAGGCATACGCAGAATGGTGGGGATCATCGACCATCATACTTGCGGTATTGGGGATGCTCGCCGTGCATGCTCCCGCACGGATCAAACTGATCGGACTTTTCTCAATCGCCATTGGTTTGTTGGCCGGTTTTGCCAGCAGATATCTCGCGATGATGTGGGGACTCAGTCCCACGAAGTCGCTGATGGTATCAGTCGGTATCATGCTGTTGGCGCTACAGATCGGCGTCGGCGTCGGTACCTGGCAGCGTCACCTCCGCGTGCTGGATGCCGACAAGGAAGCGAATCCCGTGCTGGCACAAATGGCGCTGCAAAGGGAGCAGGTGCTGGCCGCGCGGACGGAAGATGGCTCCGATGAGAGGAAACTGCAACAGGAGATGCTACAATCCATCGAAAGTAACGAACGGATGTTGCTCGACGAAATCGATCGAGAGCGCCGGTTCGGCCATTATCTCGAACAGCGACTGTCGACGATCGGTGCGTTGACGCCGCCGTGGCCGGCCGTCATCTGGAGTGCAGAGATCCTGCTCGGCACAGCGGCAGGTTTGTGGATATTTCGACGCACTTTTCAGTCATCGAATGCAGATGACAATGTCACGTTGAAACACGATGAAAAAGGGATCGCGCAGTGATTGTCGGCCTCGGGACGGACATCGTAGAAATCGTGCGCATTGCCCGCCTGATCGAACGTCACGGCGACTTGTTCCTCAATCGTGTTTACACCGCCGATGAAGTCCGCTATTGCCAGCGCCACAAAAACAGTTATCAGCATTTTGCCGGACGCTGGGCGGCGAAAGAAGCCGTGATGAAATCGTTCGGGACCGGTTTTACCCGCGGCATCCACTGGCAGGATATCGAAGTTGTCTCCAAGCGCAGCGGCGAACCGGTCATCAACATTCAAGGCGGGGCCGGTGATCTCGCCGAAAAACTTCGCATCGACAAAGTGCTGATTACAATCTCGCATTGCCGGGCATACGCCACGGCGACCGCCATTGCGCTGCGAAATGCCAATCGACCGCTTCTCGAAGCAGACTCGCACGCGATCAGCGAGGATGTCGATGAGAAAATCGGCGACGAATAGCACCCGATGAATAGTGTGAACTTGGCGAATGAATTCTGCAGGGAGACGACCTCGGCATGAATCGCGAACCGATAGAGACACAGCCGGTAGTTTATTCCGATTCGACGCGGATGCTCCGTCTGCGATTTCTCGTGTTGGGGTTATTGTGTCTGGCGCCGATCAGTGCCTATCTGACGCGCGTGATTTCCGGAATCAATACGACGCTTCAAGCCGAATTCCAATTCGACGACAAGACCGTCGGGCATATCTTCGCCGCGTTCAATGTCGGCTATCTTTTATTTCAAGTCCCAGGAGGATGGCTGGCGCAGCGTTTCAGCGTCCGCCGCGTTTTCCCCCTGCTGGCTGCGAGCTGGTCTCTCGCCACGATCTGGTTCAGCCTGTCGCGCACCGAAGAAAGTTTATGGGCATCCCGCATGGTGATGGGCTTGTCGCAAGCGGGAATGGTCCCCTGCTGTGCGCTCGTCATCTCGGCGTGGGTCAAAGACAGCTATCGCGGCCTTTATAGTTCGCTGATCAACATCGCCATGCAGACCGGCGGAGTGATTGCGACGTCGCTCACGGGAAATCTGCTGCTCGGAAATTTCACAGACCCGCCCGTGCCGATGACGTGGTCTGAAATTTATTTTTGTTACGCCTTTACGGGGATAGGTTTTGCGGTGTTATTTTATTGGGTGTACCGCGATCATCCGCAATCGCATCCCTGGCTGGGGTATGAAGCCGAATCGACGCGGGTGAATAATCCCGTTCCCAACGGTTCACAAGATTCCACACCCGGCTATTCGGCGATGCATATCGTGGGCATCATGCTGGTGAGCAGCGCCATGTGGTTGATCTGTTTGCAGGGATTTTTTCGAGCCTTTGCGTATGAGTTCTTCACCACATATTTTACCGCGTATCTCGAAAACGCCCGCGGGATGAAACTCGATGTCGCAGGAAACTGGGCATCACTGCCGATTATCGGATTCGGCACCGGAGGCATCGTCGGGGGGCTTACCCTCGATCTCATCTATCATCAAACCGGAAACAAATGGATCAGCCGCAGCCTGACGGCGGCCATATCAATGGCGCTGTGTGCGCTCTGCACCGGGCTGGCTGCATTCGTCACCGATTCTCATTCTGCCATCCTGCTCATCTCTTTGGGGGCGTTTCTCGCCAGCTTTGCCGGTCCGTGTACGTGGGCGGCGTGCCTCGACATCAGCGGGAAACGCTCCGCCGTGATCTTCGGCATCATGAATTCGGTCGGTGCCTTCGGTGCGTGGCTCTGCCCGGTTGTCGTCGGTTCGCTCTTCAAATACATTAAAGAGACCGGCGGAGATTGGAATTACGTCCTGTATCTCTTCGTGTTCGTCAACTTGGCGGGAGCTCTCTCGTGGATCGCCCTCAATCCCAGTCGCCGGGTCGTCGACGATGGTGAAGAAGGCAGCGTGTAAAACGACGCCGTTTGATATGCATCATTTAATTCGCTTTCAGATGAGGAAAACATGCTGGTCGATACGCATACCAATTTGATGTGGTACCCCGATCATTATTCGGAAGAATTCGTCGAGTTCGCCTGGGAAGCCAAGAAGGCAAAGATGCGGATGACCCCCGACGTCTATTTTTCGTCGGAGTCGAAACACAATTTCGATTCGAACCCCGAACAACTCCTCGCTGCCACGAAGAACTGCGATAAAGTGATCGTATTCGGGATTAAGGCCCCGTACTGCGGCATCAACGCCGATCAGGAATTGATCGCTCAGTTCGTGAAAAAACAGTCCGACCGATTTCAAGGCTGGTGTTCGGTCGATCCCAACGATCCCGATTGCGTGTCGCAGTTGCGGTATTACGTCAACGATCTGGGATTGAAGGGCCTGAAAGTTTCGCCGATCTATCAGAACTGGAATCCGCAGGATCCGCGTCATTTGCCGTTGTTTCGCGAGGCGGAGAAGCTGGACATTCCGATCAACATCCATCAGGGGACATCGTTCGTCCGTCCGGGACCGCTCAAGTATTCGAATCCGATTGCGCTCGAAGATATCGCCATCGCCTGTCCCGGTCTGCGGATCATCATTTCGCATATGGGACATCCGTGGGAGACCGAGTGCATCGTCTTCATCCGCAAGCATCCCAATTTGTACGCGAACGTTTCGGCGCTGCATTATCGCCCCTGGCGGCATTATCAGGCTTTCATCACCGCGCTCGAATACGGCGTCGAACACAAATTGATTTACGGCTCCGACTTCCCCTCGGCGACCCCCGAGCAGGTCATCGCGGGTCTCTACAAAGTGAACGACATCGTCGAGGGGACAAAGTTCCCGCGCTTCCCCGACGAGGCTATTCACAAGATCATCTACGAAAACTGGAAACAGGTGATTCGGTTCGACTGATTATTTTGGGATCGACTCCACCTTGCGAATTCAACAGAAATCAAGCGTCGGAAAATACCGAATGAAAATCACGCATGTCGAAACGATACCGGTCCTGGTCCCTCTCAAGCAGGGGCTGACGACGAAGACCGCACATGGAGAGCACGTCGTCTCGCCGTATGTCATCGTTCGGCTCCAGACCGATGACGGTTTGGTCGGCGTCGGGGAAGCCACGCTTTCCCCCCGCTGGAGCGGTGAGACGAGTCCCGGTTGCCGGGCCGTTGTGGAGGGCCTGATGGCACCGCTGCTGATCGGCCGCGATCCTCGGGAATTCAATGCGTTACGTCATGCGGTCGAACGCTGTTGCGTGCATAACCCGTTCACGAAGGCCGCGGTGGAGATGGCGTTGTGGGATCTGTGCGGCAAGGCGCTCGGCGTTCCCGTCTATCAGCTACTCGGCGGAAAGGTGCGCGAGGAAATTCCGATCAAGATGGTCGTGGGAGCTTTCCCGATTCCCAAAGCAGTGGAGCTTGCGAGACGGTTTCTCGATTGGGGAGTGAAATGCCTCAAGGTCAAAGTCGGGACCGATCCCGTCGCCGACATCGCCCGCGTGAAAGCCGTGCGCGAACTGGCGGGGCCATCGATACCGATCGGCGTGGACGTCAATTGCGGCTGGGATTTACCGACCGCTCGCCGCATGCTCACCCGGCTCGCCGAGCTGGATGTATTTTTTGTCGAGCAGCCCATTCCCCAAAATGATATCGAAGCGTTCGCGGAGTTGCGGCGGATCAGCCCGATACCGCTGATGGCCGATGAAAGCCTCTTCACGCTGCACGATGCGTGGAATCTGACGCGCGCCGGAGCGGTCGATATTCTGAGTTGTTATCCCGGAAAACATGGCGGTATTGCGGCGACGATGGAAATCGCAGCGGTGGCCCGCTCCGCCGGGATCGTCTGTTCGATCGGCAGCAATCTCGAACTCGGCGTGGGGACGGCGGCTATGTTGCACGTCGCGGCGGCCTGCCGGACGATCGATAGCGAAAAGTATCCAGCCGATCTGATCGGACCGCTGTATCACGAAGCCGATCTGCTCAAAACTCCGTTGACACTCGGTCCGGCCGTCGCTCGGGTTCCCGATGGACCGGGGCTGGGAGTGGAACTCGATGAAGAGCAACTCGAGCGTTACCGCGATCATTCGACGCTGGCCAAACCGCTGGGGTAATCGACGTCGGCGAAAGCGATATTATTTCTCTTCGACCGTCTTCGTCTCTTCGTGCTTCACGATGCGAACGTTGTCGACGAAGTATTCACCCGGCGGCCAGTACGGGTAAAGCAGCACGCGGACATAGCGCACGCTCGGCGTGTTCTTTGTCGGATGAAACGGCTTCTCCCGGCGCGAGAACGTCTTCCACTCGTCCGATCCGCCGACGGAGAGTTGACCCTTCCAGACGTATTTATGAATGAACGCTTTTCGGTTCCGCTCGTTAGGAGGAGCGGTCCCCTTCATCTTCGCAAAATACTGCTGGACGGCACCGGCATCGGCGGCGAATGACACGTCGGGCTTTTCGGGATAACCGACCAGCCAGACGAGCATCCCCTTCCCTTTGGCATCGAGCGTGAGCCAATACGCCTGTCCCGGCTCAATCGGTATCGGATCGCTCCAGAACCAGACGCCATCCAGGCCGGCGAGAGTGTCGTACTTGGGTTCGACCGTCGGCATTTTCTCGGGAGCATCGAACGGCGAGGCTCCGTTGCCGATTTTCACCCACCAGTTGTAGGCTTGCGATTGCAGGATGTCGGTATCGAATTTCAGCACCTTGCCACGTGCCGGGTCGGGATCGTCGACCCAGAAGGTCGACAGCCCGTCGATCGTCTGCCACGCCGCCGGGATCTGCTCGCCCGTTTCAAAATCTCCGTTGGGGAGCAGATTGTCGCCATCGACTTGATCGTCAGCTAGCGCGGGGAGCGAGCCGATCAACAAGACGATGATGGAGAGGGTCGAAGAAATTAAGGGATGAGCGGTCATGTTCGACTCCGGTGATCGATACGAAGAATCTATTTTTTCGGCAGCGATTCCTGAAGTTTTTTGCGAGCGGCGGTGACGAAGGGGTCTGCAAAACCGAGTTTCGTCAATTTGCCAAGCTCTTGCTGCGCATCTTTAGGGCGGCCGAGTTTGTCGAGCGATCCCGCCAGCAGCCAGCGAGCCTCGGTTTCGAAGACCGCGCCGGGGGCGAGCCCGATTGCGCGCGCCAGATTCTCGGCGGCGTGTCGGTGCTGGCCGCGCAGATGCTGCGACTTTCCGCGCCAGTACAGCGAATGCCCGTGAATCTTTTCGGTCGGGAAGGTCTCTTCCCATTCGTTGACGACTTCGAGTGCCGTCGCATAGTTTTCTAGCGCGATGTAATCGCGGATGTAATCGGGATAGGCCCCCAGCTTCGCCGACCGTACTTGAACGGGAATCGATTTCCCATCGACCGCCTCGGCACGCTTGTACCATTTCAACGCGGCGGGCAATTCACCCTGCCAGAGCGAAACGTCGCCGGCGGCGATCACCGCCCGGCGATAGGCGGCGAGACCTTCGACATCTAACTTGCGCGACTTGGCCAGCGATTCGACTTGGGCGATGAAGTCTTGCGCCTGTGCCGGATTCCTGCGATCGATCCCCAGCAGACGAATCAGTTGTGCCAGCGCATCGAACTGATGAGCGAGATCCGTTTCGGATTCCAGCGAACTTTGAAACGCGGCAATCGCTGCTTCGACACGGTCATCCCCCTGCTGGAGTTCGCTGAAAGCGATCTGACGATGGACCTCCGGGAGCATCGCCGGGTCAGTGGCAGAGAATCGCGCCAGAAAGACACTCCCGGCATTCACCGCTGCTGCATATTGCTCGCTCTCATACAGCAAATGCACGAGCTCCTTCAGCGAAACCGCGGAGAGAGCCTGCTGATCGTACATCGATGCCACTAGCGCATAATCGGCGAGTTGTCCTTCGCCGATCTCGCCGGTGACGTGCTGGATCTCGTAAACGTCCAGCGGCCATGTTGCCGAGACGTTCCCTGTCGGCAATTCGACCGTTGCC
The DNA here is from genome assembly GCA_046160425.1 of Planctomycetaceae bacterium. GTDB lineage: Bacteria > Planctomycetota > Planctomycetia > Planctomycetales > Planctomycetaceae > JAQCEJ01. Next base: position 9,729 of record JBJXGP010000342.1, read on the forward strand.
GTGACTTCGTATGAGCCGAGTGCGAGATAGACATGTTCGATGTCGACTCCCGTTCCCGATTGCCCGTCGCCGAAATTCCAATTAATTGTGGTATCCGTCGGAATCGCATTCGCCGTTCCCATTGATGCGACAAAACGGGCTTTCGTGTACTGGCCTGTGTGACGTTCGGTCGGCCAGATCGACGAAACGATCGCCGGTTGCAGAGTCAGCAGCGGACCTTGCGGTGATTCGTAACGCAGAACTCGACAATGATGCGGCATCGTGAAGAGTTCTTCGGGGATTGCCGCGTATTCTCCCTCGCGGCTGCCGGGGGGACTCCAGCCGAGGAAGGCCATCTGCGCCAGCGTCACCTCTTCGTGATAATATTCAAGGTAATGCAAACCCGCCGTCAAATCGATCGCTCGATTCTTCTCGCCGTGCAGGCCTCGTTCTTCGGTGTGCCGTCCCGGCCAGTGGACGAGTTCCTGACCGTCGAGAAACGAAAACGACGCCTCGTTGGAGGCCGTGCAGAAATGATAGGTGCCGTCGGCGGGGATGCGGATCCAGCCGCGATAAATGCTGAGATAATTGTCGGATGAGCCGAACGGGTTGAATCCATCCGATACCCGCCGTTGATAGCGGGCACCGTGTACTCGTGGACTTGCGGCGAGCATTTTTTCCAGATCGTCGACCGTTTCCGGATTCTCCCCTTCCGGGCGCGCGCGGGTGATGTAGATCAAACCGCTCTTCGGAGTCCATGCGCCTTGAGGAATGCCGGCCCCCGGACGATCGTCGGCGACGACTTGCTCCGCCGCCGCTGTTGCCTGAGTGTTATCGAAATAAACAAAGTACGTCTTGCCGATTGCGGGTGACGCAGCGCGGAATGCGATCCACGCCGAGCGTCCGGCTTGCAAAGACATCACTTGAAACGGAACGGGCTGTCCCTCGGCATCGTAGACGCGAAAGTCTTTGCCATCCGGTTGCGCGCGGTTCATGCAGAAGATTTGAACGGCCGCGGTATCGCTGTCGGCTTCGCTCGACAATTCGGAAATCTCGACGACGGCTCGGGCATTCCAGCCTCCCGCGTGCCAGTTGTCGGCTCCCTGCAAGGACTGCGTTAATACCTGACTCGCCAGACCGATGACGAACAGCGACCACATGGCCGTATTCAGGGGACTCTTGCAGCGAACGCGGACGGTCATCGGTTAGGTTCCTCCGACAGCGTGCGAAAGTAATTTTCGAGCAGTCGTTCGTAACCCTTGGGGTAGCCGTCGTCGGTCGATTGCAGTAAATCCTGGCGGAATTCCTGTGGCAATTCCCGCGCGCGCTTGAGATCAACGGTCGATTGCGTCGCAGGCGTGACCGATGAGGCTCGCAACTGCGAGAGGGCGACCTTGCGTTTGCGTGCCGCGTCATCGTAGCGCCGATCGCGCACATCCTGTTCGGAGGACTTCATGAGTTGAATCGCATCCGACAAGCGTTTGCCGATGATCGTCTGCGTATCGAGTTTCTTGGCGACGAGTTCGGCTTTCTCGCGAAGTCCCGCCTGCTTCTCGTTCAGTCGCTCCATATCGCGGACGAAATCGGGGGGCGTTCCCCCTTGCAGACCCTTTTGACCTGCCCCCGCTTTTTTGCCGCCACCGGTCGCGCCGTTCGGATCCTGCTTTCCCTCTTCTTTCAACCGTCCCGGTTCATAGCGTTCGTTGTTGAGGCGGGCGGGAGTCGGCCTTCCTTCGAGGCCGCGCGACGTATCGCCGACCATCTGCCCGGACGATTTTCCGCGCCGGCCGTCGCCCGAACGCCCGTTGAGTTCGTTCGAATTGGGGAGATCGTTTCCTGTTTTTCCTTTCGCGGAGAAACTGCTGATCGGGCCGTCCGACGTCCCCCAGCCGGCCTGATTCAAATTGTCTCCCCACGCCGAGGTCAAATCGTCGGCCTCTTCATCGAATTCTTCCGCATCCTGCAGGAGATCGCCGATGAGATCTTCGAGTGCGTCGGGGAGGGGCATTTCTGGCATGTTCATCGCCTGTTTATCGAGCGGCTCTTCAAGACGCCATTGCGTGGCATCGGGAGTATCGAGCATCCAGGTTTCGAGGTCTTCGAGCATTTCGGTCGCCTTGCTCGAACCGAGATCTTACAGCGCGACGTCGAGGGGCGACGATTTCGGCCGCTGTGCCGCCGCTTCGATTTCCTCATAGACCGTGTTGACATCCTTGCGGAGTCCGAAGTCGTCGACGAATCCGGTCGGGAGTTTCCCCAATTCGTTGACCGAACCCTTGGCCCACTTGCCCCATTTGGCATTAAAGGCTTCGAGCGACTTGAGGGCGTCCCATTCTTCCTCATCGTGTTCATCGACCGGCTTTTTGGGGAGCTTTTCGAGTTGACCGATGAGTTCGGTCTTTTCGTTGACGAGTTGATCGAGCTGAGTGATCAACTGCTGCAACGATTCGGTCACCTGCTGGTGGGCGGGGGCGTCTCCCTGCTGCAACTTCTTGAGCGCTTTCCGTGCCTGATCGTTGCGCTCCAGCCGGGCTAGCAGTTCTTCCAGGACGCGGATGATTTCATCCTGCAGCGGAATCGACTTCTGCCGCTGCGCCTCGGCGACGGATGCCTGTGCAGCCCCCTTGCCGTTTTCGAAAATCCGGATCACCTCGGCCATGGCGCCGGTATACAGTTCATCGAGAGCGCCGACCATCGTTCCCGTGGGGAGCGAGTCTTGCTCCATCACGCGGGCCAGCTTTTGTGTCTGCATGCGGATGCGCTGTTCCCGCAGGATCAACTGATCGAAGGGCGAACCCGCCGAGGTCTGCGCGCGGTTTTCGCGCTGCAGGCGAATCAGTTCTTCGAGTACCGCGGCGTAGTCTTCGATATGCAGATCGAGATTGGCGATGACCTGTTCGGGCGCGATCAGCGTGATCGAGAACTTGCGGGATTCCGTCACCCCAGCGCCGGTGAGCGTATTGCGATCGGTCGTGACGGCCCAGTACTGAAGCGAGTCACCGGGGCGGAGTTTATGTGCGCTCAGTTCCCAGTCGACATCGTTGGTCGAGGTAAGCCTCTCCTGCGAGATGCGTTGCAGTTCGACGACCTCGGATTGCTCGTTGACGCGGTATACGATACGCGTTTCGGCGAGCCCGATGTCGTCCCGGCTTTGCAGAGAGAGTTTCACGGTATCATCGGGCTTCGCCTGAATGTCGCGGCCCGGCTTGAGCCAGGTGATTTGCGGCGGATGATCCGGTAGCGGCGTGATCGAATGCCACAACGCATCCCGATTGTCGTAGCCGTCGGTGTCGGTCAGTTGCAGTTGATACCGCGTCGGCCCAATGAGCAGCGGCGCATTCATGGTCGACGTCAATTTGAATTGCTCGCTCCCCAGCAGAAATCGAATGCGTGCCGATTTCGCGTTGTCGGCCGAGATCGTCAGCGGCAGGCTCAACCCGCCGTCTGTCTGCAAGAAGGCTTTTCGGAGCGGCTTGCTGCACTCGACGACCAATTCGACGTGCGAACCCAGTAATGCGGCAAGGTCGCCCGAAGTTTCGCCCGGTTGTTGAGCGGGTTGCTGCGCGTATTCGGGATATCGATATCCGACGCTCAATTTCTCGATGCGCGGGCGGGGGACGATTTCGACGGTTCGCATGTTCGATTCCGCATCGCCGGCGGCGACGTAATGCGTCAGCGATTGATTGACGGCGGGAAGCATCGCGGCGAATCGCGTCGGATCGCGCGGGTCCGCATTCATATTCTGCGTGCGCCATTGTTCGCCGTCGGTGCTGTACCAGAGCGTCGCGGTCGCCGAGGTTTCGCCGGCAAGCTGGACTTCAAACGTGAGGTCTGACCCTTCGGGATATCGCGCGCGATCGAGCGGCTTGATCGATTCAGCGATGATAGTCGTATAGGAATAGGGAGCCCGATCGGTCCACGGGAAAATGATGCGAGCAAGTCCGGTCGATATCCGCGGAAAAACGCTCACGATCAGCAACAGAAGAACCGTACCGCCCGCAATCGCAGCCGCTTGACGAGCGTTTTGCCACGGTGCGCACGCCGGCAGGTCGAGGTCGCTGGTTGCCTGTCGCGCATCGGAGATGACCGCTTCCACCAGACGCGGCGAACCGTAGACGTGGCCGCGCCCGAGTTGCAGCGCGTTGATCAGGCGGTTGTGTAATTCGGGATGTTTTTCCTCGACCAGCATCGCGAAGTAATCGTCGCGATGCTCGATGAGAAAAAGCTGAACGATGTGCGACCAGACCCAGATGATCGCACTCCCCCATAAGACAGTGCCAGCGAGAACTCGGCCTGAGGAGCTGAATTTCAGGTAGCCGTCGATGACTCCGAAGACGAGCCAGAGCAGAACGATGCGGGCCAGCACGAGGCCGATTGCTTTGAGCAATTCGACCTGCCGCCAGCGCTTGCGCAACTGATCGAGCTCGGAAATGATCTGCGGATAAAGTGATGCCGTGCTCATCGTACACCTGCGTTAATGATCGATGGATTGGTCGTCATAACTCTCTCGCTGACTCTCATTGACATTTCAATTCCATTTCTTTCACCCTCGCCCGCTGGCGGGAGAGGGCGGGGTGAGGGTGTTTTCCTTTGCTCAACCCGTCGGCAAATTCATCCAAGTACCGTCAAAGGCACCCTCATCCGGCCTGTCGGCCACCTTCCCCCGGAGGGGGAAGGCTTAACATCGCTCCCGAAGAGAGAAGGCAAATCAACTCACGCTTTGGGTGACGAAAGAAAAACCACATCTACTGTCAAATCAACCTCTGACGGCGGCGGAGGAGCCATTCCGCCGACAGACAACCTAGAAATACGAAAAAGAGTATCGACGAATTCCAGTATTCGGTCCGTTCCATGCGGGGCAACCGGCGTTCCTTGAGCACCAACCGGTCAAGCAATTGATCGGCCTGATCGATATCGAGATAGATGCCACCGGTTTGTTGCGCCAGCGACTGCATGAGCGCCCGATTCGTGCCGGGATCGATCAGTTCGAGATTGCTGCCGTGGACGATGATTTCCGCCGTCTGATTGGCGATGATTTTGTCCTGCTCTTTGAGTTCGGCGGTGATGCGGTAACGCCCACCAACGGTCGGATACCAGTTCCCCTGCCAGTCCTGCGGGGTCTCCGATCGATTGCGAACGGGGATCGGGATCGCTTGCCCCGCTTCATCGATCACTGAAACCTCGACTCCACCCACGCCGGCTGCGGAATTCTCGTGCTGGCTGTGTACCTGAATGAGGACTTTCTGTCCGACCTTGTAATCGGGCTGCTGCGTCGTCACGAGCAGCGGCACTCGCTCTTCATCCATATCGCGGCCAGTCAGCCAGCGGATCGTCTGCCGCCAGAAGCGGTAATACAGCGTGTCGCTTTGCCCAAGAATGCGCGGCAATCGGGACCAGCGCCACGTCGTATCGGCGGCCACAAGCATGGTGTGTCCCTTGCCGAAATGTTGAGCGGCCATCAACACGGCGGGCTTGCCGTCGATCAGCAGATGGGGATGGACGGCGAAGACATCGGCTCCCGGTTTGGCCCGCTGGCAGAGACCCGCTCCCAGCAACTGCGGAGTTGAACTCCAGTAGTCGGCGTCTTTGACGCGATCGCCCGAGACACGAAAGATCGGATGGTTCTTTCCCGAGTCCGTGAGTTGCAGAATGAACGGCTCTTCGCTTTGTTCGACGTCGGTTTCGCTCAACACAACGGGCAATGCAGCCGCCAGCGGAGTTGTCTTGAGTCCCTGTTCGCCGAACGAGCGATATCCGCCGAGCACGAGCAAGGCATGTCCGTCGGAAACCCAGTCGACGAGCCTTTGCCATTGGACGTCGCTGAACGTATTGGCTTCGATGTCGCCGATAATCACGAGATCGAACTTGTCGAGGTTGTCGGTTTCGAACCAGACTCCCTGCGATGCATCAGCGGTCCCTGCCGGAGTCGCTTTTTGGAAGGACGTCACCAGCGAGAGGTCGGGGTCATCCTGCAATGTCGTTTTCAGATATTTCGCTTCGTATCGCAGAGAACCTTCAAGGTACAACACGCCGATCGGGTCGGCGTCGACCTGCAACGGGAAATGCTTGACGTTGTCGGCGGTTGAAATCTCCCCCGCGTCGGATTTCAGCGCGACTGTGTATACGAAGCGGCCGGTATCCTGTGGAGTAAACGTCAATTCGTGCGATTGGTCGGATGCCCCGGCTTCGAAGCGGATCGACTGCGAAGTGATCGGTGCTGTGCCGCGCATGAGGATGAGCTGCGCATCGACGGCGGGTCCGGCGGATTTCTTCATCTTCACGCTGACCGAGACTTCGTTGTGAACAATCACCGCTTTCGAGGGGGAAACGACATCGCTCACGGCGAGATTGAGGCGATTCGTGTCGGGGTCGGACGGGAAACCGACGGCGGAGATCGGCGTCGGGATTTTCGCGATCTGCGAAAGGTCGGCCCGGCCCGTGTTGTCCATGCCGTCGCTGACGAGGATCACGCCAAGGATCATTTGAGAGCGAAGTTGAGACAGGGCTTGATGAATGGCTCTCGTGAGGTCGGTTCGTTCGGATTTCGGTTCGGGCGGGAGTTTCGCATCGAGAGGTTGCCCGTCGATGTTGAAGAATTCGATCTTGACGCGAGGTTCGCTCGACGTATTTTCCAGTTGCGCGGACAATCGATCGGCAAAGCTGGTGGCGAGCGCATAGCGTGACTTGCCGCCGCTGGATGCGAGACTCATCGAGAGCGAATCGTCGACGATGACGGCGAGCCGACCGGGATCGACCCAGTACGAGGCGCGGGTCCAGGTCGGTTTGGCGAGCGCGACCAATAACGCCGCGATGCCGAGCAGGCGCAGCGCCAGTAGTCCCCAGGCGACAGGAGTTGTCCGTGCGGCGATTTCGCGGTACGTGATCACCAGCCAGGCGATCGCCAAGGCGATGGCAACGACCCACAACCAGGGGGTCCGCACATTTTCGAATTCGAGGAGGGCCAGTGCGTTCATGTTCTGGCCCCCGGATTGGCAAGCGATGCGGGTGTCGATGCTCCGCTTGCCTCGCTCGATTGCGGCGCATGTTCGGAGAGCCAGCGCGTCACCGTCGGGGAGGATTTCAAATAACGGTCGAGGCTGATACGGTTCGCGATCCACGGCTCGATCAAGGCGAGCAATAGCGATACGTACAACAGGAAATCCCAAAATTCGATACCCCGCTTGGCGGTCTCGGCAGCCGACAGCACTAGACTGGGATCATCGACATAGGTGATAAACGGGCGACTGGGGAACAACGACAATAAGTATGCTTCGAGTTCCGCGGGCGTCGATTCGACGGCAGCGTTTGTTTCCGCGGATAACTCTCGCTGCTCGGCGTGCTGTTCCTTGAGGTACGTCAAATTCGATTCATACGGATCGAGATTGACCGCCACAAAAATCGATTCCTCCGTCTGATTCGCCGGGTGCAGTCGATAACTCCCCGCGCGCCATGTTTCGCGGAATACAAGCGGCGTCTCGACATCGCCGGTACTCACCGGATAACCGACTGTTTCGTCAGGCCCCTCAATGACCCAGTTCGTCAGACCAGCGGTCGTCGACGTCGGCAGTGGGAGATCGTCTCCCGCGAGTTGAAATGACTGCACGGCATTCTTTTGCGCGAGCGAACCGAGCAGACGGTACACCCAAGGCAAATAAGCGGGCCGGACCGGGAAATTCGACCAGTCGCGATCGCACGCCGATGTGAAGAGGAGCGTTCGCCCTTTCCCGAAAGATTTTTCGCACAACAGCGGCTCGCCGAGATCGTTGGTCATCAGGATCCGACTGTCACCGGGGTCGAGATGCCACCAGGCGGAGAAATGAACCCCCGCCATCAAGTGCGATTCGTCATCGGCGAACGAGGCTAGCGCGGGATGTGTGCTGTCGACTTCGCCGATGCGCGCGAGCGGGTTTTCCGAAGCGGGATCCCCCTGCACTGTCGTGATCTTGCCGCCGAACAATCCGCCGTGCAGCCGGGTGGGGTTGCTCCAGTATTCCGCGAAGAAAGCGGGGACGGTCCGGTCGCCGAGGAACTGCAAGATCGTTCCGCCGCGGTCGACCCATTGTTCGAGTTGTAGAACGGCGTCGGCGGGAAGCGTGCCGACGTTCGCCAGAATCACGGTGTCATAGTTGTCGAGTTGAGTCTGCAAGATCGCTTCGGGGAGAATCGTATGAATCGTCAACGAACTTCCCGCGGCTGCACTCGCGGCGAGTGCCGTTTTCAGAAAATATAATTCATCCGATCGCGGGATGCTCGACGGCGCACCGTTGACGGCGAGCACTGACACCTGATCGACGACTTCAAACGCGAAGTGCCGGCGATTGTCGGCCGCGAACGAATCGCCGGTCAGTTGAACGTATCCGGTGTGCCAGCCCCCCGATTCAAACGTATGCCGCAGCCGGGGAACGGTCCAGCGCGTTTGTCCCGGCGAGAGCACGGGTTGCTCGGCGACTTTCTTGTCGTCGACGAAGAGTTCGAGCCGCGCGACAGATGATGGGGCTGTCCCCTGCTCCGCTGGTGTACCTGCGGGAGGTTTCTGCTCTGCCGCCGGCGCTACATTCAACAGAGTTTGATCGAAGTGCAGATGCGGGCGGATTTCGAAAGGGACGCCGACCATCGGGCGCGATGCCAGATATTGAACCGCAGTGATGCCGTGATTGTGCGGATCTTTGGGGCGCACGCTGACGAAAAAATGAAGCACGTCATTGGCTTGAGCATCTCCGGCAACGGCGGAATCTTCGCGCCCGACGTGCTGCATGTCGCTGAAGATGTAAATCTCGCGACTGGCGGCGGTGCTCGCCTCGGCGATCTGCTCGGCTCTACGCATCGCTTGCGGCACGTCGTCGGCGAGGTCGGTGACATACGACTGTTCGAGTGCCTGCCGCACGTTGACGAGATCGGAGGTCAATTCCTGAAACAGAACTTGCGGCCCCTCGGCGCGCCGACCGGCCAGCACGAACGAGGCCTGATCGCCTGAGCCGAGTTGATCGAGAATGTCGCGGGCCGATTTGCGGGCGCGATCGAACAGCGATTCGCCGTTCTCCACGTAACCCATGCTCGCCGAATCGTCGAGCACGATGACGACGGCCCGCGATCCGCCGAACCAGTGTCGGCCGGATGAGGGGAGCAACAACGGCTGAGCCAGCGCCATCGCCAAGAGCGCAAACAGCAACATGCGGGCTGCGAGAAGCCAGTATTCCTTGAGCCGGCTCATGCGGTACGACTGGAGGAATTGCGGCGTGAAAAAACGCGTCGTGGAAAACGACATCGTTTTTGTCCGTCGCGATCGGCGCAAATGGATCAGCAGCGGAATCCCCGCCGAGATCAAACCCGCCAGATAAATAGGATTAAGAAATTCCATGGACTCATTTTCGGGGTGGCACTGGCGGCTTGCCCGCCAGTGGAAATATCAGTCGAACAAACATGCTGTGAAGCGGAAGCTCTCTCTGACTGGCGTTCCCAAGCGGAGCTTTGGAACGAGGTTAATTTGTGCGAGCGCGGACTTGTTGGTGTTCTCGTGTTGCCAGATATTGACCGAGGAAGGAATCGAACGGCTGATTCGTCTCCGCAAGCGAATAATCGATCTGGCTCGCGAGACAACCGGCCCGCAGGTCTTGCTGAAAACGGGTGAATTCTTCGAGGTATGCCTGCCGAAACGCTTGCGGGTCGCTGAGGACTTCGCGATTGGTTTCCATGTCGACGACGCGCGTGACGTCGTGGAAGGGGAACGTCAATTCCGTCGGGTCGAGCGTATGAAACACGATGACGTCGTGCTTGCGATGACGCAGATGTTGCAATCCGGAAAGGACGTCTGGAAGATCGTCGAAGAAGTCGGAAAACACAATCACCAGCGAACGGCGCTTGGCCGTTTCCGCCAATTGATGCAGCACGTCGCCGATGTGCGATTCCTGCCCGGGGGAGATCGCTTCGAGCGTCTGCATGAGATTCTTGAGATGCCCCGCCCCTTGCCGCGGCGGAACCATGCGATGAATTTTGGTGTTGAATGTCGTCAGCCCGACCGCATCGTGTTGAAACACAGCCAGGTATGCGAGACTCGCCGCCAGGTAGCTGGCGTATTCGAGCTTGGTGATTACGCCGGGAGAGTGGTAGTTCATCGACGCCGATGAGTCGATGACGAGGTAACAGCGCAGGCTCGTTTCTTCCTCGTACTGCTTGATGTAGAGTTTGTCGCGGCGACCGAAGACCCGCCAGTCGATATGCCGGGGATCGACACCGGGCGTGTATTGGCGATGCTCGGCGAATTCGACCGAAAATCCCTTTTGCGGACTGCGGTGCATCCCCGAAAAAAATCCCTCGACGACGGTCCGCGCGGCGAGCGACAGATTCTGCATCCGTGCCAGCGAAGAAGGGTCGAGAAATTTGTTTGTCGGACCCGGCATGATCGATCAAATCCTATGTTGCAATTGCCTCATGATGTCGAATCATGTGAAAGATTATCGATGAAACTGCGCGAATACGAACTACGCATAATCTGCGGCGCGGGGTTCGGAGATAGAATCCAGCAGCTTTTGGACGATCTTGTCGGGCGAGAGCCCCTCGGCTTCGGCGTGAAAATTGGTCATGATGCGATGCCGCAGCACGAGCTTGGCAACCGAGCGGACGTGGTCGCAGGTGACGTTGAATTCTCCCTGGATCGCTGCCCGCGCCTTGGCACCCAGCACGAGATACTGCACCGCACGGGTACCGGCTCCCCATGTCACGTACTGGCGGACGAAGTCGGGAGCGGTCTCATCATCGGGACGCGAGGCCCGGCACAAGTTGACCGCGTAACGGCCGACGTGATCGCTGATTGGCAGACGCCGGACAATCTTCTGGAGTTTCAGGATCTCTTCGCCGGTGAGAACTTTGGAGATCGAGACGGGGGCATCCGACGTCGTTGCCTTAGCGATTTCCAGTTCTTCTTCGGGTTTCGGGTAGGTGATGCGAATGTCGAACATGAAGCGGTCGAGCTGCGCTTCAGGAAGCGGATAAGTCCCTTCCTGTTCGATCGGGTTTTGCGTCGCCAGCACGAAAAACGGTATCGGCAGATCATACGTCTGGCCGCTGACGGTGACTTGCAGTTCCTGCATTGCTTGCAATAACGCGGCTTGCGTTTTGGGGGGCGTGCGGTTGATTTCGTCGGCGAG
>JBJXGP010000343.1:0-4483 GCA_046160425.1 Planctomycetaceae bacterium
AGATACTTCGGACGATTCAGCGATTAAAGGCGGACTCGCCCCTGGAAATCGTAGCAACGTATCTCGCGGCCCACACCACACCGAAGGAATTTCGCGGCCGGCAGGATGAATACCTCGACACGGTTCTGTCCGACGCCGTATTCGGACAGATTCAAAGCGATGGACTCGCTGAATTCTGCGACGTATTTTGCGAGAAAACCGCATTTGATATTCCTCGCTCGCGCCGCGTGCTAAGCACCGCGGCTCAATTCGGCCTGCGCCCCAAGGTTCACGCCGATCAGCTTTCTCTCATGGGTGCTAGCCTGCTGGCCGGGGAACTCGGCGCGGTTTCCGCGGATCACCTGGAGTTGATCGACGACGCGGGCATTGCCGCCTTGAAACGATCAGGAACTGTTCCGGTCGTACTGCCGGGTTGTTCCTTTTTCCTCGGGGTCGGATATGCGCCGGCCCGGAAGATGATCGAGGCCGGCCTTCCGCTGGCACTGGCCACCGATTACAACCCGGGCTCATCCATGATGGAGTCGCTTCCATTGGTCATGTCGATTGCGTGTACGCAAATGCGAATCACGCCGACGGAAACCCTCGTCGCGACCACCGCCAATGCCGCCGCCGCCTTGAATCGGCAGTCCCGGATTGGAGCGATCGAAGTCGGGAAACAGGCCGACCTGACGATACTCGACGTGGCCAATCTCGATCGCTGGCTTTACGAACCCGGACGCAACTGCGTCCGGACCGTAATCAAGTCGGGCCGGATCGTGCACGAAGTCGAATGAGCCTTTCGAAACCGCGCGATTCCTGACTTATACGTGTTCCACGTAGACCGCCCGCTGCCTTGCCGCCTTCATGCGTGCACGGATCGAATCGGCGAGTTGGTCCAGCGTCGTGACGCCGGGAATGACGATCTCGCGATCCGTCGCATCCGTAGAAATCACTTCAACCGACCCAAGACCTAGTATCCGGTCGGTCAGCGACTTGTGAATGCGAACATCGTCGACCCGGACCAATTCCGTCTGATCAATGGTTTGGCTGAAAATCCCCCGCTCGATAATTAAACGCTGCGTGGTCAGTCGATAGCGGTGACTGAGTATCGCCCAGAGTACGGGCCCGGCAATGATGGCACCGGCCACCAGCGCCAATGCTACCACCGACATCCCCACCCGGCTCCAGTTAATACCCGAAGGGTTTGGCGTGGCATAGATGATGGCGGCCCCACCGGCCAAAACAATCAGGACCAGCAACCCAAACCGGCCGATGTAATGTTTCCAGCTTGTTCTGCCGATCCAGAGATCTTTTTCCGGCCCCACTGCAGATTCGTCCGCGACGGCCGGTCGCGGGGCTGGCCTAGAAGTTGGGGCTGCCGCAGGCACACCCGCGCCACCCGAGGGCTCCGTTCCGCGACCAGCAACATCCTGTGGATCATTGGGCATGTCTGTACACTCCTGGGTCGAAGCCGGGCCTTGGTATCGCCAATATTGCGCGGCGGCCACGAAAAACACCACCGGCACGCGATCGCCAACGAGCTTCGATTTCACCCCCAGGTCGAACTCCTTCACGAAATTCGCCGGGGACGCCAAAAGTTATACTACTTTGAGTTTGTGGTCGATGCGTTTCTCCGAGATGCGGATTCTTTCCCAAAATCCCTCTTGACGCGCTTCGGCCGGGGGCTAGACTCCCCCCGGTTTTGCCGGATTGAGCGCGAATCGTGGGCTAAAGACTTGGGGATCAGGCGAGTTCTTTTCTCCCTGATCGGGGGGCTGACTATGACCGTCAAGGTCGGTGAGGAAATCAAGATGTCGGAAATGTTGGATACGATCAATTTCCAGGAACCCGCGGCGCCTGCCGTCGACCGCTACGATTCATCGAAATCCGGTTTCATCGTTTCGGGCGGAAACAACGGATTTCTGCTCTGCGAGCCTTCTTCGGCACTCCGGCGAAACTCCGGCCAGCCTTTTAACTTCCTGCTGGCTGAGAATTGGGACGAAGACGACGACGATGAATTCGTCGATGACGAGGAAGACGATGATGAAGACGAAGAAGATGACGACTTCTTCCCCGACGATGAAGACGACGACTTGGACGACGATGATGAGGCGGACGAGGAAGAATAAGCGCTGGCAGGCGCCCTAGTTCGTCGTCTTACCGCGATTGAAATGATTGGTCATTCCCTGTGAAGCAGGTTCTTCGGACACTCCCACGTCCGATCAGAATCATCCTCGCTAGCATTCAAGCCATCTTCCCTAGGCAAATTCTTAGTCGTTGAAGACGCATTGGCACTGTGCCGATCGTATCGGCATGACCGAACAACTTGTAACAAAGCCCTATAACGGCGTGGACCGTCGCGCAGCCGCGAGCGCCGGCAACGAACCGAGCTTTCCCGATCGCCGCTCCGGGATGGATCGCCGACGGGGCCCGGGTCGCCGCCGGGGCGAAGTGCGCCGGGCGGCCGAAGAAGGTGAAATTAGCGGCGAGTTGCTCGAATTCATCATGGCCGTTGATGAATACAAACGAATCAACGAACGGCCATTCCCGAGCTGGTCGGAAATCTTCGAAATCGTGCAGTATCTCGGCTACCGGAAGGTGGCGGATCGCGCCGAGCACATCAACACCGCTAGCGGTCTCGAAGTCCTGGATTCACCAGCCGTTGTAGGTGCCGGAGCGGATTAGCCCTGACACGCGACTTGGAGCGAGCAAAGCACTTCAAGGGCCGGCCAATAGTTCGGTCACCATTTGATGATCCGTTAGAGTGATCCGTTCATCCGCATCGAAATCGAATATTCGACATGCGGCGGGAATCGGCTCTACTCCGAGGCACGCGTGGTACGGCACGTAATCCATCATGTCGAGGTCGCCGTCAGGTTCCACGTCACCCAGTTTCGTCCCTTCCGGGATCAGTAGCACGAGGGTGTTTACGGGAGACGTTCCCACGGAAACCGCAAGGGTTCGTGTTTGATAGCCGGTCTTGGAAACTCGAAGCGCATAAGTGTCATTGCCCGTTACCAGCCAACGAGAACGCCCAAAGGTCGCATCCGAATTGCGCGGCAATTCACCGGTATCGAACGTGAAATCCAATAACTCCACCCGAGCCACGAGCGGTAAGCCCGTCAAATGATCCGCAACGCGAACGTCAATGCGCGGTCCCGAAAGTCGTTCGAGCAAATAACGCCATCCCCCTCGGTTGTGCGCCACTTGCGTCTGCCCCGTGGCAAACGACGGCTGAAACGAAGTTCCCACCTCGATGATGATGGCATATGTTCCATTATTGGCGTAGTACCAGCTTGTATCATCTCCATTGACCGGACCGATCGCGATCGGGGAGTAAACGTCGTACAACGGTCCACCCGATGTCGAGATACCCGACGCCGCGCCATGCATGAGTTCGTCGATCATTTCATGCTCCGGCATTCGGTTGTCCGGATTGCCGTCGTTGCAGGCATAGGGGTAATCGATGAATTGGCCGTAAGAATGATAAGAAACGGCGATCACGAATCGCTCTGCGGCGGCCAAACCCATCATCGCCAGGGTTTCCGGTTCCGACGCCGGCCCGGTTCCGCGGTAAGTATCATTACATGCCGTTCCGCTTGAACCGGTTCCACGGTCGCAATTGGCGGCACCGGAACCCCAGTGATAAGGATAATTGCGGTTTAAATCCACGCCGGGGTTTGGACTTCCGCCTCCCGTGCAAACCGCGCGCATGTTTTTCCGATGGAAATCGTCAACATTGTGCACCCGATGGCTCCCGTCAGGGTTCACCATTGGCACGCAGAAAATCTTGTAGTTCTGGACCCACTGTGCCACTTCCGGGTTCCCGGCCGCATATTCACTCGTCAGATACGTGATCGCGTCCATGACAACGTGCGGAGTGACTACCTCACGCGAGTGATGCAATCCGTTCAGCAAGATCGAGGGTTCGTCCTCGGCGATACCGGGGTTGTCCGAGATTTCCATCGCAAGGATGTTGCGGCCTTCGTTCGATTGACCGATCACGAACTTCCGCGAGATACCCGGATGGCTGGCAGTCACTGCGTTCATGAAAGTGTCTATAGCGGCCGGGTCGGCATATCCCGGGGGCGGGTCTAACAACCTTTCAGCCCCGGACAACGGCACGGAAGCCTCGGTCTCCAGAACCACGAAGCCGACATCGAGAAGTTTTTGCAGCGAATCACCCGGCCGGAGGATGACATCCAGCGTTGAATCCGTCCTAAGAAAACCGCCAATGTCGTAATTGCGGTTGCGGAGCCAACTTACCCAAGCGGTCGCCGTTGCTACTTCCATTTCACGGCCCGCGGTTTGCCCCGGAAACGACATCCGATGCCGAGTCGCCTTCGCCGGTTCGTCAGCCATTCCGCGTTGCGCGAGACTTACCACGAATCCGGCAGCGAACATTGCGTGAACCAATTGACGGATTTTTCGGTTTTTCGACCCCATGCCGCGTTTGAGTGTAACAGATTGCCGGAATCGAGGCTATCGATTGCCCTCAATTGGG
>JBJXGP010000344.1:0-4080 GCA_046160425.1 Planctomycetaceae bacterium
GGTAAACTTCGCTTCTTCGTTTTCATGCTTCACACATCGATGCGTCTTGCGGCTGGGTGGCGGGGCGTAAGGTTTTACGTCGCCCCGTTTACGACATCCGGCGCAACGCCGAAGCGGCTTATGCCCCGCCACCCCGCCGCGCCGAGAGTTATCAGAATCACGCTCGCCGAAAGGATTGTCGAGATGCCGCGCATGAGAGAATCTCCTTGAGGGAATTGGGACTTTTCCGAAGAGTCGAATTGCGCTCTCTATGATAACACGCTTGAGCGTTTTCAGCACCGTGGCCGGGTGGGTGTTTGGAATCTATTGATCCCTCGCAAGCCGCAGGCCGCTTCCCCACCCATAACTCGGATTGCCACAGTATCGACACGCAGATCGAGACATTCCGGCGCTTTGGGAAGAATCGCCGCCACGTATGACCCGTTCCTGTCCCGTCAGGATGTAATCGTAGTAGAACCAATCATCCACCGGGTCGGCAAAATTGTGAAGTGCATCGTCGGAAGGACGCAACACCACTGGGTCAACCGTAATCTCGCCTCGATTCATAAAGGCAGTTCTGTCATGCACGTCAAAGCACCACTCGGCGACATTGCCGTGCATGTCATACAACCCGAACGCATTCGGTTCAAATGATCCGACGGCTTTTGTGGGCAAAAATGGAAACCACTTCTCAGGTTCTACCTTCACTTCCGGGTAACCTGTGAGCAGATTGGCTTGCTCCTTGTTACACGTATTGCCGAAATGGAAGGCCGTGGTTGTGCCGGCCCGGCAGGTGTATTCCCACTCCGCCTCGGTCGGCAGGCGATAGCCGGTGCCGCCGGCTATCAAGACATCCGCGTGTGTGATCTTGCCTTCCTCGCGTTTCACGCCGCGCAGCGTATAGTACGGGTCGAGTTTATCCTTCCCGGAAAGCCGATTGCAAAACTCGATGGCGTCGTACCATGTGATTGCTTCCACGGGGAAGCGTGACGTATCCTGCCCCTCGACCTTTGCTTTCTCCCCCCCGGAGGCTGCGTAATGACTGGGATTGCTTCCAGTCACGTTTTCCCACTCGGACTGCGTGACCTCATAAACGCTCATGTAGAACGGTTTGCCGATGCGGACCTTGTGTTGCGGGTGCTCGTTCACATAAAACGATGGCTTATGAAGCGCCTCCCCATGGCTCCTGTTCCGTCCCACCTCGCCCGGTAACTGGTCGCCTCCCATCATGAACTCACCAGCCGGGATCAGTATAAAGGGAATGCCGATTGAATTCGTCATGTCGGGTTCCGAAGATTCGCGGATTAGCGGCGCGACAGGTTCCCCGTCAGGTTCCTTCGACGAATCGGCACGCGCATAGACGTCGGTTCGGCTGGGCGGAATGTCGATCTGAAAGGTATCCCGAAAAATCTCTCTCCGGCTGAATACTAACTCGTGGCAGGTGTCGACTTCATCGGCATTCGGCGAACAAAGGCAGATCGACATTCCAAAATCGTCCTGAACGAATTCGGCGCGCGGAGCACCTTCGACGTGGGCCGCATATCTGAAAGTCGGCGTGACCTCACCAATAATTCGATCGGACGGAGTCTTATTGATATTGCGCTCAAACTGGAGAAAAGTACGTTTGCGCATAAGGTCTTGCAGGCCATCCATGCGTATATCATCACGGCTGTCATTGTTAAAATCCCACGTGGCGCTAATTTCGTTCGGTGTCGGAGCCTTCGCCCACCTCATCTGCAATGTCGCATGATAGATGGGTTTCCCCTCCTCTTTGAAGCGAACCTCGCTTTCCTCGTTAGACCCCATCGGCACGACAAACAGCCGATTTGTCTTTTGAACGTCAGCGCATCGAACGTCGACTTTGTATGGCTTCGACAGAGTGCAGGACTGACCAGGACGAATCTGAATTTCCAAAAGATCCCTCGCCACAATCGCCAGCACCCTTCCGCGTATACCCGTCAACTCCGCTGGGCTGACGGTTAACGCCCCGAGCCATTCTCCATTTGTCGCTCGCTGCATATTTATGGGAACCGCCTCTCCCGATTTGGTCACGACTTCCACATCGCGGATCACAATTGCCGTTTGGTCCGCTTCCGCGTCGAAATACACCGGCGATACCCTGAGTTCCCATTCCGCTGGATTCTCCGCGTTGGATGTTGAGGTCATTCTGGCGACGAGCAAGAGCGGCCCGACCGCGGTCCAATACCTGATTGGAGAGTCGAATCCATCCCGCATAGCCAGATAACCCATCGATTTCGCAAAATCGCGTGATACATTGACCTTTAACTGCGAAGCAATTTCTGCCGCCCCCTCGAGAATGGGGATGTCGTGAAGGTCGACATTGATCCTCCGGTGGTCAAGGATCATCGCCTTGTCACCGTTATGCACGAATTCGTCATATTCATCAAATCTCAATGGAATCTTGCTGATGAGCTGCTGTTTCGTAAGCAGCCGTCCCAACTCGAGCCCCGTGCAGTTTTCGCAGGTCAATGTCATGCGTCTATCCGACCATCGAGGACGAACGGCAACGACACTTTTCCCAAAGCCAGCCACATCGTCCACCATGTTTTCGTCGTCCGGAGCTTCCGGTTCCCCAGCCGGCGTGAGGGAAAGTAAGAATGAGCCGATTATGATCGTGCAGAAGGTCACTGTGATTGTTCGCATGGCTTTATTCCCGTAAATATTCGAAGGGTACTATCAGCGCCCTCTTCACGGAGTCTTGTAGGATGGGACTCGTCCCAGCTTTTCTCATTGGTGGATCTTGAATTCGCGACCAGTCATCAAAGAGTTCCCCTCAAGGCTGGGACTACGCCCCTGAGACTTTTCTGGGGGACTGAAATGCTTTCTATATGATAACAGCGCCGGGTGAATTCAACACCGCTGTGGAGAATTTTGCCGGCTGGGTAGCGGGGCATAAGGTTTTACGTCGCCCCGTTTACGACATCCGGGGCAACGCCGAAGCGGCTTATGCCCCGCCACCAAGCCGAACACCGCCGAGTTTGGCATTTGGGGTGTGAACGGCTACTCTTGCAACTCCTAATGTTGAGATGTATAAATACTCATATCATCTCGATTGCATCTTCATTTCTCTCGTCAGTTTGATTGGTATGAGGTATCGGGTCGCGAACCGTTCGACCTTCCGTATGATTCGTATGATGTTCGTATGGCATCCCGGCGGATGCATAGCGTCGCTGTTTATTTGGCCTTGAAAGTGCATCGCATCGGGCCGCGAGGAAAGCTGCAATATGCCCCACCAGATAGAACACAAACGCTACGGATGTGGTTGAACTCCATTCCAGCGAAAAAACGCTTGATTTTTCTTTTGTGCCAGAACGGATCATTCTGTTATACCATTAGATTCAGGAGGCTATTCCATGTCGAAGCCAACAGCGAAGCGAGGTTTTACGCTCATCGAACTCTTGGTTGTGATCGCCATCATAGCGGTCCTGATCGCCCTGTTATTGCCTGCCGTGCAGCAAGCACGGGAAGCGGCCCGGCGAATGCAGTGCAAGAACAATTTGAAGCAGATCGGGTTGGCCTTGCACAACTACCACGATGCGTTTCTGACGTTTCCCGGTGGTCTGACCCAGCAGGTCGGCTTTACCTGGAATGTCTATGCCAGCCCATTCGCGATGATTTTGCCGTACATCGATCAGGCCAACATGTACAATTTCTACAACTTCAATCTGCCATGGCTTTCTCAATCCGGGACCAATGTGGCATCCAGGGTCATGCCGGTGTTTGCCTGCCCGTCGGCGACACATAATAATCCGATCGATGTCACGCTGATCAATACACTTTTCGGCGGAACGGTTCCCGCGTTTTCTGCCAATACGCTGGGAGCAACCGACTATATCCTCTCCAAAGGGCCGAATGACGCCTGGTGCCTGTATAACTCTCCCACGCCCATCCCGTCGACTTCGCTGGGCATGTTCGATTTGGTGCATCACACAAAGATCAGCGCTATCACCGACGGCACCAGCAACACCTTTGCGGTTGGTGAAGGGACGGGCGGCGGGCGATGGACCGTTTGCTCTGGCGTCGGCTGTACTACGCCATTCCCCAACGCCAGATCGACCCAAGGATGGATACAGGCCCACT
>JBJXGP010000345.1:0-4202 GCA_046160425.1 Planctomycetaceae bacterium
GGGGTCGACCTGGAGGCTGACTTTGCCTCCCAAGTCGTCGATGTTTTCGTGAGTTCCGGGATTTTGTGAATTACTCTTTTGCAGCGTATTTCGGCCCAAGGCTCCCGGTTCGCCCCCGGCGAGTCCAAACGGAGGATACGGCCCCCGCCGTTCGGAGAGAATCGAGACCCGCACCGATTTCAAGAATTCGATCCGCCGGATGATGCCGTCGCCGCCGTGATGTTGCCCCTGTCCCCCTGAGCCGTGCCGTATCGAAAACTCGTGGATGCGAACCGGGTATCGTCGTTCGATCACTTCCGCATCGGTCAGTCGCGTGTTCGTCATATGCGTATGCACGGCATCGGCACCGTCGGCTGACGGCGTCGCGCCGCTCCCGCCGCAGATCGTTTCGTAATATCCGAACGTCTCATCGCCGAACGTGAGATTATTCATCGTCCCCTGACTGGCGGCGGCGACACCAAGAGCACCGAGCAGCACATCGACGACGCGCTGCGACGTTTCGACATTGCCTCCCACCATCGCCGGGCTTTTCTTGGGGTCGGCGTTTCCCGTTGGATTGAGCAAGCATTCCGGCAGAATGATCTCCACCGGTTCGAGCACGCCGCTGTTGAGGGGAATGTCTTCGTTGATCAGGCAGCGAAAGACATACAGCACCGCGGCGGTGATGATCGCCCGGTTGGCATTCAAGTTGGTCGACAGAACGAGGCCGGTTCCCGTGAAGTCGACCGTCGCGGTTTCCCCCTGTTTGGTGATCGTGACGGAAATCGGCGATCCGTTGTCGAGATGATCGGTCCGCGAATATTTTCCGTCGGGAATGTTGCGCAGCGCCATCCGCATTTTCGTCGACGCCGCCCGTTGAATGTGTTCCATGTACGCTCCGACAACCGCCGGTGTGTACCGTTTGATCAAATCGAGCAGCAGGCGAACCCCCGATTGATTCGCGGCCACCTGGGCGGTGATATCGGCGAGATTGTCGGCGACGTTTCGCGTCGGATACGGCCCCGAAGTCAGCAGCGTCCGCATTTCATCTTCGTGCGATCGGCCGCGATCGACGAGTTTGAAGTTGCGGATCAACACCCCCTCTTCTCCGAGATTCTTCGAGAACGGGGGCATGCTGCCGGGGACGATCCCGCCGATTTCCGCATGATGGGCGCGGCTCGCGGTGAGGAACCGTAATTCTCCGCTCTCGGCATCATGCACCGGAGTAATCACGGTGACGTCTGGCAAATGCGAACCGCCGCGATACGGATCGTTGGTGACGTAAACGTCGCCGGGAGCCAGCTCGGGATTGTCGGCGAGAATGCGTTTGACCGTTTCGCTCATCGCCCCCAGATGTACGGGGATATGCGGAGCATTTACGACCAGATCGCCTCGCGGCGAGAAGACCGCGCAACTGAAATCGAGACGTTCTTTCACATTGGTCGACGATGCGGTTCGCTGGAGTGTGATCCCCATCTGCTCGGCGATCGACGCGAATAGATTGTTGAAAATCTCCAGCATCACCGGGTCAGCCTCTGTCGTGACGCGCGGTCCAGTCGACGTCCCTTGATCGGTGAGCAATAACTCCCCCGCCGATAGAATCTTTGCTTCAAAGCCAGGGTCGATGACGATCGTCGACGTCGGTTCGCAGACGATCGCCGGACCGAACAATTGATCGCCGGGCTGCAATTGCTCGCGAAAGAAGACGGAGGTTTTCCACGGTTTGCCGCCGAACCACGTTTCGGTGTGCCGCGTCGGTTCCGGCTTCCGCTCCTGAATCGTACCGGTCGGGGCAGGGGGGGATTTCATCCGCCCCACCACTTCGACGCGTGCAGCGACGATCTCCAGCGGTCTATTCGCATGTTGATAACCATATAACTGCTGATGAGCGGCGGCATACTGCGCGGCATAATCTCCGCCATTGGGGCGGGGGATATTGATGATCGCTTCGACCCCTTTGTAGCGAAGATCGAGCGACCGACGCGGAGGTTCGATGCGCTCGTCGGGAACACCCTCCTTTTGGACTTCCTTCCGCAATCGCACTTCGAGCATTTGAAAGAGGGATTCGATTTCGGAGACGACTTCCAAAGAATACGGTTTGAGAACCGCCTGCTCGGCGAAACGGCGAACGTCGGCCATGCCGATGCCGTAGGCGCTCAGCACGCCGGCCCACGGATGAATCAGAATTTGGCTTATACCCAGATCGCGAGCCAGCGCGCACGAATGTTGCGCACCGGCACCGCCGAATGTAACGAGCACGTAATCGGCGGGGTCGTAACCCTTGGCGACCGAGATGTTCCGCATCGCCCGCACCATGTTGGCATTCGCCACGCGTACGAAACCTTCCGCGAGTTCGCGAGGAGTGTAATTCAAGGGAACGGAAGCGGACGCCATCCGGTCGCTCAATTGCCGTAAGCGATCTTCAACCGCCGCAACATCGAGCGGAAACGGAAATCGTTCGGGAAGTATTTTCCCGAGATACAGATTCACGTCGGTGACGGTCAACGGTCCGCCGCGGCCATAACACGCCGGTCCCGGATTGGCCCCCGCACTCGCCGGTCCGACGATCAGCTTCACGCCGTCGAAGTCGCAAATGCTTCCGCCGCCGGCGGCGACGGTTTCAATGGCGAGCATCGGGGCAGTGACGCGAACCCCTGCTTTTTTGGTCTCGAATTCGAGTTCGTAACGTCCATCGAATCGCGAGACGTCGGTGCTGGTTCCGCCCATGTCGAAGCCGATGGAATGCGTGAAACCGGCCTGCTGAGCGACGCGAGAAAATCCAATGACACCCCCCGCGGGTCCAGAGAGGAGGCTGTCCTTCCCGACGAAATTCTCGGCTTCGACGAGTCCACCAGCCGATGTCATGATCTTCAAGCTGCTCCCGGCAAGTTGCGAGCGGAGTCGCTGCACGTACTCCCGCAGCACGGGATTGAGATAGGCATCGACAACCGTCGTATCGCCGCGCGAGACAATCTTGATGAGGGGCGAAAGTTTGCTTGAACGGCTGACCTCGCGAAAACCGACCTCGCGGGCGATCTGTTCGATCAATTCTTCGTGCATCGGGTTGGCAAAGGCATGCATCAGGCAGATCGCCAGCGAGACGACTCCTTGCCCATGTACTTCGGCGAGTGAATTGCGGATCGCCTGCGGATCGGGCGAAACGAGAACTTTGCCGTCGGCATCGAGCCGTTCATCGACTTCGACGACGGTCTCGAACAGCGCGCTGGGCTTCTGGATCACCAGATCGAACAAACGTGGACGGTCCTGATTGGCGATCAAGAGCACGTCGCGAAAACCGCGAGTCGTTATAAAAGCAGTTCGGGCACCTTTGCGTTCGAGAAGTGCATTCGTGCCGCGAGTCGTCCCTAACTTGACGATGACGGGCGGAATCGAGTCCGATTTTCGCAGTTGCAGAAAATAGCGGATGGCCAGTATCGGCGCTTCCTGTCCCGATGTGAGCTCGTACTTCGATCCGGGAACCACCGTTTTCAGGAGCGGGTCGGCTAACGTGATCGTCCCCAAAGCAGGGTCGAATGCGGTCACACGTGTCGACTGTATTATCGCACCTGAAGCGTCGGAAAACGATATCTGGTATTCATCCCAAAAATGGGGGGGATCGAATTTCCGGTGCGGATCGACGATTGACAACGCCGATGATCTCGTGCCGACTTGCCCTTTCACAATGCCCGAACTCAGAACCTTCAAGGTTCTCAAATCGCCGTCGGGGGTGCGTGCCAGACAATCGGTAAATGTGCCACCGACGTCGATCCAGAATTCCCAGGGTGTCATGTGCCAGATTGTAAAGGGGAGCAGTCACCATCGCAACCGGATGCGAATTGTGATTTCGCCCGTGCGGATCAAAATGCATCCATCAAAATCGTAACTCATCCCCTGAAACCACTACCCGCATATACACTCATTCACAGTTGCTTGACTTTCGCCAAACCAATCGAGAGAATCCCCCGAATGCGTCACCAAAAACCTATCTTAGACCGACTCCCTTTCACCCCAAGAAACGGCGCCATGAAATCTGAAGAAGAATACGAAGACGAAGATGAACTCGAAGACGACTTCGAAGACGATGACGAGGAAGAGGACGAGGATGATTTATTAGACGACGACGAGGAAGACGACGACTTCGACGATGACGATGACGAAGAGGACGACGATGAGGAAGGGGACGACGAAGCCGAAGAAGATGACCCCCTCGCTCAAGAATGGTA
>JBJXGP010000346.1:0-17627 GCA_046160425.1 Planctomycetaceae bacterium
CAGAGAGCGCGGTGGCAGCGACTGCATCGGCACTCCCTGAATCAACGACAGCACCGGCTTCAAAATCGCAGCACGGGCTGACGTCGATCTTTCGCAGCACGGGTTACGAGTGGCTGCGGGTCGGCGACTTGAAGATTTCGATCGACATCCGCGCCGATGCGATGACCGCCATCATGCTCTCGATGGTGACGCTCGTCAGCCTGCTGGTGGCGATTTTCGCCGGCGGATACATGCACGGCGATCCGGGCTATCCCCGCTTCGTCGCGGCGTTTTCGCTGTTCGTGTTCTCGATGTGCATGTTGGTGCTGGCGAATAATTTTCTGCTGCTGTTCGTCTTCTGGGAAGCGGTCGGGTTATGCAGTTATCTGCTGATCGGCTTCTGGTTCAGCCGACCGAGCGCAGCCGCCGCGGCGAAAAAAGCGTTCGTCGTCAACCGGATCGGCGACTTCGGCTTTCTCTTGGGGATCTTCCTGATCTGGACGACATTCGGCACTCTCGATTACGACGGCGTGTTAGGGCGACCCGATCTCATCAGCAAACTAGCGATCGCGCGACCCGAACTGATCTACGGCATCACCATGCTGCTGTTCATCGGCGCGAGGGGGAAATCGGCGCAGTTTCCGCTGCACGTCTGGTTGCCGGACGCGATGGAAGGCCCGACTCCCGTCAGCGCACTCATTCACGCCGCCACGATGGTGACGGCGGGGGTTTATATGGTGGCCCGTTGCACTCCGCTGTATATGCACGCTCCCGACGTGCAGGTCATGATCGCCACGATTGGCGGAATTACCGCAGTCCTCGCCGCGTTGATCGCTTTGACGCAGAACGACCTGAAACGGGTGCTGGCGTATTCGACGGTGAGTCAGTTGGGGTTCATGTTCCTGGCGCTCGGCAGCGCGGCGGCGGGGCCGCAATGGGCCACGTTTGCCGTCACGGCGGCGATGTTTCACCTGTTTACGCACGCATTCTTCAAGGCGGTGTTGTTTCTTTCCGCCGGGAGCGTGATGCATTCGATGGGGGACGTCATCGACATGCGGCGGTTCGGCGGGTTGGCCCGCGTCATGCCGATCACGCATCTCTGCTTTCTGGCGGGGGCGCTTGCACTTGCCGGGTTTCCGCTGCTGTCGGGATTTTGGAGCAAGGATGAAATCCTCGTCGCGCTTTCAGAAGCGTCGCATCACGAAAAGCACGGTAACTTGTTCTTCATCTTGTGGATGATGGCGCTCGCGACGGCGGTGATGACCGCGTTTTATACGTTCCGCGCCTACTACATGACGTTTCACGGGCCGGAGCGGTTTCCGCCGGAAGCGGGGGCACATCCGCACGAGTCTCCTCCCGCAATGGCCCGGCCGCTGTGCGTGCTGGCGTTCTTCGCGCTGGCCATCGGCTTGATTCTGGGACCGACGGGATTATTCGCCCATTATCTCGAAAAGACGCCGGGCCTCCCCGCCGCAGGTGAACATGGCATGCACTGGAATATCATGCTCATCAGCACGATCGCCGCGCTGGCCGGGATCGGGCTGGCGAAGTTGTTGTACACCGGTTCGCGCGAAACGGTGCAGAACTGGGCCCGGCAATGCAGTTCGCTTTATCGCTGTTCTCAGGAACGCTTTTACTTCGACGAGATCTTTTTTGCGCTTGTGGTATTTCCACTGCGAGGGCTGGCTCAATTGTGTCTGCTCTTCGATCGTTATGTGATCGATCAGGTGCTGAATCTGTTCGGTGCGATGCCGCGCTGGTTCGGCCGCGCGATCCAACCGTTGCAGAACGGCTTGGCGCAGTCGTATCTGCTGGTGATGTTCGGCGGATTCGTCGTCATGCTGTTGGTGATGCTGCAGGCCTGGACGGGGTGATGCCGTTCGTGGCGTTGAATTCGGCGTCTTGAGGGTTTAGTAAGATTTTCTAAGGGATCCTAACACAACCGGTTGTGCCTGTCGAAACGGTCTGAACATTTGCAGAAAATCATGCAGCACAGAGGTTGTGTTAGAATTATTAAGAAGTGAACGTGGTATGTCCAGTCTCATTCCGATCATGATTTTTTTGCCGGTGGCCGGCGCGGTGTTGCTGATGATCTTCCGCTCGTCGGATTCATCGGTCACGCGCTGGACGGCGTTATGGACTTCGCTGGGAACGCTGGGTTTGGCGCTGACTCTCGCCGCCCAGGATTCCGCCTTGACGAAGCGAAGCCTCAATGTGACCTCTGCAGTCGAAATCGCGAACCGTGGACCGGTCGAACCCCGGCAGGAATTCCGTCACGTCTGGCTCGACTTCAGCCGAGGTGCGGGCGATAACGGTGCGACGGTTGAAGCCGACGCAAACGGCCTCGCGCAGAGTGCCGGCCTTAAATTGGAAATCTATCTCGGTCTCGGCGGGGTCGGTGTCCTGATGGTGTTGCTTACCTCGCTGCTGACGGTCTCGTCGATTTTGATTTCGTGGGAGTCGATCCGCGAACGGGTCACTGAATATTACGTCTGCCTGTTGATACTCGAATCGAGTCTGCTCGGAGCCTTTTGTGCGTTCGACCTGATTCTGTTCTACGTCTTTTTCGAGTTCACGTTGATCCCGCTGTTTTTCCTCGTGGGAATCTGGGGCGGTTCGCAACGTCGATACGCTGCCGGTCGATTTTTTATCTATACGTTGGCGGGGAGCGTGGTGACGCTGCTCGGGCTGGTGATGCTGGGAATTCAATCGTTCAACCATCTGCATCTGTCGAATCCGTTTTCGATTCCGGAACTCGCTTCTGCGCTCGCCGACAACCCGTTACCGCCGAGTTTGCAGATCACGTTGTTTCTGGCGCTTTCCGCCGGATTCATGATCAAGGTTCCGCTCGTTCCGTTTCATACGTGGTTGCCGCTGGCGCATGTGGAGGCTCCCACTGCGGGAAGCGTGATATTGGCCGGTGTGCTGCTGAAACTGGGGACGGTCGGTTTCCTCCGCTTGTGTCTCCCCTTGTTGCCCGATGCCTGCCTCGAACTGGGGGTGCCGCTGATCGCCACGCTGTCGACGATCGGCATCATCTACGGAGCACTGGGAGCACTCGCCCAAAACGACATCAAACGCCTCGTCGCCTACAGCAGCATCAGCCATCTCGGTTTCTGTATGCTGGGGATGTTCGCCCTCAACGCGGCGGGAATCAGCGGCAGCATCCTGCAGATGCTCAATCACGGCCTCTCGACGGGTGCTCTGTTCTTGCTCGTCGGAATGGTCTACGAACGCTACCACACGCGGCAACTGACCGAATTGGGAGGGCTGGCCCAACGCATCCCCCTGATCTCCGTCGCGATGGTTTTCATCTGCCTCGCCAGCATGGGAGTTCCCGGCCTCAACGGATTCGTCGGCGAGTTTCTCTCGTTGCTCGGCATGTTCGAATCGCATCCGCTCTATGCCGTCATCGGAGCGAGCGGGGTGATTCTCGGAGCCTGGTATCTGCTGAACCTGCTGCAGCGCGGCTTTTTCGGATCGGTCAAGACGCCGCCGCATACCGAACATGCTCCCGATATGAATCTGCGAGAGGCGATCGCCGTCGTACCGCTCGCCGTGCTCTGCCTGTGGATCGGCGTTTATCCCGCCCCGGTCATGCAGACGATCGAACACGACGTGCGGGCACTGGTGCGTCCGTTCGAACAAGACCGCATGTACGTGCATCGACGTGCGCGAGGCGAAGGCGATGAGCAGGCTGATTCCGTGACAAAATTTTCCGCCGTCGAAGTGAGGTGAAGACGTGGATTCGGCTGTTGATATTTCCGCACTCGATATTTTTCAGGGGAGCGTCTCGCGCATTCTCCCCGAATTGATTTTGATTGCGACGGCATGCGTGCAGTTTCTCGCGGGCCCGTTTCTGGTCGGCAGTCAGGGCGAGGCACCGAGCGGACTGCGCCATCGCTGGGCCGGCCTGACGCTAATCGCCTTATTGTTTTCGGTCGTCCTGTGGAATACCGATCCGAACTCAACGGCATCCATCGGCAGTTTGTACAGTCCGTTCCAGATCGATGGGTTGGTCTGGTTTACGCGCGGCTTGACCGTCGCCGTCGGTGTCGTGTTGCTGCTGCTGGGTTGGAATCAGGTTCCCGACAATCTGGCCGCTGAAACGTATGGTTGCCTCTTGATCACGCTCGCGGGGGTTTCTCTCACTGCGGCGTCCAACGATCTGGTTTACATGTTCCTCGCGCTGGAACTCGTGAGCATCCCCACGTATGTGCTGATGTACCTTTCTCGAAAAGATGCCGCGGCGCAGGAAGCGGTGACGAAATATTTTCTGCTCAGCGTGTTCTCGTCCGCGCTGCTGTTATTCGGCTTCAGCTACCTTTACGGAATGACGGGATCGACCCATCTGCTCGCGATCCAGTCGGCATTGAAGCCGGTGCAGCCGTATGCCGTTCCGGTGATTCTGATCGTGCCGACGCTGCTGATCATAGCCGCGCTGAGTTTCAGGTTGTCGGCGGTCCCGTTTCACTTTTATGCACCGGACGTCTTTCAGGGGACGTCGTTTCTCGGGGCGGCGTTGTTGGCCGTCGTGCCCAAGATCGTCGGCGTTGTGGCGATCATCCGCATATTCGGATTGTTATCGACGACCGGCGTCATCTCGCAAATCGGCGGTCCGGCGCTCTGGATCGCCGCGGTCGTGACGATGCTGGTCGGGAACGTTTTTGCTTTGCTGCAAACCAACGTCAAACGTCTGCTGGCGTACTCCAGCATCGCCCATGCGGGCTATCTGCTCGTCGGACTGGCCATCGAACAGAACCACTCCGCTCCGGTGTATGGTGTTCAGGCCGCGTTATTCTATCTCGCCGTATACGGAGCGATGACGGCGGGGGTCTTCTCGATCCTGGTGTATCTCAATCGTGCCGATCGTTCGATGGAATCAGTCGGCGATCTCGCGGGACTGAGTCAGACGCATCCCGCGGCGGCGCTATTGATGGCGATCTTCCTGTTCAGCTTGACGGGGCTCCCACCGACCGCGGGTTTCCTCGGCAAGCTGAATCTGTTCATGGCCGCGTGGTTGGAAGGAACGCCGGCAGGGCGTTGGCTGGCCGTGTTTATGGCATTGAACGCGGCGATCGCCGCATGGTATTACCTGCGGTTGGTGGCGAGCATGTATCTCGATGCGCCGGCCAAACCGGTCGATCGCAGTCAGGAAGTTCCCGCGTTTGTCGGCGTCGTATTGTGCGCGACGGTCACGTTGGGATTGTTCGCCGTACCGCACTGGCTGTGGCAATGGCTGGTCCACATCTCTGCCTGAGCATCACCGTTAAGATGTGCCGTTTGCGCCGGCCGTTTCGGTACGGCAGACCTCTCGCATTGCATCACGCGATTCGATCGGGAAAATCTCGCCGTTGGTGCCGGATGCCGGGAGGGTCTGATCGGTGTAAAATCTGAGACGGCCATCGATTGCGGCATCGACCTGGCGGGTCATAAGGGTCTTGCTTCGTGGGCAAGCGACTCCTATGTTTCAGGCGGTAACGGCGGGAAAGTTTTCTGTCCCAAACCGTACTCATTCACATTTCGATTCCATCCACGTGGTATTGGGATTCATCCGATACAAAATAAGCGAAGGATTGATTGCCGAAGTGATCGGGGTAGTCGGGATCCCAGGGGGACTATTCGCGGGCGGGTCGTTTGAGGGCAAAGACGATTCATCCGGCAGGGCTGTCGTCGATGCAGCCCCATTTCCGACCGACTCCACTCACTGACACCAATCATACCAACTCTCTCGCCAACAACGATCGGACAGATCCAACTCACCACCGCACGATGGCAATTCATCGGGCCGCGTTCCAACCTGGAAACGTCGATTTCTGCCGGAATTTTTCGGGGAATGAAAATCGACAGAAAGAGCTTGAGATTTTTCCAGATAGAACAGCGAACTCAATTCAAGACCTGCTTCGCCGATAGATCTTCATTCGGCGGGCGATGAAATCATTTGTGGAATAAGTCGAAAACGAAACCACATACCCTGACAGCAGCCGCGGTCTTTCAATCCCGCCAGGTATTTCGCGATTCGAAAAACGGACTTTCGAAGTATCGTTGAATACGGTTCGGTTCGATTCAAAGATTGCAGTGCCCGGAAAAAACTATCGCATGATCTCTTCGTTTTATCAGGCCCATAGCAAATCCATCATCTGTCTGGTGATATTGAGCTTCCCCGTGCTGTTCTACATCGGCGCAGGAATCACCTCGAACAACGATATCGAAACCTGGCTGCCTCGGAACACCCCCGAGCGGGCGGTTTACGAGCAATTCAAAGACGATTTCGGGATGGATGAATCCATCATCATCGGCATCGATACCACGGACGTCGATGCGAGACTGGTCGAGGCCTTTGCCGGCCGCATCGACCAGACGTTCGGAATTCGCTCCTGTTGGACTCCCGACCGTCTGCGCAGTCGCATGCACGAATTCGGCGTGGCCGACGCAAGTTCTCACGAACGGCTGAACGGCATGCTGCTATCGTCGTCGGGCAAGATGATCGGCCTGGTCGCCACGCTAACCCCCGAGGGGATCGCGCAGCGCGGGCGTGTCGTCGCGGGCGTGCAAGAGGCCATTCAGTACTGCCAACTGAGTCCCGAACAGGTTGCATTAACCGGCGAACCTGTCATCGTCACCGAACTCGATCGCCTGGGGGGAAAAACTTCGAACAACAAGTTTTTCACGCTGACGCTGCTCATCAGCCTCTCGCTGCTGTACTACTTCGTCGGGCATTGGGGCATGTCTCTGTCGCTGCTGGGAATTACGATCTGGGGGATTAGCCTCACGCAGGCCTGCATGGCACTGTTCGGGGCCGAAATGAATTTCATCATGGGCGCCCTCTCGGTGATGGTGATGATCTTCACCCTCTCGGTTTCAATTCACTTTCTGGGATACTACTCGTCGGCCGTCGAAGAGAACGATCCTAACCCGCTGTCGCGGGCGCTTAAGGAATCGTTCAACCCGTGCGTCCTGTCGACGGTGACGACGCTGATCGGCTTGATGTCGCTGAACGCCAGCAATATTCTTCCTGTCAGCCAGTTCGGATACGCGGCGGCTTTGGGGTCGGTCGTGGCCTTCATCGTCGGCCTGGGGATCACCCCCGCCCTGTGCGTCGTCTGGCCCAAGTGTACCGTGCGGATCGATCGCCGCGTCTGGAACCCCGTGTTCTGGTCGGACTGGGTCAACGATCACAAGCGGGTCTTGCTCGCTGCCGCCGGAATCCTGTTATGCGTCGCCATGTATGGCGTGGCGCAGCTCCGCTCGCACATCGACCCGGTTGATTTTCTGCCGCACGATAACTGGGCGCTCAAGGACTTAAGGCGCATCGAGCACGATCTGACGAGCATCGATTCGATCGAGGCGGTCGTCGACTTTCAGCAGGCGGAACTTCCATTCGTGGATCGGCTGCAACATGTCCGCGCCGTTCAGGAGCAATTCGAAAAACATCGCTGCGTCAGGCACGTCTTTTCGCTCGCGACGTTTTTCCCCGAAGTGCTCCCCGAAAATACGCTCGAAGTCATGCAACTGCTGAACCTCGCGCAAAGTTACCAGCAGGAGCAGAATTATACCGCCTGGAATCACGACCTGTGGCGGATCTGCATCCGCATGGATCGCCGAGACGGCACGTCGCAGGAACAGATTCGCCGCGAACTCACGCAACTGGCGGGAACTTCGACGGTCTACTTCACCGGGCTGGGGCCGATTCTCGAAGGAGCACAGGTCGATATTTTCAACGGCTTCTGGAAAAGCCTGACAACCGCATTCTTGATGATTACCGCGGTGATGATCATTTCGCTGCGATCGTTCACCGCCGGGTTGATCGCCATGGTACCGAATGTCATTCCGATCATTCTCGTGTTCGGAGTCGTGGGATATTGCGGACTTTCGGTCGATATCGGCATGATGATGACCGGGAGCATCGCGCTGGGTATCTCTGTCGACTGCACGTTCCATTTCCTGGTGTCGTATCAGGAGCATTATCGAGCGGGTAAGTCGTCGATTGAGTCGAGTAAACTGGCGCTGCAGCACACCGGCGCCCCGATGCTCGATTCGACGATCATCGCCAGTTTTGGCATGTTGGCGCTCTGCTTGAGCCAGTTTACCCCGACCGTCAGGTTCGGTTATCTGATGTCCGCGCAAATGCTGGCTTCGATGCTGGGTGAGTTGATGATCCTGCCGGCTTTGTTATGCTTACGTTCCGGTCGCAAGAAGCGGGTGGAAGTGGCGAGCGCCGAATCGCTTTCTCGACCGCTGTTCGCTCCGCACTTCCTGTGGCGCGGCAGACGCAAGTCCGTCGCCGCCGATGCGGGGTTGCAAGAGTCGCTTGTCGGATCCTGACGTTGCGGTTACAGTTGAAATATACCGAAAGTCAACTGCGGTAGAGCACGGGCGGATTCGATCGTTTTTCGCTTGAAACTAAGCGAGCGCTGCCGGCTTTTTCCCGCGAGAATTCAAGCATTACCGAAAGATGGTCTCAGTGAAACTTGAGAGTCCTCCCGAATCCGTTTCGCAACACGAAGAGGACTTGAATGCGATCAAGACACGAATCCTCGAATCCTTTCTGGAATTCGAGCATTCCTTTCGCAGGCGATTCCCCCTCGTGTGGTGGCTCACGCTCGTCGGCCCGTTCGCGCTCACTATCGCTCTGATGGTGTTGATCACCATCACGATGGGAGGGGCGTATATGCAGCGGCTGGTGTATACCATGCTCGCCGCGTTCTTTTTCTTTGGGCGGTTCATCATTCTGAGCGGGTCCGATCCCGAATCGGTGGAAGCCCATACGCTGCTCTCCTCCGAGCGGTTGTTTCTGATGGTCAGTTATATGGATATCATGGTCGCCGTGACTTTGGCATTCCACATCGGGTTCATGTTTCGCCTGCCGCTGTTGGGGCCAAAAATCAGCGAGCTTGTCGCTGACGGACAGTTGATCCTCAGGCATCAGCCGTGGATGAAGCGCATGACGTTCATCGGCGTCGCGGCGTTCACGGCATTTCCGCTCGCCGCCACGGGCAGCATCGGGGCCTCCATTTTCGGGCGATTGCTGGGGATGACGAGGATCTCGACGATGCTGGCGATTCTCGTCGGCACGATCCTCGGCAACGGCGTCATGTACCTGGGTTCGGATATGATCGGCAAGTACATGGACAAAGACGACGCCTTCATCAAATACGGCGGCATCGCTCTGATCGTGCTGCTGATTATCATGCTCGAGCGACGTTATCGGGCGATGAAGAAGACTTTCCTCGCGCAGTACATTGCCGACAGCCGTGATACCGGCAATTCTCCTCCCGCAGCCTAGTCGAATCGACGAATTTGGTTTGCCCTGGAATTGCAGTTCGCCGGCCAATGACGATAATGTTCCCTTTCCATGAATGAACGGAGTTCAACGGGGCGCGTTGCGTCGCCGGTTTGGATTTCGCGGTCTGGCTTTGGGTATCCGAGGGATTGGGAAGTCCCTCTTGCGGGGGTCGTGTCATGGGTTGGGAAGCCATTTTCGTTATCGGGATCGTCGCGATCCTCATCGTCGTGCTGGCGACGGAATGGGTTGCTCCCGACATTCTGACGGTCGGCAGCCTGACGTTGATCATCGTCGTCGGCGAGATCACCAATTCCGATAAACTTCCCTCGCCGCAGGTTGCACTCAAGGAATTCGGCAACAGCGCTATGATCACGGTTGCCGTGTTATTTGTGGTCGTGGCCGGACTGATTCAAACCGGAGCGATGAATCTGATCACAAACAAACTGATCGGCTTGCCTCGATCGGTCTACATCGCTCAATTGCGATTGATGTTTCCTATCGTGGGATTCAGCGCGTTTCTCAATAACACCACGGTCGTGGCGATGTTTATGCCGGTGGTTCACGACATCTGCAAGAAAACCCGCATCAACCCCTCGAAACTTTATTTGCCGATGGCCTATATGGCGACGGCGGGGGGAGTCTGCACGTTGATCGGGACCAGCACGAATTTGATCGTACATGGCCTGTTACAGACGCAGGCCAAGATGCCCGGTTTTACCATGTTCGAACTGGGCCTGGTCGGCTTTCCATGTGCCGTGCTGAGCATCGGCTTCATATTGCTGTTCAGTCGCAAACTTCTTCCCGATCGTCAACCGGCGATCAGTTTGGGAGACGATCCCCGGCAATATTCGGTGGAGATGATCGTGCAACCCGACGGTCCGTTGGTGGGTCAAACCGTCGAACTGGCGGGATTGCGGCATCTGCCGGGGCTTTATCTCGCCGAGATCGAACGCGGGGCGGAGATCCTTCCCGCCGTCGGTCCGCGCGAACGCTTGCAGGCGAACGACCGTTTGATTTTCGTCGGCGTGTTGGATTCCGTGGTCGATCTGCGAAAAATGCGAGGGTTGCTCCCTGCGACGAATCAGTTGTTCAAGCTCGATTCCCCCGACTCGCAGCGCTGCCTGATCGAAGCGGTCGTCTCCGACCGTTGCCCGCTGATCGGGAAAAGCATCCGCGATGGTAAATTCCGGACCGTCTACAACGCAGCGGTCATCGCGGCGGCGAGAAGCGGACGCCGCATCGAATCCAAAATCGGCGATATCGTATTGCAATCCGGCGATACCCTCTTACTCGAATCGTCTCCCGACTTCATCAATAAGCAGCGGAACTCCAGCGACTTCTTCCTGGTCAGCGGAGTCGAAAATTCAACGCCCCCCCGATTCGACCGCGCCTGGCTCGCGCTGGCGATTATGATCGGCATGGTCCTCTCCGCATCGGTCGGACTCTTCGACATGGTTACTGCCGCGTTAGTTGCCGCCGGCCTGATGTTGGCCACCCGTTGTTGTACCGCCGCGGAAGCACGGCAGAGCATCGACTGGGCCGTGTTGATCGTCATCGGTGCGTCGCTGGGGATCGGCATGGCCATTCAGACGAGCGGTGCGGCGGAAGTCATCGCCAAATCGATGATCAGCGTCGCCGGGCAGCGACCGTGGCTGGTTCTCGCCGTCGTCTATTTTGTGACCTTGATACTGACCGAGATCATCACCAACAATGCGGCCGCCGTGCTGGTCTTTGCGATTGCCCTCGAAGCGGCGCAGTCGTTAGATGTGGCCTTCATGCCGTTTGCCGTCGCGATCACGATTGCCGCGTCGGCAGGCTTCGCTTCGCCGATCGGCTATCAGACGTATCTGATGGTATACGGTCCCGGCGGATATCGCTTTTCCGATTATATGCGAATAGGAATTCCGCTGGATATTCTGTTCATGGTCACGTCGGTCGCGTTGATTCCGCTGATCTGGCCGTTTTGAAGCGATCTCACCCTGCCCTCTCCCGCAAGCGGCCAAGGGGGGATGTCTCTCGTTCCCAAGCTCCGCTTGGGAATGCCAGTCAGCGAAGCTCTGCTTCGCACGATGTGGAATAGATCCTGGTTTGCGAAGGTAATGCATATTGAAATGGTGGGCACAGCCCACCCTACAAATCCATCACGATGGCTTCAGGAAATCATGCACGATTTCCGCGTAGCCTTCGGTGTAATCCATCTCGGTGTAATACGCGCCAAGATATTCGCTCGGCACAATGGGGGACAGATCGTAGATCGGAGAGGGAGCGAATTCGACGACCCCATCGCCGCGGCAGACCACATGAGTCGTGACGTCCGACGTGGCGTTGACGCAGTCGATCAATTGCAGGACGTCGAGTCCTTGCCCATCGGCGCGGGGGATCGCTTTGATCCGCCAAGCGTGAGAAAGAACCGGAAGGTCGCCGGCCCTCGCCGGGTATTGCATCGTCGAGCGGATACCGAGAACAACAGCCCCCGCCAGTCGGACCTCGGTCGACATCACCCGTTCGTCCATCGTCACCGAAATTTCGGCTGCGACTTTGGGAGTGCCGTAGATTTCGCGGCCGGCGGGGATGCTCCCCCTCGAATTGAGATAAACCACCGGGCAGAAATAACCGACCTGGTTCTGCCAATGACATTTGACGAGCAGCCCCGCCTCCTGAAAAGAACCGTAGTTGGCACACCAGCCGACATCGAGACCGAAGGCGAGGCATTCGCCGTCATCGGCGGGAGTGAAGCATTCCGGAAGGTAGCGATCGATGCTCGCGGGATCGCTCCGAAACTTCACCCATTGGAAGCGGACATTTCGATATCGAGCCGGCGGCGCCGGAAAATACGGCGAAAACGCCGGCATACCTGCGATCTGATTCATGGGGATGGACATGGGGTTGCTCGCAGAGATGGCATCGTGATCCGTAACATTGTTGAAACTGAATGAAGACGGATATAGTTTAACCGAGGTGATACATCACGGCGAGCATCAGAAAGGACACGAGTGCATTCGCCAGATGATAATCCATCTGATTTCCGGCCCGAAGGGCCAATTGGAAACGAGCACAGACAAGAATGTCTGTGCCACCAAAGTCAATTCACTCTCCATATCCCTCAGTGCCGCAGCAACCGCTTGAGAACGTACAGGCCGGCGA
This sequence comes from Planctomycetaceae bacterium, assembly GCA_046160425.1. Lineage (GTDB taxonomy): Bacteria > Planctomycetota > Planctomycetia > Planctomycetales > Planctomycetaceae > JAQCEJ01. The sequence goes on from JBJXGP010000346.1 coordinate 12,410, forward strand.
GGAGCAAGAGGGCGTTGGCGATCCAAGAAGCCCACCAGGCTTCGATGCTGCCGGTCTTCGAAAGGTTCATCGTCAACAGCACGAGTGGGTAGTAGCAGAGCAGGATCGGCGCGAAACAGAGGAAAAAATTCGTCAGGAATTGCTTTCGCGCCTGCAGGATCGAAAACGCCGAACCGAGCAGCACGAACAAAAAGCAACTGCTCGACAGGGCGAAGCGGGTGTGCAGTTCGGTCTTCAGTTTCTCCTGACGGGACGACCCCTGCAACAGCGGGACCGTGTAGTCGAACAGAAAATCCTCTTCCATCAGGCTGCCGAACCGGCCGGTCGTCATCGCCATCGCCGCCGAGATATCGCGTCTCGTGGCGAGCGCGATTCGATCTCGTTCGATGTTCGAGAGTTCCTTGCGGATATGGTTGATCGTCAAGTGACGGGCACGGGGATCCTTCCGCACGCTCGGCAGCGGAAACGGTTTATCGATCGGCTTGTTGAACGCGATTTTCGTGCCGCCGGGAACGTCGAGTTGTCCGTTGGTCAGATGCAGAATGACCTGCTGGCGCTTCAGGTCGAATTCCACCTCAGCCGACTGCGCCTGCATCGTGACGGGTGCGCTGCCGGGACGGGAATAACGAAATGTGGGCATGATCAACGTCTTGCCTCTCACGTCGCGCACGCGGACGAAAAGTCCGAATTCCTTGTTGACCACCTCATGATTCGAGCGGAGCATGTCCAGAAAAATATCTTCCATCGCCAGCGTCACGATCCCTTGAATCTGCGTGACTGCCATGGGGATCAATTGATCGGCGAGAATCAGCGAGCAGACGCTGAGCACCCCTCCCAACAGAATCGCCGGACTGAGCAGCGACAGCACGTTGATCCCTGCGGCTTTGGCTGCGGTGATTTCCTGATCGCCGGCCATGCGCCCGTAGACCACGCAGACCGACAGCAGCAGCGTGGCCGGTATGGTGAAGGGGAGCAGACTGGGGACGACCCAGGGCAGGATCTTGAAAATCTGTTCGGGGCCGAGGCCGCTCGCCGACGCCTCCTGAGCGACGCCGACAAACATCAGCAAGAAGGTCAACACCCCCAGGATGAGGGTGAAGACTCGCACTAACTCCCAGAGAATGTATCGCTGGAGCAATCGCATATGTGGGGGGTATCGCCCGATATCCTTCTCGGAATGACTTTAGATCGTCCGCCGACAAACCTGGTGAACTGGCCCTCAAATTTGCAGCGGCTTAACAAGCCCGGAATCGCGAATCCGATCATCCTTGATCGGCGAAACTATCGAACCCGGTTGGAGTTGGATTCGATACCTCCTATATGGGATTTTGGCGAAATTGGTCAAGATCAATCCGTATGAATGATCCCCAAACGAACACTTGAGAGCAATTTTGCCGTGTGCTTGAGGATGACGATCGGATTATCAGGAGCGGACCGAAAGGCTGGTGCAAGCCGATAAGCTGGCGAGACCGACTCATCCGCCAGAAGTGGTTCATGGGCTAAACCTTCCGCAACTCTCGCCTTGAACGGCAACATTGGGTGAGTGGCCGGGGAATGCGAATCGGCGTAGAGCGATCAATGCAAGCGAACCGAAATCATCCTGACAGGCTCTCACATGCACGATTTGGGTTTTCATGTGACGGGCACATAGGGATTTTTGCCCTTTCTCCTGCCAGTGTGAATCCGGGGGATGTCGGCAACATTCGGAATTAAGGAGTCACTTTATGCTCAGTTGGATCGATCAATTGTCGGACGACCAGATTGCACTTTTGGCCTGCGGCGGGATATTCGCGGCGTCTCTTTTCAGCATGTTTCTCAGCGTCCCTTTGAGAAATTTGTTTTCCCGCAACGAACAGCAGACGATGGGGCGAATCATCCCCGGACAACTTCCCGACGCACCGACGTCTCGAGCCGATTACCAACCGATGTCACGCGAAAAAGCCGCCTGACGTCGTCGTTGGGTGGCACTGGCGGCTTGTCCGCCAGTGTGATCGCCTTTGTGCTAACGGACTTCAAACACTGAATAACCATTAGAAACGGCGCAAATCGAAAATCGATAGAAACAGATACTTTCCGGATAATTGCTGAATTCCGCCGTGAGGCGGCGATGGGAAGATGAAAATATCGTCCCTGCGATGTTTCCATCGGATCGCATCTCAGGGACATGCTATAGACATGACGTGGATTTCGAATTTCAAAAAGTCTGTCGCCGATCCGTAGAGAATGTTGTTCGCAGAGTCTGAGAACGTCAAACATTCGGGAACTCGGCACAGGTTATCAGTCAAAGGGAACACGCATGTCGATCAGCACGGCAGTCCTTCAACAAGCTGCACCCGTGTATTCCGAGTTCAGCACCGATCCGGATTTTGAGGAAATTCTGCATCTTTTCGTGGCCAGCATTCCGGAGAAACAGCAGAGTTTTCGCGCCCAGTATTTGCACGGAGCATGGGACGAACTTCGTCGCCAGGCTCATCAATTGAAAGGGAGCGGTGGAGGTTACGGTTTCGACGATTTGACGGTGAAAGCCACCAGTCTCGAAACGGCGTGTAAGACGCAGGATATCGACCAGATCGGGCAGGCATTGAACTCGCTGCTGAATTACATGGGCCGCATCACGGTGTAATGCCGTCGCGTGTGTGAGTTGCTTCACGAGTGCCGCATGTCCGCCGCTGGGATCGATGATTCACATTCATAACGTACCGGGCGGAGAAACGTATATCCATATTTCTGCGAGAATGAGTTCGTCCGCAAATCGGCGATCGATGGGAGATTATCCTGGAGATTTAGCGCGGACTATTCTAGAATCAAAGTGACTGCCGAGTCATGTCGGCTACGTCAGATTCGCGGAAACGGTCATCAGGCATTTTCGAGGAGAAGCGACCATGCGTTGGGCTTTTGTGAGTGTTGGCGCCGGCGGGCTGATGCTCGTCGGCTATTTGATGGGTTTGAACGGCGTCGGGAAAACGCCGGCGGCAAGAGCACAGGAACAGGTCGGTCCTACGGAAGAGACCATTACTAAAGTGCAGGAGTCGCTCGACTCCCTCAAGACGGCCATGGGGCAATTGTCCGCCGAAAGCCTCCACGAATCGGCGACGACCGGCATTAACGCCTTCGCCGTTTCAGTCGGCGGCGTCAACGCCGTCGAAGATCTCGAATCGGGCCGCGGTGTCGATCCCGAAACCTATGCCGGTCTGTATGCGGGCTATGCCACCGAGGAAGTCGCCGAACACCTCTCTAACGACGAGCAGGGGCGATTGACCTACAAGAATAAGGTCGTGAGGATGTATCCCATCTCGCGGCTGAAGCAGGCTTTCGAGAAGCGATTGACGCTGTCGGGACAATCGAAAAGCGCACCGCTCGAAACCGAGAGCACCGACGAGAGCGAGAGTACTGAGTAATCGAACTCGCAGCCGGCAGCGCAAGGCTGTTGCAACGAAATCTGATTCCAACAATACACATTCGAGAGCCGATCGATAAATGTCGATCGGCTCTCGATATTTGGTGGAGTCCGGTTCCGGTCAAATCGAAGTGGCATTCTCTGGTGCGGTCGCATAAAATCAATGAGTCAGCCAGGTTCCATCCCTCGTTCTCGTAAGCGGTCGGACAAAGGGAACGTACATGCATCGTGCCGTTCGAGCGATTCTACGATTCGCGATTCTCGCGGGATTCATTTCCTTCGCCGAGGCGGTCCGGGCCGACGATGGGATCGAGTTCTTCGAAAAGAAAATCCGTCCCGTGCTGATCGCGCATTGCTACAAATGTCACAGTGCCGAATCGAACGAACTCAAAGGCGAACTGAGGCTCGACCTCAAAGCGGGTTGGATCGCAGGTGGAGAATCCGGCGAACCGGCGATCGTTCCCGGCAAGCCCGATGACAGCCCTCTCATTCGCTCGGTCAGGCATGAGGACGATGTTTCGGCGATGCCGCCGAAGCAAAGCAAGTTGTCCGCCGCGGTTATCGATGATCTCGTCGCATGGATCAACATGGGGGCACCCGACCCGCGCGACGGCGAACTCGTCAAAACGAACGAAAAAAAATCGTGGGATGCGATTTACCAGGAACGCCTGAATTGGTGGAGTCTGAAACCAGTCGCCCACGTCGAACCGTCCGAAGTGAAGAATTCCGCCTGGGTTCGAAATGACGTCGATCGTTTCATTCTCGCCGGTCTGGACGCGAAAGGCTTGCGACCCGCCGCGGAAGCCGAGCGACATGTGCTGCTGCGCCGGTTGAGTTTTGCGTTGACGGGTCTGCCGCCGAGTCCCGAACTTATCGATCGGTTTGCCGCCGATTCATCTCCCGACGCATATGAAAACGTCGTGCAAACTCTGCTCGAGAGCCCGCACTTCGGCGAACGCTGGGCGCGGCACTGGATGGACATCGTCCATTACACCGACACTCACGGCTATGAATGGGATACCCCCGCCAAGAATGCCTGGATGTATCGCGATTACCTCGTTCGTGCCTTTAACAATGATGTACCGTATCGGCGCATGATCTTCGAACAGATTGCCGGCGATTTGATCGAACCGCGCATCGATCCGCAAACCGGACTCAACGAATCGCTGATCGGGCCGATGGCGCTGCGGCTGGGAGAACGGCGGCACGGCGACAGCGCTCAAACCGAGGGGACGACTCAGGAAGCGATCGCGAACATGATCGATACGATCGGTAAAGGCTTTCTGGGGACGACCGTCGCCTGTTCGCAGTGCCACGATCACAAGCTCGATGCGATACCCCAACGCGACTATTATGCGATGGCCGGCGTCCTGATGAGCACGCGCTGGAATGTGCGATCGTTAGAGACCGTTGACCCGAACGGCCCGGTCATCGAGAAACTGCGCAAGATCAAGCGGGAACTCCGGAACGAAATTGGCAAAGTCTGGCTCGCTTCATCGCCGGGCTTGATCGAAAAAATCAAAGCGATCCCCGCGGACGATAAAGCCGCCGCAGCGTTTCCCGAATCCATTGCGGGATTCTGGCAGCGATCGCTCAAGTCCCCGGTGACGGCGGACGAATTTGCGAAAGAACGCGAACGACGTCTGACGGCGAACCAGAACAATTTGAAATTACTCGCTGATTTCGCGCGAGAAGACGGCTCTCCTGGTTGGAAATGGGATGGCTGGGGGATGAAACACGGCCTCGTGCGAGATGGTGAGATCGTCGTCGCCGATGAAGGAGACGCGGCAGTGATGCAGATCTTGCCCGCCGGTCGCTGGT
>JBJXGP010000347.1:0-39603 GCA_046160425.1 Planctomycetaceae bacterium
CGGCCACATCCGAAGAAGTGTTGTAAAGTTCGTATGGATCACAACGGCTTCTTCTCGACGCGCGCCGGGATCGTTTCCCGTCGGATCGAAAGGGGCACTTGTGATGCGACCGTCCTTCAAGTGCTTCGAGCGGTTTCTCGTTTCAGATTCTGCTCGGTAAACAGTGTTCTCTTCGAATCGATATGACCGAAATGACTCAACGCACCACGATCGATGTCTGCGGCCCCGTATGCGGTGATTATTTCACCTGCACGACGGAAATAGCAACGTCGCGATCCGATCAGCACTTTGACTGGGACGTACTGACTCCCCGAATACGTGATTTGCTGACGACGTTGAATGACATGTTCAATACGACCCTCCCCACCGAACATTAAGCCCGAGTCGAATCCCGCCGCCTTGAAACGCTGCGCCGTGCATTTTTTACCTCATCCACCCACGGACGTTTAACGAGCAACATAAATTGCCATGAATACCCGCCAACACATTCTCGTGGTCGATGATGATCCGTTGTTCCGCAATCTGATGACGACGATACTCGGTAAAGAGTTTCACGTCACCGTCGCCAGTGAAGGATCGGAAGGTTTTCATAAAGCGGTCGAGAATCCACCCCACCTTGCGATACTCGACTTGCAGATGCCGGGCTGGGATGGTTTGCGCACGCTCAAGGCGCTCAAGTCGCATCCCTCCTTGAATCAACTCAAAATTGTGATCATGACTTCGGATTCCACCCGCAAGATGGTTCTCGAAGCGATCAAGAGCGGGGCACACGATTACATCATCAAGACGAGCTTTCGACGCGAAGAATTCTTGAGCAAGTTGCAACGATTGTTGCCCGACTGGCAACCCGAATCGCTGGAATGCCGACACGCTTTGGTGATGCAAAACCGTCTCACGGGTACACAAACCGTTGAAAGCGACGCGGTGAAACTGGACGATACCACAACGGCGGACAATGCGGATCAACCCAAACCTCACGTGCTCGCGGGCCATACGCCCCATTCGGCACCGGTCCCGGCGTTGGTTGGTAGCACGACCGCGATCAACGATCCCGCCGTCCGCGCCATGATGGATAACTGGGAATAATCCCGCTCGACGCACGTGCGAAGACTCCCCTTCGCAGATGTTCCTTTCGTGCGATGCTTTTCAGTCGCGATGCCGGTCTGATACAACATCGGGATGAACAATCCCCCGCTCCGCGACGAATTCGCACTCATCGAATGGATCAAGCAACGACAATCCGCCGATCCCCGAGTGCTGCTCGGCATCGGCGACGATGCCGCCGTGATCGACGTCGGCTCATCGTGCCACACCGTCGTCACGACCGATATGCTGATGGAGGGGACCGATTTCATGTTTCCCCCCGCGACCCCCTATCTCGCCGGTCGAAAATCACTCGCCGTCAATCTCAGCGATCTGGCGGCGATGGGGGCGATCCCCGTCGCCGCATTCATCAGCGTTTCGCTCCCTCGCCGCGGCCTCAAATGGTCGCAGGAATTCTTCCAGGGGATCTTCGATCTCGCCCGCGAGTTCGATGTCGCCTTGCCGGGAGGCGACACCAACTCATGGGACGGCCCACTCGTCGTCAACATCACGGCCCTCGGTACACCAGGACCGCGCGTCCCCATCACACGGAGCGGTGCCCAACCCGGCGACTGGATTTTCGCCACCGGAGAATTCGGCGGCAGCATCGCCGGCCATCATCTCACATTCACCCCCCGCGTTCGCGAAGCATTACAACTTTCGCAGCACGTCGATGTCCACGCCATGATCGACGTCAGCGACGGCCTCGCCGCCGACCTGCGGCATATCCTCGAAGCGAGCCATGTGGGAGCGATCGTCGATGCCCCATCGATACCAATACGCGAATCCGCGAGAGAGTTGTCGCTGACCGACGGAAAATCTCCGCTCGAACACGCGCTGGGCGACGGCGAAGATTTCGAACTCATTTTTTGCGTGAGTCCGCAAGATGGAATGCGATTACGAGATCAACCGCTTGCCGACGTTCGCTACACCCACATCGGCATGATTACCGAAGCGAAAGACTTTTTGTTGAAGGACGAAGGGGGAGGACTGTCGCCGATGCCGGATGTGGGTTGGGTGCATCGGATGTGATGCCACTATATGAAAACCAATGGGGTGTCTGAACCGATTGTTATGGAATTGGAAAGAGCTTCACAATGACCTATTTCAGTGATCTCTCGCACTACGAATACTCCCCGTGTGATAGTCATTTGCTCAACGTTGGATGGCTATCACCAAACTGTGAATTTCGTCGCGGTCCAGTTCCTCTGGCATTCGCGTACGAATTGCGACTGTTATGCGAAAAGCCCATCAATCTTACTCGTGGCCATCATGTTTGTGAGTTTTGCATTTTGCCGAAAGATGTCATAGCAATTGATCCTCATTATGAAGATGTGTGGGAAATGTTTCGTAGTGGCAATGGGGAAATTCATGTCGTAGATGCCTTAGACGCGGTTTATTGCGCACCGCAGCTTATCGTCCATTACGTCGCTGAACATCAATACCAACCTCCCCAAGAATTCATTGAAGCTGTATTATTCCAAAGAAGTCTACGGCAAACTTCCACAAGTATTTAATCGACCAGACGGCTTTGGGGTGTGGCATGCCTGCATCGCCCGGCAGGGCAGGCATGGGTTCTTTTCAATACAAGGAAGCAGAGTTTCCTTGTATTGCCTTTGTGAGCAGTGTTTTGGGATGAATTAAGAGCATCACTTATCCTATCCCTTTCACCACCTCAAACGCCGTCAGTGCCCGCGCACACGCTTCGCGATGATCGACAATCGGTGACGGATACGTCTCACCCAACTTGATATTCGCAGTTGAAAGCATGTCAGCCGGCGCATCCCACGGGTGATGAATCCATTTTGTCGGAAGTAACCTCAATTCCGGAACCCAGCGTTTCACGTATTCCCCTGCGGGATCGAATTTCTCTCCCTGCATCACCGGGTTGAAGATTCGAAAATACGGGGCAGCGTCGGGACCGCAACCGGAGATCCATTGCCAGCCGAGCGTATTGCTGGCGAGGTCGGCGTCGACGAGGGTTTCCCAGAACCAGCGCGCTCCCCGTTCCCACGAGATGAGCAGATGCTTTGTCAGAAACGAACCGACGATCATCCGCACGCGGTTGTGCATCCAGCCGGTCGACCAGAGTTCCCGCATCCCGGCGTCGACGATGGGATAACCGGTTTTCCCTTTCGTCCACGCGCGAAACTTTATCTTGTCATGATCCCAAGGAAACTTCAAAAACTTCTCGCGCAACGGCTTGAGGGCGACGTGCGGAAAGTGAAACAGAATGTGATGGGCAAACTCGCGCCAGCCGAGTTCCTTCAGAAACGTCGAGGCACCTTCATTGAGCGCGGATGAGTTTTTTACTCCTTGTCCGAGCACCCGATGCCAGATTTCTCGCGGACTGATCTCACCAAAGTGCAAATGCGGCGAGAGCGATGATGTCCCTGCGATCGCCGGGATATCTCGTCGTTCGTGGTATGCGTTTACGGTCGATTCGAGAAATCGTTCGAGTGCGGTTTCGGCCCCCGTGCGGCCTGGTGACCAGCGCGAACGAAAGCCCGCCGCCCAGTCGATTCGCGGGAGCAGACCGAGCGACTCGATCGTCGCCGACGTCGGCCATGTGCGCGGTGCGGGGAATTCCAGCGAGTCGGAGGGCATCGGCTCGGCCACGTCGCGCGACAGACATGCTTTCCAGAATGGTGTGAAGACTTGAAACGGACGCCCTTGCTGCGTTGCGACAGTCCACGGTTCGTGCAGCAGGTTTCCCGGAAAACTTTCGATCGTCACGCCGTCATCGCGGAGTTTCTGCTTGATCGTCGTGTCGCGGGCAATCGCCGACGGTTCATAGCTGCGGTTCCAGTAAACGGTATTGGCATCGGTTTCCGAGAGGAGCTTTCGCAGTTCGCTCAGCAGCGAACCGGTGCGCACAATCAGACGACTGCCGCGAAGCCGCATTTCTTCTTGCAATGACAACAACGAGTGATGCAACCACCAGCGGGTTGCTGATCCGGGAGGCCAAGAGTGATCGTCGTCGGGCGACCAGATGAAAACGGGAACGACCGACTTACCCTGGGAGAGTGCAGCGTCGAGCGCGGGATGATCGCTCAATCGCAAATCGTTTCGGAACCAGACGAGAACTGCACTCACCGTGATTTGCTCGCTGATGTGGGACTGACGCTAGAGGTCGCTGAATTACGCCGTCGCACGAGGCCGGGGACGACGTCGGTCTCCCAGTTCCCGAGGCGCCCCTGCTCGAACAAACTCCAGGCGATGGCCCCCATCGCAGCGTTATCGGTGCAATAGTTGAGCGGAGGAACAATCAGCTCGGTTTTCATTTCGGCGGCCATCGTATCGAGATCCATTCGAAAGAGTTTGTTCGCAGCGACTCCCCCGCCGATGCACAGAGTTCGCAAGCCGGTTTTCTGAAGCGCCTGCCGGCATTTGGATACGAGAATATCGACGATTGCCTTCTGCACGCTGGCGGAAATATCGGCAACCCGCTGTACGGTCATCGGGGGGACGCTCGATTTCGAATGAGGTTGCCCGTGTATCGTATAGCGGACCGCCGTCTTCAGGCCGCTGAAGCTGAAGTCGAGTCGCTCATCGTGCAGGAAAGATCGCGGAAACTGAAACGCCGTCGGGTTCCCGTTGCGAGCCGCCTTTTCGAGCGACGGTCCGCCGGGATATTCGAGTCCGAGCATCGCCGCGATTTTGTCGAATGCTTCCCCCGCGGCGTCGTCGATCGTCGAGCCGATGAGTTCAAAATCGGTTTCGGTGCGGCAATGGTACAAATTCGTATGTCCGCCGCTGACGACGAGTCCCAATGCGGGATAGATGTCGCGGCCGGCGATCATCCGGCAGGCGAACACATGCGCTTCAATGTGATTGACGGGGATCAGCGGAATATTGAGAACGAGCGCCAACGTTTTCGCGGCGGTCAACCCGACCAGCAGCGAACCGACAAGCCCGGGTTCGACGGCGACTGCGACCGCCGACAGATCGGTCAACGTGACTCTGGCCTGTTGCAGCGCATCTTGAACGACGGGAAGCAAACGTTCGAGATGCGAGCGCGACGCGACTTCGGGGACGACGCCACCGTAACGTTCGTGTAAGGCGATCTGGGATGCGACGACGTTCGACAGCACCTTGAGATCGCGCGTGATAACCGCCGCCGCCGTTTCATCGCAGGATGTTTCGATGGCCAACAACAACGGCTGAGATTCGGTGGATGGCATCACAGATCACGTCGCCGGCGCTAATTCCGAGAAGTTGATGGCAGGGCGCTGCTCATCCGGTTGGGCATATTCGGGCGAGAGGTCTTCCAACAGGTGCAAAGCGGCGTCGTAGACTTTGATCGGAAAGGGGAACAACATCGCCGCCTCTTTCGGTTTGACCGCTTCCACGCTGTCGTCGTCCCCTTCTTCGGCGGGGGGATTCGTAGGCGTCTGAACTGCGGTTCCCGCCTGCTTCAGGTATTCGACGGCAGCTTGCAACTGGCGATCGACGAATTCACTCGCGGGAGGCCCCGACTTGCTCGGAATATCGCGTTCTCGCCTGTAATCGAGGTACTGTTCCATCTCCTGGGGTGTCATGTCGATCACGAATTTCTCTTCGGGATAGACGCCCCATTCATCCTTGTCGGTCGCGCCGGGAAAGCGATGAATATTTTTCCCGCTGGGGCGATGATAACTTGCGGTGGTCAATTTGAGAGCGCTGCTTCCTCCTTCGAGTTCGATCACGTTCTGCACGCTCCCCTTGCCCCAGCTTCGCTCGCCGATGACGACGGCCCGCTTGTGGTCCTGCAAACAGGCGCTGACGATTTCGCTCGCCGATGCGCTATATCGATTGACCAGAATCACCATAGGGAATCCGGAAAAGGTTCCATCCTTTTTCGCCGTCCATTCGCGATCGGTACTATTTCGGCCTTTGGTGCTGACGATTTTTCCGCTTTCGATGAACATGTCGGAGATTTCAATCGCCTGCGAGAGTAACCCGCCGGGATTGAACCGCAGATCAAGAACGAAACCCTTCAAGCCGGCGGCACTTGTTTCTTTGAGAGCCTTGACCAGTTCCGCGGCGCTGTGCCGGCTAAAGTGCGTCAGCCGGACGTAGGCGATTTTGGATTCCGCATCGAGCATGAAGTTCCATTGGTCATCAGGATTGTGGGTATCACCCAGAACCGTGGGGACTTGAATGACCTCACGCACGATCGTCAACTTGATGACTTCTTCGGATCCCGGATGTTTGATGCCGATATTCACCGCTTTTCCCGCTTCTCCTTTGAGGAGTTTGACGGCGTCGAGGGTCGTATATCCCTCGGTCGATTGACCTTCGATCTCGACGATCATGTCGCCCGAACGAATTCCCTCGCGGTAAGCGGGCGTGCCGGGAAGCGGAGCGATCACCGTCAGGCGCTCCGTCTGCGGGTCAACCTGGACCTGAATGCCAATCCCGCCAAATTCCTGTTCGACCTGTTCTGTGAATCGAGCTAAATCCTGCGGACTGATATAATTCGAGTACGGATCGAGTTTAGCCGTCATCCCGCGAATCGCCGCTTCGAGCAATTCCCGTCGATTGACATTTTGTACATAATTTCGGTCGATCTGCTCGAACGTGTCGGCGAAGGTTTTCATCAGCTCGTAATATTCCTGATCGTCCGCCGCGTGCGAGTTTGGCGTCGCGACAATCGAGCAGCAAACGAGAAGAGTCCCACATATCCACCGAGACAGGCGCTGACTTCGACTCATACAATTCTCCTCACGAATCCATGGTGGGACAGAATGAAACTCCGGAAACATTCATCAGCCGACAATAACGAAAGAGTCACAACTAACTTGCCAATTTGAACTTGCAAATTTGAACTCGATGGTCGAGTCTCTCCAAGAGACGCGGTTCACCGCGACTGTCATCCTTTCCGTTCGCATAACCCAGTTTATGTGATTTAATGACTTTGGGCAAGATTATGCCGGAACATCTTGAATTATGTCTCGGATTGGCCGGGGAAGGAAAGACCGATTTTCTTCTGGAACGGTATCGGTCCGCACTATTATCGGCTCAGAAACAGCGTCACGTGGGGCGGACACTCTGGCTGGCACCGACACGACTGGCTTGCCGGGAAGTCGAGCGAAAACTGCTGTCGCCACCGTTAACGGCGTGCGGCCGCCCGCAAATCATGACGTTTGACGATTTCGCCGAAAGAATCCTGTCACATGCGGCATTGTCTCCTGCCGCCAAACAGGTGCTGGCAATTTCCAATCTGGAGCGACGCTGGATCGTTCGCCGACTTCTCGATCGATTGTACGCCGCGGGGGAGTTGCCTCACTTTGCGCCCGTCGTCAAGACGAGCGGATTTCTCGATCTCGTCGTCGATTTTATCGCCGAGCTTAAACGGGAAGAATTGTGGCCGGAAGACTTCCAGAAAATCTGTCGCCAACGGGGAGAGCGTGCCGCCGATCGAGAACTCGGATTCATCTATCTCGAATATCAGCGCGCGCTGAACGAACATCATCGTTACGATGCCGAAGGGAGATTCTGGCTGGCTCGGACACTTGTGAAGCAAGGAGTATGGTCCCCCTTCGATAATCTGCAACTGGTCGTCGCGGACGGGTTCTCTGATTTCACCAGCACGCAGCACGAAATTCTCGAAGAACTCTCAAAGCATGCCGCGACGATCATGATCTCGTTGCCGTTCACTCTCGACGATAAACGTCGCGACCTGTTTTCGCGAGCCGCGGCGACGTACCAACAACTGATCGGCTGGAAGAAACGCGGCGTCAACATCACAGAGTCGACTCCCGTGGATCGTGCCAATAAGACCGTCATTCCCGTCCGGAAGTTTCTGGCTCAGCATTTGTTCTCGAACCCGCGGGATCATATTTTCGGCAACGGCGCGGGGATCGAAATCGTCGAAACGATCGGGCCCTACTCCGAACTGCGTTTTCTCACTGCTCGCATCAAACAATTGATCAAATCGGGAATTCCACCGCGCGACATCGTTGTGGCGTATCGGTCGCTGGGTGAATCCTCCGAGATCCTGCAAGAGATGTTCACCGCTGCGAGCATTCCCTGGGAGACCGAACTCACGCCGAACTGCGACCGCGATCCGTGGCTCAAATCGTTGATGTCCTTGTTGCAGCTCGAAGTCGAGGACTGGCCGTTCGAGCGTCTCCATGCGCTGCTGAATTCCTCGTTTTTTCGACCCCGATGGACCGACTGGAAACCGGATGAAAGCCCGCATCAAATTTCACACCAGCTTCGGCGTCGAAAACTCGCCGGAGAACGCTCGGCGATCCTGCACACGCTTGCCCATGCCGCCGAGCGAAATCGAAGTCAACTTGCTGCGCCCACACCGGAATCATTTCACGCCACCAAGGATCCCGACGTCCAGCACGTTCACGGCTGGTTGCAGAAGCTTTCCGACGTGCTGGCGATACTCCGTAAACCGGCACCGCTGGCGGAGTGGATCGATCGCCTGACTCAGCTCGTTGACGAACTGGGCTTTGTCCCGTCAAACATCGAAATGGAAGACGTGACCGATGGAGATCGGCAAAATGTAACCACGTGGGAATACGTGAAGCGTATATTGTATGATCTCGCCCAGTTCGAAACGCTCGTCGAACAGTTCGACTCTTCCAGCGGAAAAAAATCTCGGTCAAAGAAGAAGGCGGACCCGGATGCGCCTGACGTCGCGAAGCTGTCGTTGGCCGATTTTCTTCAGTACCTGAACGATCTGATGCGTTCGACTCCGCTGCCGAAAATGAAAGGGAGGGTAAACGGGGTCCGCATTCTCTCCGCACAGACGGCCCGGCATCTCGATATTCCATACTTATTGCTCGTCGGCATGAACGAGGGAAGTTTCCCCAGTCCGAGGCGGGAGAATTGTCTCTACGGCGAACAGGAGCGTGCGAAACTCCGCGAGCTTGGTGTCCCCTTCTCGATCATGCGCATGCATCAGCACGATGAGATGAACTTGTTTTACAGCGTCGTTACGCGAGCGAGCACATCGCTCGTCTTTTGTTATTCGACCGTCGACGCCGGTGGGCACCCGATGTATGCCAGTCCCTATGTGACGGCGTTAAAAGGGTTATGTGCTCCGGAAACATTGAAGTTGACGCATTACGGTCAACTGGACCCCATCCCCGATCGCAGCGAGGTGCTGACTCCCGCCGATCTGCGGATCCGGGCTACGCATGACGTTTATCAGCACGATGCGGGGCTGTTTCAATCGATGCGTGGCATCCCCGAGTGTAGCGACGTCGCCGAAACGATTCTTGCGAGTGCCCATACAGCCGCCTTGCGGGAGAATCAGACGATTTTCTCGACCCACGAAGGAATGATACACACTCCACAGGCACTGGCATATCTACAAAACATGTATCCCCCCGGGCGCGAATACAGCGCGACGGAACTTGAAAACTATGCCATCTGTCCGTTCCGCTTTTTTGTGAATTCCATTCTCGATGTGCAGCCACTCGAATCGCCCGAGCCTGAAACCGATTACCGTCGACGGGGGATCATGGTCCATCAGATTCTCTCGGCGCTGCTTCGCGAAGCCCATAACGAAGAGGCTCCCCCGGCGGAATGGACGACCGAAGCCCTCATCGAACGTTTCCGCGAACTGGTCTCGCAAAACTTCGGACAACGCGTCTCTGACTCTCGCTTACAAGTCTCGCTCAATCGGATCGAACAAAAGCTGTTGGAGGAATGGGGCAGCATTTACGATCAACAATGGCGCAAATATGTGGCGGACTTCACCGAAGCATGGGATGCGCCCCCGCTTCCTGATGCATTGGAAGTCGCTTTCGGTGCGGCTCCTAACGAAACTGAATCGGAACTCCCGCCGCAGCACGAAACACAGACGCGGTATCCCCCGCTTGTCATCGGCGAGGGGCAGAATGCATTATCGCTCCGCGGGCGCATCGACCGCATCGACGTCGGAAAGAACGGCGAAGCGAGAGTCTACAACATCATCGATTACAAGACCGGTGCAGCGCGCCGGTTCAGTCGGGAGGATGTGATCTCCGGAACGTCACTTCAACTGGTCATTTATGCCCTCGCCGTGCAACGACTGGGAATCGTCGGTCCCGATGCCCGGCCGTATCAAATGCTGTTCTGGTCGATCAAGGACAAAGGATATGAAAACGGTTTCAGAAGCAAAAAAGGGGCACGTCGGCAAGATTGTGCGCCACTGGATAAAGCGGTCTGGCAATCGCTGGTCGTGATCATCGAAACGCGGTTACCCGAGCTTGTCACTCAACTGCGGGGCGGGCAATTCCCCGTGTATAATGCCGATGAAAATTGCACCGGCTTTTGCGATTATCGCACGGTCTGTCGCATTCATCAGATTCGCTCGCGGGGAAAAATCTGGCACTCGCCCACCGCATCGGCTCTCGAAACGACCCCTATCCCACCCGCGTCGGATTCTGCGACGGAAGGGGCTTCCCACTGATGGCGCACTCTCGCAAACAGCAAACGGAGACTCAACCTCCGACACAACACGCAGCGACGCGTTTGACGTCGGAGCAACAACTGGCACTCGGTCTCCGCGGCGTCTCTCTGGCGCTCTCGGCCGGGGCCGGATGCGGCAAGACGTTCATTCTCACCGAACGCTTTCTCGCCGATCTGGAAAAGGGGGACAATCCCCAATCGCTGTTTTATCGGGTCGCGATCACGTTCACCGAACGGGCAGCGAGGGAAATGCGCGACCGCATCCGCAAAGCTGCCCTGAAACGAATGATGGAATGCAACGCGGAGCAAGCGGAATTCTGGCAGACCATTCTGCACGGGTTAGACACGGCAAGAATCAGCACGATTCACTCGTTCTGCGCGACGCTGTTGCGATCGCATGCCGTCGAAACGGGGCTTGATCCCCATTTCGGACTGCTCGATCAGCAAACGACGGGAACTTTTCTGTACAAGGCGGTCTCGCACACGCTGCACGGATTGCTGATCGATCAGGAACCTCAAGCCGACGATCTCGTCTTGCATTACGGCCTGGAACGCACGATGCGAATTCTGAGTTCGCTGGTCTCTCAGCGGCATCGAGGCGACTGGAAGTCGTTTTCTGAATTGACTCCGGAGACACTTCAACAACGGTGGATCAAAGCGTACCACGAGCGGTTCATTCCCGAACTGATTTTGCAATTCCAGCGGTCCTCCATCATCGAAGAATGTTTGCAGTTGCTTCGAGAACACGAACCGTCACATCCGGTGATGCAGGGGCGAAGACTCTGGTTGCTGGAAAACCTGACGAAAGCCTCGGCGGTCGATGATCCAGTGACGTTCCTCCAACAGATTCCCGATCATGCCAAAGTTCTAGGAGGTGGCACAGCCAAGGCCTGGCCTGACGTCGAAGTCTACGAAATGGTCAAATATGCTTTTGATAAAATCCGAGGTGAGTCGAAGAAACTCCTCGAAAAAGTGGACATCAATGAAACGGACTCGCACACGTCGGCCCGGCTGGCGTTGGCAGCCGTCCGCTTGGCCGAGCAGGCCGATCGCGAATATACGAGGATGAAAACTCAGCACGGTTTACTCGACTTCGACGATCTGCTGATGAAAACGCGAGATCTGCTGGCCGATCATCGCGATGTTCGCGAGCGGATACAACAGGGCATCGAACTGCTGATGGTCGATGAATTTCAGGATACCGATCCGCTCCAGGCGAATATTGTCCGCATGCTCTGCGGCGACGGCATCTGGGAGGGAAAGCTGTTTCTCGTCGGTGATACCAAGCAATCGATCTACCGGTTTCGTAAGGCCGATCCGCGCGTCTTTGAAAAGTTTCGTCAGGAAGTGAAACCGGCAGGTAATCTCCCGTTATCGACGAATTTTCGCAGTCAGCCGGACATTCTGAACTTCGTGAATCTGGTTTTTCAACCGGTCATGCGAGATTACAAACCATTAGAGCCGTTTTCGCCGGAGCAGTTGTCTCCGCCTCCGACGGTCGAATTTCTGTTCGCGCACCCTGAATTGCAGGAAAGCCCTGACGACAATCCAGCCCGCGATTCTGAGACCGATCATTCGCCTGATGACGATGATCCCGATGACAAAAATGTGCGTCGTTGCCGCAAACGAGAGGCCGATTGGATCGCGCGACGAATTCGCTCTCTGCTCGACGACCCGACGAAGAGAGTTCGTTACCGCAATCCCGAAACCGGTGCGGTCGAGCTGCGCCCCGTCCGGCCAGGGGATGTCGTTCTCTTATTTCGGGGCCTGACGAACGTCGCCGTGTACGAAGAGGCGCTCAGGGACGCGGGACTCGAATATTATCTCGTCGGGGGGCGCGCGTTTTATGCTCAACAGGAAATCTACGACGTCGTCAATCTCTTGCAATATCTCGATGATACTGCGGACACCGTCAGCCTTGTCGGAGCATTGCGATCTCCCTTCTTCAATATTTCCGATGATTCCCTGCTGATCCTCGCGAAGCAGCCTGGAAGCTGGAATGCGTTTCTGACTCGTCCCGTATCCGACGAACTCTCCGTCGAGCAATTGCGATACGTTCAACGGGCACAAGAGGTGTTGAACCAATTGCACGCAGACAAAGATCGCTTTACGCTCGTCGAGTTGATGAACTCGGCGATTGAACTGACCGGTTACGATGCCTCGTTGTTGCATGAATTCCTGGGAAAGCGAAAACTGGCGAACCTGAGAAAACTCATCGGTCTCGCCCGAACCTTCGACCAGAGCGGTTTGTTCAGCCTCAAGGACTTCGTGCAACGCCTCCGCACGGCAGTCGAGGATGAGACCGACGAAGAGTTCGCTGCGCTGCACGCCGAGCAGACGCAAATCATTCGACTAATGACGATCCATCAGTCGAAAGGATTGGAGTTTCCCGTGGTCTTCGTGGCTCAAATGCAATGGGTTCCTCGCGGCGGGCACTCCGACGTCTACTTCCATCCTGAGTTCGGCCCTCTGCTCCCTCCGCGAACGGAAATCGTCGAACTCTCGCGCAGCATCGCGCACCACATGCATCAGCACTTCGAGAAAACGGAGGATGAAGCCGAACTGATTCGACTTTTATACGTCGCCATGACGCGAGCAGCCGATCATCTGGTATTGAGCGCGGGGCTTCCGGGGATGGCTCGAGGTGAGAACAAGTTATCCCCCTGGCTGACGCTGCTCAAACAACGCTTCGATCTCTCGACTGGCTTGCCTGTGTTCGATCCGCTGTTGGGATCGATGCATCGAGACGGTGCGGGACTTTCAGCCAGCGGAAGTACGAATTTTCCCGATATCCCACAGATCAAGGTCCACTTGCAGATGCCGCAGGCTTTGATGCCGGAAATGGAGGAAATCCGCCTCGTTCGTGCGAAGCACTTCGCCGCCGAAGTCGCCAACGCCGCACCGTCTCCGCTGCCAGAGTTCTTCGGCGAAGTTGCTGCGATTGCAACGACACCTTCCGCCTATAGCGTTTCGGAGATCGAGTCCGCGTGCCAACAATGTCATGTTGAAGGCGATACGGCGACGCTCGATCTGATTCCCGATGATGAGGTTCAGCGAATGTATCCTGCGGAAGCAGCGGAAACACATCCGGCAACTCAACGACTGGCATCAGGCAATATACCAGGGGAAAGCGCCGACGAACGGCTGATTTCTCCAACAGACCTGGGTACCAGCCTGCATCTAGCGCTGGAGCACCTCGTCCTTCAGCATCGTCAAGAATTGGGCCACGATCTTTCGCGAATCTTCGCCACGCAAATTCCGCAGCCGAGCGCCGACATCGTTCAAGCGGTCACTCGTCGATTGGGCGTCTTGCACTCGTCGCCTGACTGGAACGACTTGCTGAATGCCCGCGTCTGCTGGCGGGAACTCGACTTTCTGCTGTCGTGGCCGATGTCGCAGGAAAGTCCGCTGAATCATAGAGATCTAATTCGCGGGAAGATCGATTGCCTGTATCAGTCCGCCGACGGGTCGTGGGTCGTCCGGGATTATAAAACGATCCCTTGGAATGTCGTCCCCGCAGCTGATGCCTGGAAACCTTACCAGATCCAGCTCGGCCTATACGCACTGGCCGTCGAACAGATGTTTGGTGAAATGCCCGACCGGGTCGAGTTGGTGTTTCTCGGTCGGCACATTTATCGACAGTCATTTTCTCCGAACGCGAAGACTTTGTCGCCGTTAAAACGGCAGATCGAACAAGGTCTCGAACGACTGCGGAATTCGCATTGACGCAGATGTCAAGCAGCGACCATCTACCATCGTCATTTCTGATTTGGCGTCTCGGCAGTATCGCCCGGATTGACAGAGACCGGCTTGTCCGTCGGCAGAACGATCGCTTCCGGTAATTGAACTTTCGGATCAGCGGGGACGATGACTTTGATTTCGTCGTCATTTTCTTCGAGAATTTCAGACATTTTGAGTGTCGAACGAGCGGCGTCTTCCAATTTTCCGGCGACGTCCTGATCTGCCAGGATTCGCTGCATCCATTGCAAAGACTCTTTGGCAAGCGCCCGATTTCCCAACGGATCCTTCTTTTGCGCATCGAGGATTCTTGCCAATTTCATCAAGGCGGGTTGATATTGTTTTTTCAGATACAGAATCCTCGCTTCAAAATAGCTGATGAGTTGTTTGTCGGTGATATGTGCCCGATGTATTTTCAATTGTTCTTCCGCCGTGTTCGCCGTGCCGCTTTCCAGCGGAATGCTGACGGCGATATAGATCAACATCTGTTTCGCTTTCAGGTCGCGTTCGGCATCGATCGCCGCATTGAGAAGTTTGGTCGCCAGCGTGAGACGATTCGAGCGTGCGAGATAGATGGCATATTTGGAGAGGATTTCCGTATTGCGAGCGTACTGCGATTGCAGATCGGCAAATTCGCGGTCCCTTTCGAGGGAAGGGGTCGAGACCGCAAGGGCATGCGCCAGAATCAACGCCGTCTGTTCGCTGCGATTGTGGCTTTGATGCAGCAATTTGGCCGCTGCGATCGCTTTCTCATAATCTCCGGCCAGCGTGTACATGTTGACGCATTCGCTGACGAAGGTGACTTCGTTATTCGCCAGCGAATACAAGCGATCCACCAGCGACGTTACGCCGTCGGTGACTCGCAGCGTGGCCGCCGCCGACAGAATTTCCCGCTGCAATTCGGGCACGGTGGCGCTCATCGCAATGGCGTTCTTCAAGGATTCGACCCCCGCTTTGGAGCTGGCCGACACCTCGGAAAACTTCTGCTGCTTACGCTGCTGAATCGCCTTGGCCTGATAGGCGTAACAGGTAAACAACGCCGCCCCGGCGTGCGACGGGTGCTGCTGGTGCAATTGGATCATCTGTTCGACGGCATCCATTTTCCCCTGTTTCAATTCCGACTGCATGCGCAGGCGAAGATCGAACGCCTGATACGAAAGATTCTCGGGCGAGCCTTTCAACGCCTCGCCGATCTGTTCTCGCGCGGCATCAAATCGCTTGAGTCGTTCTAAAGCGACCCCTTGCAGATAATGTCCATGTACGGAGTCATCGTCTCGCAAGGCGTCGATCGCCATTTGAGGCTGTCCGGTCTGCAACAGTTTACGGGCCTCGATCGCAGGCTCGGTCAACTGAGATTCGCCGCATCCAATCAATTGAATGGCAACGCCTGCGATCGCGAAGAGAAACAGAGACCGAACTCGATGATTAACGACGGCCATGCAGGATACCCTGGGTTTCATATGATCTCGGTAGTATCAGATACTTAAAGCAAAAACGAAATGGTTGTCACTGTCTTGCACCCGGCGCAGCAATTGAACGGTCTTGAGTTGTACTCGCGAGTGCAGCGGATTGCCGGCAATCTGCGTTGTGGCCGGTGCGACGACTTTGACCGTCACGCGGTGCCATCCCACAATCGCGCCCCCGTCATTCTCAGTAAAAGTCAAATCGAACTTTCCCTCGGCATCCGTTGTCGCTGCTGAGGGCCGTCCCTGTCTTTGCTGCTTGTCGTCGAGTGGTTCGAATAAGACTTCCGCAGCCAGCGGCAAGCCGTGAAACGTCACTTCACCGCTCACCGAGGCCAGTTGTGGACCATCGGAACTGCAACCAGGAAATAAAAATATTGCCAACGCACAGATCGCCAGACGTTTCAAATTTGCGCCGCAAGCTGGAGTTCTGTCACAGCAGCCTTGTGAGTTATCATTGAGGTGACGGTGAAACATCAGAATGCTCCATCCGAGACGATTTCGCTGCCGGCGATCGTCGACATCGCCTCGAGCGTTCCCTGATCGATTACGTCGCTGAGAAACCTGACCGCCCCGTCCGCGTACAGGAAATACGCACCTTGGGCATGGGCCGACTGGAATGAATAGAAAGGACGTTCATCGGACGATAGTGGAAGTTCGCGGGGAGCCGGATTGATCGGATACGGTTGCGTCGGGGCCGTTTCATCGACCGGACAGTACGGCAATTGGGTATCGCTCGTGACGGCGAATGGGCCGGCGAGCCAATATGAGCCGGGAATTCCTTCGCCTCCCGTCGGAGCCAAATAGGTCACTGCCGCCATCGCCCACGGAAATTCAACGGGCATCGTCGGAAATGTGGGATCCCAGCCGCTGTAGGTGAGCAGGCCGCCGGCTTTTTCTCCCATCACGAACGTCTGAGACGCGCCGTCTTTGATATTCTTCAATCGGCAATCGCTGCTGTATCCGAACGCGCCGCGCGTATGTTTGGGCCAGCGACTCCAATAATGCAGCAGACCCCCCGTGCAAAATTCCTCGCTCGTGCCGGTCAAGGCGCGGATGATGTCGGCACCGTGAGAGAACGCATAGTCGGCGGGAGCCCCGGACATCCAGTGCGTGCCGTCGTCCGCCCCGGAATCGCCGAGCGCTCCCCCCCCATGAGGGCTGCTCGGACACATAAAGGCCGGAATCATGGTCCGATTCAACGGCCAGCTCGAATGGTCGGTCGTATCGGTCATGCTCGAAATCCACGTCTTCGTGAAATCATACGAATTGTACAACGCCTGCTGTTCGACATACGGCAGCAGCATGTGGAAACCGGTCCAATGGCTGCGATACCGTAAATTCGCGAAAGGGACCGGCGGATAAGCAGGGTTGCCGTCTTCCTGTCGCACGAAACTCGGCGGGAAGGTGCCGTGCGTCGATTCGTAGTTATGCAGGGCAAGCCCGATCTGACGCAGGTTATTCTGGCACTGCGTTCGAGCGGCGGCGGCCCGCGCCTGCTGGACGGCGGGCAACATCAGCGACACCAGCAATCCGATGATGCCGATCACCACCAGCAATTCGATCAGGGTAAACCCTTTTCGAGCGGGCATCTTCGCATGATGTGAAGGGGATTCAATAAGCATAACAAGGGTCAAGTTGAGGTTCGATTTATGGTTGGAAAAAATGCATCGAGCGCGCACAAGCTCCGCTGGGTCATAGGCTATTTTACGTCATACACCGCAGGATGCCGGAACAAACCCGTGAATTCGCCGTCGCCGAAATGAACAATTGCGACGATTCTATCGATCACTCCCATTATAACTGTCCAGGTCGGCCTGTATAGACGCGGTTGTGCTCCGGGTACTTCGGAAATGGAGCCGGCGTCACGCGCGAACGCTCACTTCTTCCCGGCGTCTCGTTTCAGGCGGTAAGGAACCTCCAAGCCATGTTGGCTCATCAGCGTTGCATTGGACAGGATATCGGCAGGAGTGCCATCCGCATGGAGTCGTCCCTCATCCAATACCAGCACGCGCGTACAAAATTCGACGACGACATCGAGTTCGTGCGTCGTCAGAATCAACGTGCCGTTAAAACGGCGCAATCCATCGAGCAGATTTCGGCGTGCCCGTGGATCGAGATTGCTGAACGGCTCATCCAGCGCAAGAATTTCCGGGTGGCACGCCAGCACCCCGGCCAGGCAGACTCGTTTCCGTTCTCCCATGCTCAATTGCAGCGTGCTCCGCGAAACGGCTTCCGAAAGATTGACCGCCGCCAAACTTTCCTGGACTCGCTGCGAAACTTCAGCATGAGAGCATCCCAGATTGAGCGGGCCAAACGCCACATCTTCGCCGACCGTCGGGCAAAACAATTGATCGTCGGGATCCTGAAACAAAAAGCCGACTTGGCGCCTGACTTCCGCCAGCGAATCCTTTGTGAGCGGGATCCCCGCGATGATCACCGATGCCGTGTCGGCACTCGCGCCGCGCACCGGTTCGGCGGGCAGTAATCCGTTGAGATGCATCAAAAGCGTCGACTTACCCGCGCCGCTGGGGCCGACGATTGCCACAATCTCGCCGGTGGTGACGGTGAGATTGAGATCGGAGAGCGCTTGCCTTCCTCCCGGATAGGCATAACTTAACTGCCGTAGCACGACGGCCGGCTGAGTGTCAGTCGCGGTCATGGAAAGGATTCCGATTTCTGGACCGCCGCAATTTTCTTCCGATCGTCGTTCACCGGCTCCCAATGATGAACCGTCCCGTTCCAGCCTCGGGCGCACATGGCGCCGTAAATACGTTCGGACCGCGAGAGCGAGCGCACGAGCAACATGCCGATCAACTGCGTGCCGTATTTCCAGCGCTGGCTGAACGTGGGCTTCCCGAACGTGCGCGCCTGCCGGGCGTTCCGCATGCGATCCAACTCGTCCCATACGAGAAACAGATACCGGTACATAAACGCCAGCGTCGCCACCACGATTCCCGGCATGCCGTATTTTCGCATGGTGACGAGGAGCCGATCGGTGGTCGTGATGTTGACCAGCCAGAGCATCGTCGTGAATGCCAGCAGTCCGCGCAGCAGAATCGACCCCGCCATCCGCCAGCCGGCATCCCCCCCCTGCGACAAGGGGAGCGACATCGACAGCAATAACAACATCGGCATGAACAGACTCAATCGGCGAATGAGATACGACATCGGAATGCCGGCGAGCGTGTGACCGACAAAGACCAGCGTCAGCAACATCACATGCACATGCCAATGCTCGACCGGTATCAGACACCCAACGAGTATGAAGCACAGCGTCACTGCCAGTTTGAAGCCGGTCGGCAGACGGTGACAGATCGTCCCCTGGCGAGCGTAGCGATCCCAGTAATTACCGGCCATCGGACACCTTGACCGAGTATTGAGTGAGTTTCCACGCCTTGCCCGCCAACCAGGCCAGTCCCGAAACGACGGCGATCCCCAATACTCCGGCCAGCGAGACGGATAGCGGCGACCAGTCCCCTCCGATCCCCGGAATCTCATAATCTTCGAAGAACAGCACGTTCGATGCCCGCGCCCGTTCATCAAAACCGGTTCTCTCAGCGACGGCTTCTAATCCATCCGGTGATTCGGAAGCAAAGGGTGAAGCAAACGCCGCCACAACAAACGCCGCCATCAATCCTGCGGCACAAAATCGGCCGATCCCGGCAATGACCGTCGGCGACGATTCGCGTTGTACCAAGTCGGCACGGTGGATCATCACGAATCGCAGCACGCTGCCGGTGATGAATGCTTCACCGATGCCGATCAGCGCGTGCAGCAAGACCATCAGCAGAAAGATCCGCGAAAAATCGAACTCCGATCCCGGCCATGAGAGACGAAACTCAAGACAGAACAACGCTGCCGAGGCCATGACGCTCATCCAACTGGCGATGACGGCCGAGATTACCAAACCGCGACGTTCGCCGCCAAACATCGAACGGCAGACCGTCCAGATCGCATACCCACCCCACGTATTGAGGACGGCCATGTTGAGCAGATTTGCTCCGAGGGCGAGCAACCCGCCATCGGCATACAGGATGCATTGCACGACCAGCACCAGCGTCATCGCCAGGCATCCCGCCCACGGACCGAGCAGGCTGGCGCTGAGCACCCCGCCGATCAGATGCCCCGACACGGGCATCCCTGGCAAGGGGAAATTGATCATCTGCCCGGCGAAGACCAGCGACGCCATCATCCCCGTCAGTGGCACGGTTCGATCTGCCAACGAATCGCGCAAGCGGTAAAGGCTGTATCCGACAGCGCCGGCCGAGAGCGCACCGCAGGCAATGCAAATCTCGGGACTTAATACTCCATCGGGAATATGCATGAGACTCGATTTTCTTTATGCTTGTCAGTTCGCACTGAGAGCCGCAACGAAATAAACCTGTCAATAATTTTGGGTGGCACGCCCCAGAGTCTTCGATGGGCGTGGGGACACCTCCACACCCACAGTCCAAATTTACTGTATTGAGACTTCGCCCACATTGCAATGAATATTCGAACGGCAAATCGCGCATGAACACGATCGGCAAGTCGAGAGGGAATACCGTGGGCGAAGACCACATGGCGGAATGCGAACTGCTGCGGGAACTGAGAAACTCGCCGGAGTTGCTCGATGAAGTCGAGCACTCGGTCGGTTCGGAGTTCGCCGCGCAGGAACGCTTGCGTCGCCGTTTCCCCGTTCCGCTGGTACAAACGGCGTTCTCTCTGTGGGAATTGCGCCGCCGCGCTGCCGTCAAATTTTCCCGCGCCGACCGAATGTGGTTCGATCGCGTCGGACTCGAGCAGTCGACCAGCGAAGCGATCGCCAGGCATGTGGCACAACGCTATTCCGGTCGGATCTACGACTTCTGCTCGGGGATTGGCGGAGACAGCCTCGCCCTCGCCGAGCGGGGAGATGTGATCGCCCTCGATATCAACCCGGCCCAGTCCCTGCGAACCCAATGGAACGCCGAAGTCTATGGCGTCGCGGAACGAGTGCAGCCGGTCTGCATGGCGGTCGAAGATTTCACCGAGCGCGACGGCTTGTTGCGCATCGATCCCGATCGCCGCCCCGATTCGGCGAAACGATCGATTCGCATCGAGGAGATGCAGCCGGCCTATGAGCAACTACTCCCGTGGATGCCTGAATTTCGTGGCGGATCGATCAAACTCAGTCCCGCCAGCAATTTTCTGGGGAAATTTCCCGGGACGGAAATCGAACTCGTCAGCTTGAATGGGGAATGCAAAGAAGCGACCGTCTGGTTCGGCGAACTGGCTGGTCATGAGCCGTTTCGAGCGACGGTGCTCCCGGCGAATGAAACGCTGGCGGGAAATCCGCTGGCATACCGGACCGCAGTCTCGCCAGTCTCCCAATACATTTACGATCCCGATCCCGCGGTTGTCCGGGCCGGGTTGGTCGATCTGCTCGCCTCGAAACTTGGTTTAGAACGGCTGGATGACTCCGAAGAATATCTCACTTCATCGCAGGAGGTCATCTCGCCGTTTATGCAGACATTCGCCGTTCAAGCCGTGCTACCGAATCGTCTTCCCGATGTGCGTGCGTATTTTCGGAGTCATCCGCACCATGAGGTCGAGATCAAATGCCGGCATCTTTCGATCGACGCCGCAAAAATTCGCCGACAACTCGAATTGAAAGGTGACTCGCGATGCGTGCTGCTGTATGCAAAAACGGCCGGCAAAGCCCATGCGGTCATTGCCAGCCGTGTGCGGTGAATAGAAGATGCCGTTGACCGTCGACTGTGGAAATTATTCCTTGAACTGCGCCTGACGGAACGGGAAGACGTCGATGGGAGTCATCATGACGGGAGGGATGACGTTATCGGTATTCCGGTACGGGAAACCGTAACAGGCGACTTTCCCAGAAGTGAACTCCGCCACATAAATTGCGCCCGTTGCGGGTGAAATATCTCCGACGTTAGGCAACGCAATCCGCCCGGAGACAAACGCATATTGCGGGTCCCCCTTCGGATCGACGCGAAAATCAGCCGCCAGATTGGCATAATAGAACTGCGTGAATTTCGCTTCGCGATTGTTGAGCACCGCGCCGGTCAGGCGTCCGGTCAGCAGGTCCATCACAAAGACGGCATCGACCGTATCCGGAATGGTCACCGGGCAGGTGACCATCGCAAATCGATCGTTGCGGTCAGAAACGGTCGCAAGTGCCCGTTCGTGAGGCCAGAATGAAGCAATGCCGAGGCCCATAAACATGCCGAGCGTTAACCAGATCATCTTTCCATTGACTTGATGGGGGACCACAAGATTCTCCTTACACGAGAGTATCGGATGGGAATTCAGGCTTTCGCGAATGTGCCAGCCGGAGAAACGCCTTCGATCGAGATTGTTGAAGTACAGCCGGTTGGCTGAACTGTCATTTATTACTTTATCCTGTCGATACAAATCCGGCTAGTCCCATTCCGGTGGGAAAAACCGGAGAAATTCAACTCGTTACGAACCGTCCTCATGTTCTTCGCAAGTTCACGCTCGCAACTTGAGTTTCCTCCCCATGAGGATTATTCTGATAACGAAGTCACAAACGAAATTCGCCCTCCGCCATCTCTTTTTCGAGGAAATCATGGAAACGACAAACGGCCAGCTCAATCGAAAACTACGCATGGCTCTAGTGGGGGGCGGGCAGGGGGCCTTCATCGGCCGCGTCCATGTCACGGCAGCGATTCTCGACAACCGAGCGGAATTGGTCGCGGGAGCGCTCTCATCCGATCCCGACAAGGCCAAAGCTTCCGCCCCCGCGTATGACATTCCCGCCGCCCGGGCTTACGGCTCGGTTCAGGATCTGATCGACGGCGAACTCAAGCTCTCCGCCGACAAGCGAATCGATTTCATCACCATCGCCACCCCGAATCACACGCATTTTCCGATCGCGAAAGCGGCATTAGAGGCCGGTTTTAATGTCATCTGCGACAAACCGATGACGTTTAACCTCGAACAGGCGGAAGAACTCGCCAAGCTCGTCGAGAAATCGGGGGCCGTCTTCGCGTTGACCCACAACTACACCGGTTATCCGCTCGTCAGGCACGTGCGGCAGATGATCCGCGACGGCGAACTCGGAGAAGTCCAGGCGTTTCGGTCGAACTATCTGCAGGGCTGGTTGCGCAGCCGACTCGAATCGCAGGGACAGAAACAGGCCTCGTGGCGCACCGATCCGACGAAGTCCGGAGCGGCGGGAGGATTCGGCGACATCGGCACCCATGCCTACAATCTCGCCCGCTACATGACCGGTCTGTTGCCCTCGCAGATTTCCTGTCAGCTCAAGATATTTGAAGAAGGCCGGCAACTCGACGATTACGGTCACGCCGTCATTCGCTTCGAGAACGGTGCCCTGGGAACGGTGACCGCCAGCCAGATTTCGCACGGACACGAAAACGACCTGTTCATCGACGTCGATGGGACGAAAGGGTCGCTCTCGTGGAGACAGGAAGAACCGAATCAGATGATCCTCCGCCGCAACGGTCAGCCCCACGCCCTGTATACGCGTGATCCGAATGCTCCGTTTCTGAACGATTCGGGCAAGGCGGCCTGTCGATTGCCTTCGGGACATCCCGAAGCATTTTTCGAGGCGTTCGCCAACGTTTATCGTGCGGCCTACGACAGCATCATCGCCCGCGCGATGGGTCAGAAATTCGAATCGCGCGACACCATCTACCCCAACGTATACGACGGCGTAGATGGCATGCATTTCATCCAGCAGTCGGTCGCCAGCAGCAGCCAGAACGGAGCCTGGTTGCCGCTCAAACACGCCGCGGCGCGACGGTAATCGAAGTTCATCGCGGCCGGAGTCAGCAGGAAGAGGATATGGTCTTACACGAAGACACGAAGCAAGAATGATTTCCTGATTCTGGTTAACGTGCCGATTCTCACCAGGATTATTTCGCAAATTCATGTGGAGTGATGAAAGTTCACAACTCGCGTTATTGCTTGTAGTTACTTGGCATCTCTTTGTGCCTTCGTGATTTGTGTGAGATTATTCCGAAATCGTTATCGCCGGAGATTTTTCATATGGGTTCTTCAATTGACGTCGCGTCACGTCAGCATTTCCCTTCGTTGGTTCGCCGTCTCATTTCTGCGATATGTATTCTTGCATTCGCTTCAGCGATGCATCGAGAGGCTTTGCTCGCCGAGGACAAGCCTTTGGGGGAAGTCCGCTTTCTGACCACGTGGGGAGCGGAAGGGACCGAACCGGGACAGTTCAACATTCCCATCGGCATTGCAATCAACAAAGCTGATGAGGTCTTCGTCTGCGATCACTACAACAACCGCGTCCAGAAGTTCGACGCCGACGGGAAGTTGCTGGCGCACTTCACGGTATTGAACAATCCCGGCGCAATCACCGCCGATGGCGCGGGTCTCTTGTACATCACGCATTTCCCCGCATCCGGCAAATCGAAAGAACGCTTTCCCGACCGGGTGAGCGTTTACCAGCCCTCCGGTGAGTTCGTGCGAGAATTTGGCAGTACCGGCAAAGAGCCGGGGCAACTCGACTTCGCGGGCGGAGTCGTCGTGCATCCCAACGGAAAAACCTACGTCGCCGATCAGACCAATCGCCGGGTGCAGGTCTTCGACAAGGAAGGAAAATTCCTCTTTCTCTGGGGCGAATATGGACTCGAACCCGGGCAGTTCGGTGGGAATTCGAATCCGAAATCGCGCGTGGGTGGCCCGAATTTCATGGCGATCGACAGCGAAGGCTTCATCTACACGACGGAAGCATCGGTCGGCCGCATCCAGAAATTCGATCCCGACGGTAAACCGCTCGCCGCCTGGGGAGACAACGAAGACAAGCCCGGAAGCTTCGGCGGCTTCTTCACCGCGTTCCCCGCGAAGCTCATCGGGCCGATCGGCATCTGCTGCGACCATCAGGACCGTCTGTGGATCGCCTCGGTCGGCGGACGGGTTCAGCAATTCACCCGCGACGGAAAATTTCTGCGCGCGATCGGCCTCGAACAGGGAACCGCCCCCGGCCAGTTCTCCGCCCCCCACACCGTCGCCGTCAATTCGAAAGGGCAACTCTACGTCGTCGATACCTACAATCACCGCGTGCAGAAATTCGACGTGCCGGATTGATCACAATCGGTTCCGCGTGACCCGCTGCGATTTCATCCTTGGCATGGCGCGCTGCTGAAGTCAGCTTCTCGGACGTTCGCTTGAACGCGGCGTTCCATCGCTCTTCGTCCTGGGCTTCGGCGATGATGTCGCGCACCCGTTCGACAATGTCGTTCTGGGAACACTCAGGGAGTACCTCCATCATTTTGATCAGCGTGGCGATGGCGGTCGAAGACATGGGGCTTGACTTCTTATGATAACCAGAATACTCGATCTCACTTCGTCGGCTGGTTTTTGATTTTCGAGAGGCTCTTGGTATAGGCTTCATAGGCCTCGCGGAATTCCGGGGGGACGTCGAGTCGGCGCGGGCCGATTTCGTTGCCGATGGTCTTTTTCACATTCTCGCCGGTTCGTTTTTGCGCCTGCCCCGTAGCGTCGAGGTTCTTGAGCATCTCTTCGAACTGAATTCGACGGGCAACGTCTTCGGGCTTCTGCGATTCGTCGTCGATCTGCTGCATTTGCTGCTGAAGGCGTTCAACGAATTTGTGCATCTGCTCCTCGGTCCAGCCGAGTTCCTTGAGCAACTGGGGATCGACGTCGCCCCGCTTCAACTGGTCTTCCAACTGCTTGAGGACGAGATTGACCGCTTTCTCTTTGTCTTCGAGATTCGCCTCTTCGGCGTCTTCGATTTCATGCGACGAACTGCCGACGGCGGGTGAATCATCCCCCGCGGGACCGGCTTCACCGGAAGCGTTTCCACCTTTTGAGATGGCGTCGCGTTTCCCCCCCTTGCCTTCTTTTTTCGATCCATCGGGAGAAGAACCCGACTGATCGCTCGGCTGTTTTCCTTTTCCTCCGCCTTCTTCTCCCTGGTCCGACTTGCTTCCCGATTCCCCGGCGTCGTTCCCGGCGGGTTCTTGTTTTTCGGCGGGTTGATCGTCTTTATTTTCGTCGGACTTCTTGGCGGAATCCTGGGGATCTCCTTGCTCCTTATCCTCTTTCTCTTTGTTCGCATCGGAATCGCCGGATTTCCCAGAGTTGGAGTCGGAGGGTTCCCCTTCCCCTTCGCTTTTGGAATTCTCATCGGACTTGGACGATTTCCCCTGGGATTTGGGACCTTTTCGTTTCAGTCCCTTTTCGTTGTCGATATCTTCCCCCGATTCGGATGATTGCTTGTCGCCGGTCTCGCCGTCGGTGGAGTCGTCGGATTCTTCGACTTCCTCAGCATCGCTTTGAGGTTTATCGGGATCGTTGGTTTTTTTCGGGCGAGCGCCATTCGGTTTTTGATCGGGATCGTTCTCGCCATCCGATTCTTCCTTGCCGGGATCCTGCGGGTTGTCATTCGTGTCGGCGGGTTTGCGAGTCTTCTGCTTCGACTCGTTTTGTTTGCGCTTCGAGTCGTTCGATTTCTCGTTGGGGTCGGGGTTTTCTTCCTCGGATACCTCCCCCTCTTTCACGTCCCCTTTTCGCTTTTGCGTCGGCTTCTTCTTGGGGTTGTCGACCTTCTCACCGTCGTCGCTTCCCTCGCCATCCTGCGGATCGTCAACCTTGCTTTTGGGAGGAGCGGTTTTCTTCCCGGCGTCCGATTTGTTCTTCTGATCCGATTCCCCCTCGGCGTCGTTGTCGTCCGACTCCTTTCCCTCGTTGGCGTCGCTCTTGTTGTTGGAGTTTTTCTCGCCCGGCTTCTCGTCTCCCGGTTGTTCACCGCCGGTCTTCTCGTCTTCAGACTTCTTGTCTTCGGATTTCTCATCTCCCGATTTTTCATCGCCGGATTTGTCTTCATCAGACTTTTCGTCACTTGACGTGTCATCGCCGGTCTTTTCGTCGCCGGGCATGTCATCTTGATCTTTGGGATCGGCGTTTTCTTCGGGCATATCCTTATCGTTGGATTTATCTGTTGCTGTCGCGTCGCCGTCCTTCTCACCCTCTTTTTCATTGTCGGCGGTTTGGTCGCCCTCTTGCTTGTCCCCCTTGTCCGTATCCTTTTTCCCCTGGCGGGGCTTGTCGGTCGGTTTATCTTTCTTGGGGGAAGGCTTCTGCCGATCGAGCAATCGGCGGAGGGCCTCATCGTCGTCGGTCCCATCCGATTTCAGTTGGTCGGACTTCGAGGGATCCTGCGAGTCACCGGGTTCCTTCTGCTTGCCTGCTTGTCCGTTCTTGGCTTTCGGATCATGTGATTTCTGCTCTTGAGATTGGCCGTCGGCAGGATCGGCGGGAGAAGGTTGCTTCTCATCGCCGTTCTGGCCTTGAGGAGTTCCGTCTTTCCCCTCGGGATCAGCCGGTTGGGGATCCTTCGACTCGGAAGGATCGGACCCGGCGGGGTCGTTGGGTTTTTCTTGCGGATCGCCCGAATCGGAGGGCTTGTCGGAGGGATCTCCTTCTGACTTTTCTCCGGTGGAATTGTCGTCCGCTTGCGGCTCGCCGTTATCCTCTGACGGTTCACTGGAGGAGTTTTCGTCGGCTTGCGCCTGCTCTTCGAGTTTTTGCTTTTGCTCTTGTTTCTGTTCTTCGAGCAGCTTCTGCGCCTCGTCTTCGGTGACCGGTTCTTCGATGCGGATATTCAACTTCGGCGTCGAACGGCGGTTGGCGACCGGTTCTTTGTTGTCGTGGGCCTCGATCCAGTACGAAATGATCTCGCCCGGCTGGAGGTTGAGTCCCTTCAACTGAAAATCGTGAAACCCTTGAAAGTCCTGTTGCGGGGAACCCTCGAACAGCGGTTCCTCCCAGATCGGTTCCCCTTCCTTTTCGACGCGCAGAATCACGTAGCGCAGCAAGAAGTCGGGATCCTGAGCCGTGACGGCGAGCGGCACGGTGGCATTTGCGGGGAGTTCCAAATCCTGCGTCGGATCGTGTAACGTCACTTCGGGAGGAAGATCGGGACGAATATTGAGCGTGTACAACGTGGGGGCAGGGTCGGTGCTCCCTTCGTCATCCCGGCATTGAATGCGGTAAAATCGCGGAGAAGTTCCGTCCGAGCGAATCGACAACGGCCATTCGAGCGACAGATGGACGCCGTCCTTGATGTCCATGCTGATTTCTTCGGCTTTGACTTTGGAATTTTCTTCGTCAATAAACAGCAGCAAGGCGGAGGTAATCGGTTTGTTGGCGGTCGCGTCGACGCGGACGGTGGTCCCTTCCCAGGCGTCGATGTGTCCGCCGGGCTGCGATTTGGAGTCGAGCACCATGTACTTGGGGTACGTCAGCCGGACGCTCTTCACCGTCGCCGATGGGGGTTGCTTGACGGTAACGCTGAAGGTGGGGCTGACGGCGTCGCCGGCGGAGATCGAGTACGTGAGATTTTGCAGAATTCCCTTGCCGTTTTCTCCGTTGATGATCGCGCGGTACGAACGAAGTCCTTCTTCGACGGGATGCATGCGGATCGGTTCGTCGACGTGTTTACGGTCGGCGGTGCTGTAATGCAGCGTCACCTCTTCGGGAAGCTCGCCGAGAATGTCGGCAGTCACTTCCATCTGGCTTCGCGCCAGGACGGTGGTGTCTCCCGGTTTGATTCCGGAGATTTCGGTCCGCGTGGCGACGGCCCGCTCGGGAGTGGGCAACAGCGCGGCGAGAATGGAGGGAGTGATCGGCTTCGGTGAAAAAACGGTATACAGGCACGACATCACAACCAGTGCCAATAACGCATACGAAGCGTTCAACAAGCCGCGATGATTGACCGCCTGTTCGACGTTGGTTTCCGACAATTTGACGGCGGCCCGCTTTTCGAGCGCCGAGATAATATGCTGCGAGACGTCGCGGCCACTGCGCTGCAGGTCGACCAGGTTCAAAAGATTGCCGCGAAACTGCGGATCGCTCTGCTCCAGAACCTGCGCGGCGTACAGCGTATGGACTTTCTTGATGTAGGGTACGACGACTTTCAGCGCCAGCCAGACGGATGTGACCGTGACGAGTCCGATTAACAACAGCAGACGCGGCACGTAGCCGATCCCTTGGGGAACGAGCCAATGATCGGCGACGACGAAGAGGAACAGATAGCCGACGATCATCGCCGTCGCCCCCATGAGCGACGTGAAGATTTCGGTCGACTTGATCGTCGAGCGCGTCTTGGCCAGCTTCAGCGAGATGAAGCTCTTCGAGTCGACATATCCGGCAGAAGGACTCGCTGACGGCTCTTGCAGTGTCGTAGACATCGACCAGCCTCTCATTTTTCCTCGTTCCCAAGCTCTGCTTGGAAACGCAAGTCCGCGAAGCTCCGCTTCGCCAATTGTTTATCGACTTCCCATTGCACGGGCGGACAAGCCGCCTGTGGCACCCGCCGGTTTATCATCAATCATTTTTTCAACATGATGTCAGACGCAATTCGGAATCGGAAAGTTCCCGAATTGTGACCGCAATCGCGAATTGGAATGGCTTTCACAGTCTCGAATTATGCCACCCTCGAATTATATCGACGGGATGTCTCGTTTGGCTATGTGCGAATTCGATCTTAACGGTTAAATTGATTATCTGGATTCGAAGTCGCTTCTTTCACTCTCACCCGCTTGCGGGAGAAGGATCACACGAGTCCGCGCCATTTTCGCACCAGCCATTCTGCCGACAACAAGCCCACAAAGCCGGCGATCATCCACCAATTGTCCCATAACGTCACCCGCTCGTAGTGGATCATTTCGGGATTCCAGCCCCCTTGTGCCTGCTTTTCGGCGATGAAATCGCTCAAGGCCTCGGGGCGAATCATCGAGCCGCCCGACAAGCTGGCGATGTCGTTCAGCAACGACGGATTGGCGGAAGGATTATCGAGTTCCAGATCCTGTTCCGGGACGACGAAGCGGGTATAGGCGTCGGGACCGACCGTTAATCCTTCTTTCTTGGCCGAAACGCGCACCCAGTAATCGCCGGCGACGTTTGTGCCGCGGAAATCGACGCGATGATGCTGACTGGTCCGCTGCGGACTCGGCTTTGTCGAATCTCCTTTCGAGTCGGTCACTTCGACCTCGAACTGTGCATCGAGCAGGGGGGAACCATCCGCGTTGCGTGCGCCCATCGTCAATTCCACGCCGTTCCCCATGCGGGCGATGCGCGGTTGGGCGCGGACCCAGACGGGCTGGTCTCCCTCGAATTCTTTATGAGCCAGCCAGAAGATCGATTGCCTCCAGAATCG
Source organism: Planctomycetaceae bacterium (assembly GCA_046160425.1). Taxonomy (GTDB): domain Bacteria; phylum Planctomycetota; class Planctomycetia; order Planctomycetales; family Planctomycetaceae; genus JAQCEJ01. Next base: position 29,854 of record JBJXGP010000347.1, read on the forward strand.
CTGGTGGGCATCGCGATCACCGGCGACCATGTCCCACAGGTACGTTGTATCCCCCGCGAACGCCAGGACGCGCGCCTTGCCAACCTCTTGCGCAAGCAGCAGAGGGAGTTGTTCGCTCGATTCTGCGAGAATTTCGACAGCATCGTTTTTGGGGCGGATCTTATTCGCCCCCTGCAACGGAGGAAGGCTCGCCCAACGCTGCCGATTGTCGGTTCGGTCGAGCAGCATGATGTAATGCGCCAATCCGCGTTCTGTCGGAACGATGGTCAGTGCGCCGGGATGATGCAGTTCGGCAGATATTTTCGAACCGGTCTGCAATTCGGTTTGCCGCATCGCCACGGGAAGAAGATCGGCGAGTGAAGTGATGGCATATCCCCCCGCCCCAAACGAGTAGACGCCCCCCAGCATCATTAGCCCCGCCCCTTCATCGACCCGCTTGGCGAGTTGATTCAACAATTCAGAACCGAAGGCGGCAGCGGGGACGTCGCCGATCAGGTAGACGTCGTATTTGCCGGGAACAAAGAAGGCGGGATCGACGACCGGTTGGTTCAGATTGGGATTCCATTTGATTGTATGAAAATCGAGTTGTAGTTTTTCTGAGGTGTTAAGGCGTCTGAGCCATTTCTGTTCGGGGCGTATCGAATCGAAGTAGGCGACGTTGATCCCCCCTTTCTGGACGGTGAGGATGGTCTCCAGCCGATTGTTGCGGGTCTTCAATTCCCCTTCCAGCGGGACGACCTCAACGGCGATTTTGAATTCCCCGACGCGGTCGGGGATGAACGACAGTTCGATGGGAACAACCTGCGATGCACTCTTGACGTCGATTTCCTGTGCCGTGCGGCTTTGTTGGGTCGCCGCCGGGACGTTGAGAAGTCCTGATTTTCCGATCGGAATCCCGCTGCGGTCTTCGACTAAAATGCGGACCTGGATTTTTCGCTTTGCAGCGCCCAGAGCGCGAACCTTGAACGTCAGCGGAACCAGCTTTTTCTCGAACACCAGCGAGTCGACGAGCAGATCTTCGACGGCGAGATCGAGCGTCGATTCGGATAATCCCGAACTGCCGATCGGGACGGTATAGACCGGAACCTGCGCCTGCCCCAGGACGCGGGCCTGCGTGCGCGGGTCGGCATCGTGCGGCGCAAGCGCCTGATGATTGCCGTCGCTGAACAGAATCACGGCGGCGATCCGTCTCGTCCCCGCCAGTTCCTGCGTCGATTTCAGCAGCGCGCCGATCGCACTTTGATTACCGGCGGGCGCATTCGTGAATTGTTCGACCGCGCGCACGGTTTCATCGAATTCGAGTTTTTTGATTTCCAGTTCGGTGCCGAGTTTCGTCCAGTTCGGTTCGTTGTCGGAGATTGTTTTTTGGGCGATCTGGTAACGGCTAAGCCCGCCGGGACCATCGACGAACGTCATGCTGCGGCTGGTATCGGCGGCGATGTAGATCAGCGATTCCTTTTTGTCGATCGTCGACCATTCGACCGCGGGACGCAGCATCGACAAGATCAAGAGCAGCGAAACGGCGTATCGGCATCCGATCAGAAACCGCCTCGTCCCCGACGGGAGATGACGGACCCTCGACGGATACGTGAGCCAGACCATCGCCCACATGGCGCATGCGATCAGAATTATCATCGGCCAAGGCCAGGCCGGATCGAGGACGAGTTTCATGCGGTCATCTTATACGATCTCGATTGAATTATCGCAGTCAAATCGTTCGGAATAATCTCACACGAAGGCACGAAGTTAAGCAATCGGTTACTCTTGTCTTCTTTGTGGCTTCGTGACTTTGTGCGAGAAGAGTTTTTTCCAACCCTGCTCGTTTACGCGGGGACGGCAGGTGTTTCTTCGGATTCGTAAAAGCGGTTTGCCGAAAGGTGCTCGATGGCGAAAATAATCAACAGGGCGATCATGATCCATGGAAAAGCCTCAATGCCGACGCGGGCGAAGCCGACTTTGAGTTCGAGATCTTCCAGATGTTTCGCGATGCTGAATCGTCCTTCGCCGAGCAGCGATTGCAGGTCAGTTTCGGTCACGCGCTCGAAATCGCTCTCCCCGGGCGCGAGATTCAGACTGAAACCGGTTTCAAACGGAATCGTCTCTTCCGCGGCGACCGCCTGATACTGACCGAGCTGATCGGCTTGTGTGGTCACCAGCAGCGGGGGTTTCTCGGCATTCACGTCGATCGATTGCTGCTGGCCCTGCGGCTTGCGGAGCATGATCTTCGCGATTTGCGGTTCGGTGTTGTACCAGACGGGAACTTCCTCGCCGATGACGAAGTTATGCGTGCGCGTCGAACGCTGCGCCAGATATTCGACCGCCTGATCGGCAAACGCCACCCAACTCCAGCCGGCCAACGGGATGTCGCTCCACTCACCGCGAAGATCGACTCCGGTCGTCAACAGCAGTGTGCGGCCGAGACCGTATGAGCATTCGAGCAGCGCCGGGGTCCGGCGATCGTCGGCGTAGGGAATGATCACCCCGGCGTCATCGGAGGGTTTGACCCGCCAGTAGCGGCGAATATACACCATCGAGAGTTCATCGGCTCCGCCGAGTTTCTGATACATGGAGAGCATCGGGTGCTGCAAGTTTTGCAGGTCGAGCGTCGAGGGGGGAGTGAACCGCAGAAATGCCAAAACTTTTCCCGGCAAAACTTCCAGCGCGGTTTGCGACTGGTACGAGACGGGGTTGATTTTGTCGGAACCCAGGGAGACGAATAATCCCCCGCCGGCTTGAACGTATGTGGAAAGTGCCCCCCACGACTCGGCCGAAGGTTCGGGTACATTGAGCAGACAGACCACGCCGAACTTTCGCAATTCCTCGGCGGTGAGCAGGCCCGGCGCACGATACGTGCATCGATAGCGGTTCTTTTTCTGCTTGATCAGGTCGCTGGGCGCGAGTGCTTGCATCCACAGTGTCGCTTCGCCTTCGCGGGGGGCGATCACAAGGACTTCCAGCGGAGGAGCGACGTCGACGGTAAAGTACGCCAGATCGTCCCGCGCCAGCGGATCGCTGTTGATCAGGCGGATTTCTCCCTGCGTGATCGGCGCGTGCTGCGGACGGACGGAAAAATCGACTTGCACGACTTCCGCCCCTTTGGGAGCGATCGTCGTCTGACCTTGCTTGACCATCTTTCCTGTTTCATCCGCCAGATGCAATTCGGCGATCAGCTCCTGCGATTGATCGCCGGTCTGCTGGAGTCGCGCGCTGAGCGTGAACTCGCCGCCGAGCGTGACCTGTTCGCGCGAAAGTCGAATCGTATTGAGGCCGACGTTTACCGGATTGGTCGGACCGACGTCGACCAGATAGATGTGTCCGTTGGGCCAGTTGGCGATTTCTGATCGCAACGCTTCGGCGTCGTTGAGTTGCCAGCCGCTGCTGGCAAGGTCGGTAAAGAGATAAATTTCACGGACGAACAGATCCTGTTGTTCGGCATCCGGCGTGCCTCCCTGTTCGCGGATGACCCGTTCGCGATCGTCGGCATGAAGTTGCAGGGCCATGCGGATCCGTTCGTTGAGCGACAAACCGACGACCTTGGTTTCGAGCGACGAAAGTTTCGAGCGGGCCGATTGCAGATCGGCCTGAAAAATCGGTGGCTCGCGGCTGGCGGTATCCATGATCGCGACGCGGCTGCGGGGGGATAACTCTTCGAGAAACTCGCCGGCGATGCGCTGCGCGACGGCCAGTCGCGTTTCGTTTTCCTGTCGATATTCCATACTGACGCTGGTATCGAAAATGAAGACCCCCGCGATGGGAAGATCGCCCCGCGTCGACTGGATCGGCTCGCGGATTTGCGCGACGACGCGCTGCTGGTACGGCCAGGCCACGAACAGTCCGAGTAAGAGCAGAGTCAAGAGGGCGATTCCGCCGCGAAGCTGGTCGCGGCGTTTCGAGAACGTCGTGGAGTTCAGCGATTGTCGCCTCCAATGCTGGACGACCCCATAATAGAGGGCGCTCGAAAAGGCGATGCAGCCGATGATGCGAAACCAGTCGTATCCCGTCAGGGAATAATCGGCTGCGGGTAGCGATGGGCGGGCGACGGCGATGACGATCAGGCAAATGACGGCGATGCGCATCAGCAACAGCCAGATGTGGCGCAATCGCAAACGGCGCACGCTCTGCCGGCGCCTGACTTTGACCAGCCGCAGTGCGGGGAAAAGAAGCTTTTTGGGCTTCGGCCGCATCAGGAAATGCAGGATGACAGGTATGGCGGTGAACGCCAGACCGTACAGGAACACCGGGTTTAACAGCGACATAATATTTCGATTACTACTCCCGCAGAGAAATCCTGGCGGTCAGTTGCCTTCTCATGTGGGAAAGATGACGTTTGAACCCATAATTCACTGCGGGTCAACGTACTATACTCACACTGGCGGACAAGCCGCCAGTGCCACCCCAACTGATCCAAATGGATTCACACCCGACACTCATTACGGCGTTTCTTCTTGGGAGCGTTGGCGCGGCGTCAGGAGTTTGTGCGGCTCGGTGATCGTACCGTACATTTCGGGCCGGCGATCGGCGAAGCGATCGATCTCATTTTTCCCCGCGATGCGGATCACATGCTTGCGGCGGGCGCGAGAGGGGTCTATCTCTGCGTAGAGAATCTCCTCGCCGTTGGTGGTCGCTTCCGCCAGCGTTCGTCCGCCAGGGTCGCAAATTCGGCTCTTGGCAATGAAGGTGAAACCCCGCTCGGTGCCGACGCGATTGACGGCGGCGTAATAGACGCCGTTCTCCATCGCACGGGCATTGATCACGAAGTCGGCAACGCATTCGGCTCCGGGGGGCCAGTTCGTCGGCAGGATGATCACGTCGGCTCCCAGTAATGCCAGCGTGCGGGCCACTTCAGGGAAAGCGGCGTCGTAACAGATATTCAAACCGACGCGCACATCGCCGGCGGAGAAAACTTCGAACGGGCGATCGCCGGGAGTCGTGATCATGTCGACCCCGAGAAACGGGAGATGCACTTTCCGATACGAACCGATCACACCCGCGGGACCGACGAGGACGGCGACATTGAACAGTCTCGACTGGTCACGCTCCAACATGCCGAAAACCGCATAAGAATTCAGATCGCGGCAGGCTTCGCTCATCCGGGATGTGCTCGGGCCGGGAATCGGCTCGGCGTATTTTTCGGCTTCCTCTTGCGATTGAAAGCAGTACCCGCTGACGGCGCATTCGGGGAAGATGGTCAACGCTGCTCCACGGGCGGTTGTCGTTTTTATGAAGTCGATCATCCGGGAGACATTGTGGTCGCATTCTCCCAGTCGGACATCCATTTGCACTCCCGCCAGCAGCATGGTCAGACTCCTCCTCGACGTTTCTGTGCATCGTAACGACGACGCTGGAAAATCGCGAGTGAAACAAACTCGGACCGGGAGGCCACGCTGCGCGGGAGCTAATAATGCAAGATCGTCTCTTTGACCGCTTGCTGAATCTGTTCCACCTGTTCCGGGGGATGCCAGAGATTGCTGGATTGCAGCGTGAAATAGGTGATCGCTGCCAGAACGGTATATGTAAAGAGATTGGGGATCCATTCGGAGCTGAAAAGCTTCACCGCGCTGCCGGCGGAATTCTTGAGGCGGACGGCGATCCCGTTCCATTGCACGCTGTAAACTTCATCGAGAATCAGATGCGACAGAAAACCCATCGCGATGCCGATCGCCATGAAGCATTTCACCTTGAGTTCGTCGGTGGGATAAAATAAGAACGCCAGTTGCGAAGCGATCAACAACGCCGGCAAACTGTGAAACATACCGCGATGGACGGCCATCTTGGCGATGATCCACGTTCCGCCGTAACGGACGAGCAAGTAAATTCCCAATGCCCAGACCAAGGCCATCTCGGTCGGACCGCTGTTCATGGTGACGTTCTGCAGCGTGATAAACGAGGCCACGGTCGCCGTCAGGCTGGTGATTTCACGGACCGGCCTGCCGCTTTCGGAATCGAGGTCGGGAAGCATTCCCGAAACTCCCGTCAGGCAGGCGGCGATGATTCCCTGATGAGGGGTCATTCCCCAGCCCCAGTATGCCACTCCTCCGTAACCGATTCCCAGCAAACTGCTGACGGTAATGTGTTCGCGGTATCCAGCCATCTTCAATCGTCCTTGATCGAAAGGAAACGTCGAATCGCATGTGCTTATAAATCCGGGGGCGGAAATCTATCACAGTTGCCGACTTTTGATCAATCCGGCTTGTGAGAATGAAATGTTGACGGCTGCCTCGATAATACCGTCCCGCTCAGAAACGTATTGACGGAAATCCGGAAATCACCACAATTCCTGCGGATGACCCGCTGTCACAACACTTGCTCCGATTCTGCTCCCGTGGTTATTGCGTCGGTTCATTGTCCACAGGCCGTTGCGCACGATCGTTGAGGTGACTGATGAGTTCCATCGGGCCGGGATCCATTTCGGGAATGAATCTGGCAGCCACGTTCGCCGCGGCGCAGCGGACCGATCGCGACGCCGACCGCAAGGTCGGGCAAGCTGCGGAACAACAGCGGGTACACGATCAAGCCGATCTAGCCGCCGCTTCGCTGGAGGACGTCGGTGAATCGAATTCCTCGGCAGACCGCGATGCAGACGGTCGTCAGGCTTTCGTCATTCCACCTGTAAATTCCGTCGCGGATCAAGACGACGACGAGTCGGTGGAAGAAGAAAAGCCACGCGCCCGCGATCCGGATGAAGATCGGGGTCAATTGCTCGACCTGGAAGTGTGAAGCCTGCCGACAGGGCGATCGGAATGAGGTCACGACCGCAGGTGATCCCAATTACTTCTGCCCGCCGAGAAAGCTGAAGAGCCGGCGTTTCTTTTTGGGATCCTCGACATCGGAGACCGTCGCGGCGTTGCCGTCAAGCAATAGGGCCATTTGCTCAAATGCCTTGGTCAACTTGGCCTTGGGGGCTTGCATGATCAACGGGATGCCGTTGTTTCGCGATTCGATCATCGTGCGGTAATCGTTCGGGATCTGAAAGAAGATTTCACGGCCGATAGTCTCCATCGCTTTGGTCATGCTGATCTGGGTGTCGTCAAGCCCATGACGGTTCACGACGACCTTGACCTTCTGGATCAGCTTTTCATACCGCTCGAAAAATTGCAGCAGGCGCACCACGTTTCGCAGGCAAGGGAGATCGAGTTGCGTGACGAGCAGGATCGAATCGGCGATCTCGAGCGCCGCCATATCGAGCGGGTTATAACTCTTGCTGATGTCGAGAACGAGATGCGAGAACGTTGACTTGAGCAACGAGACCACTCGTTTCAGTTCGTCCGGGGTGATCGGCGCGCGATCTTCCATCTCGACCGGCCGCGGGAGCAGGCAGACTCCGGTATCGTGCTTGGTGAGCGACCGCTTGAGCAGAGAATAGTCGAGCCGGGTGATATTCTCGGCGACGTCCTGAATGGTGTAATCGGGAATGATATCCAACCAGACGTCGGCATCCCCCATCGCGAGATCAAGATCGATGATCACGACGCTGTTCGTATCATCTTGCGTGAATGTACATGCCAGATTGACGCCCATAGAAGTGCAGCCGACCCCGCCGCTGACTCCGCAGACGGTAATCACTTGCGAGACTTTAGCCTGAGTTTCGCCGTCGTGACCGCCGCGCTGCGAGCGAATGCGGTCGATCGCCGCCAGGAAATCATCGATCTTGAGTGGGGAGTTGAGGAATTCCTTGGCGCCGTTGCGGATCGCCTGCAGAATCAGGCTCCCTTCCTGCGAGCTGCTGATGACCAGAACGCAGCAGTGGGGGAGATCGTGAACGATTTTCGAAACGAGATGGAGTCCTGCTTCAGGACTGGAGTCGAGCGCAATGAGCGCGATGTCGGGCTGCGTTTGCATGACGACGTCGGGAAAGAATTCGTACCGCGAGCTCTCGGCTTCGAGCCACACGATATCGACACCCAGCAGCATTTTTTTAAGGATGCTGCGAGTGCCGTCGTTAGGATCGACCAACGCTAATCGAAACACGCTTTTCATGGTCGAATGTCATTCAAGTATTGAGTGGGGTTCGGCGGGGCGCATCGGGCTGGGCGGTCGAGCGATCGCCGGTATTTAGTTCTTCTTTCCCGGCGACAAAAATTTCGGGCGCGAAAAACCGGGATTCAAATAACTCTTGAAGCCCTTCTTCTTCGGAGACGGTTTCGCATCTTCCGGCCTCTTCGAGTCATCTTTCGACTCGGCGATGACGGGGGTTTGATTCCTGGTATTTGTCGGCTTGATCTGCCGCTGACTTTGCGGTTGGCTCTTGAGCTGTTGACTCTGCTGTTCTCGTCGCTGACGATCCAGTTCGTTGATCCGGGAGTTCAGTTGCTCGGAATCCATTCGCGTGCCCCCCATCTGCTGAATACCAGAGGATTCAGACGACTGAGCATCCGAGGCGCCACCGGCCGGCACGATCAGTCCCGGTCGCTTCTTGCCGGAGATGGTGGAATTCTTCCGGCGAATCCGGCTGGTGGTACCCAGCGGATCAGGTAGCAGCCCATTTTGAGGATTCTCGACTTCGGGCCGATTGCCTGATTCCGACGCGTCGGTGTTACTTTTCGGAAGCGTGGGGAATGATTCCGTGGCGGCGGGTGTCGGTGTCAACATCCCTGGATCGTTCGAATAAATCGGCTGAACGATGTCGGCTCCATCATCTTCGCAGTTAACGCATTCGTCGCCGTACTTGGGGACTTCCAGAAGTCCATCAATATAGAGTTCGCGGTCGGTCGGCACGTCGGTGAATTCGCCGGGACCTCCGGGAGGAACCTGGCTCGGATCGAGCGGCGCGACCAGTTCGGGAGTGACCATGATCACCAGTTCCGTCTCGGCGTCGTTGTCGCGCAGACGTCGGAACGCGGCACCGATCAATGGGAGTTCGCCTAGAAACGGAACCTTACTCGTTTCGGTCGTTCGGCGATTGGCGATCAAACCGGCAATCATCAACGTCTGACCGAATTTCATTTCGACTTGCGTGTTCACGCGGCGAGTCGTCAATCCGGGGACGGTCAGGCCGTTGACTTGAACCGCGTTGGTGAAGTCGCGTTCGCTGACTTCCGGATGAAGTTCGAGCCGCAATCGGCCTTGACCCAGAATCAAGGGGACCGCTTCCAACTGAGTGCCGAATTCTTTCCACTGGATCGTGACAGTCCCCAGGCTTTGCGGGACGAGAATCGGAAACTGCCCGCCGGAGAGCAAATTCGCCGGCCGGCCGTTCATCACTACGATCTGCGGTTCCGCAAGAATATCGAGCAGAGCTTCCTGCTTGAGGGCATCGAGAAACGTATTGACGGTGGCATGGTCGTTCGAGAGCCCGAGAATGGCGGTGGGGTTCCCCAGCGAAGCGGCGGTCACCGCGGCAGAGGCAGGGTTATTCGTAATCCCATTGACTCGCACGATATCACCAGGCGTACTGGTGATGACGTTTTCGCCGCTGAAGCCGACCCAGTTGATGCCCAGACGGCGGATTTTGCCGCGCTGGATTTCCATCACTTTGACTTTGAGCAAGATCTGCTGAACTCCGCCGACCAGAATCTGGTTGAGCACTTTGGGAAAAAACTGCTCGGCGATTTCGACCATCGAATTGATATGTTCGGGTTGCGTCACCCAGCCAACGAGAACCACGCTGTCTTTGATTTTGACCGCTTCGACATTAGCGTTGGGAAATCGATGGTCGAGTAAGGCCTGAAGATGCCGCGCATCGCCGTTCACGAAGACTTCGACCTTGTAGCTTTGGTTGTTTTCGTCGAACAGCACGACCGAGGTGACGCC
>JBJXGP010000348.1:0-8025 GCA_046160425.1 Planctomycetaceae bacterium
GAGCAGACGGCGATCGACAGAGCGTCCTTCCAGCCGAGCGGCGACCGGCGGCGCTGCCGCCGCCCGGAATCGTTGCGGACAAACTCGTTCAGCAAGTTCGGGACGTCCCAAAGCCGCGGTGAGTGCATCGATATCAGGCCACGATATTTTTTCTTGGGCAGTACCTGCCGCCAAGATTTCCGCTCCACTACATGCCGGCTTGTAAGCGCCGACGCGAAATCCCAGTCGGAGATACTCGCGAATCAACAGCGCCGTGACGTATGTCTTGCCGACGCCAGTGTCGGTTCCGACAATGAATATTCCCGGAATGGGCATCAGCTTTACTTTCAGTCCGGTTCTCGATTCATTCATTCCCACGATCTGACTCTAACTGTCGGCGGCTGGTAGCAGGTCGCGGCGGCATTACCGTTGCAAATCGCGAATCAGGAAGAGTTTGACGACGACAGAACCCCCAAAGCCGAGAATACGAAGAATAATGAAGATATACCGATCTCATGAACTCGATGCAATCAAAGGCCTGCCACCGACTAAAACCTTCGAAATTGAGGAGTCTACAGGCCTCGCGTTGACCTGTTCCTGATGAACCCATAAACTGATATGATGTATTGTCGGCTTTCCGCTAGTCATGAATCGCCACGTCCGCCGACTAATTCTGCGGGTTTACTGAGGATGGAAACATGAACGAACTCTTCGATTCACTCCTGGCTTTCGGTCGATCGCGAACTTTGTGTGTCGCGCACCGACGACCGTCTGGTCTGGGTACATCTTTCATCGGGAATTCTGCAATGCGAGTACTCTATATTGTGTTGGTTCTCTCAGGCTGCCTGGCGAGCGATTCCGATGCACTGGCACAGGATGAAAAGGAAAAGAAAGAACCACGAGTCGAGAATAAAACGCTCACGACTGAAGATGAGTGGCCAATTCATATCACCTATTACAGTCCTGGTGGAGGAGACGATACTCCCGTGCTGGTGCTGCTGCATATGAAAGGCAGCAACCGTCAGGTCTACCATGAGGGGCTTGCGGAAAAACTTCAACTGAGCGGCTACGCCGTGATCACCGTCGATTTGAGAAAACATGGTGAGAGCAAATCGCGCGGGGGCGCGCTCGAGGGGGACGATGGGGCGCCCACCGAGGGGACCGACCTCAAGCCCCTCGATTACAAATTGATGGCGACCAACGACATGGAAGCCGTCAAGAAGTTCATCTTCAGCGAACACCAGAACCACAACCTCAACATGTCGAAGATGGGCATCGTCGCAGCCGAAATGAGCGCTCCGATCGCCATCAACTACACGGCGTTGGATTGGCTCAAGGAGCCGTACGACGATGCCCCTTCCGTTGACGCGAGCACGCGGCGCGGACAGGATATCAAAGCGCTGGCCCTGCTGTCGCCGTCGGCCAGCGTTCCCGGTTTGCAAACCGGGAAACCGTTGAATCAGGTGCGGGATCCGTTTCTTGGGATCTCGTTCATGATCGGTGTGGGGAGTGGCGATCCGCTCGACCGTGGCGATGCGAAAACCATGTACCAGAAGTTATCGAGCATCGCCAAGAACAAAGATCGGATGTATCTGGAAACCTACAAATACAAGATGCGCGGCACCGATCTGCTGGGTAAGAATATCCTCGTGGAAGATCACATCACGGCGTTCTTCGACAGGCATCTCAAAGATCTGAATATCGAGTGGGAGGACCGACGACCGCGCTACGATCGCAAGAAGGATAAAAAGTGAGTTCGGCTGCTGCGATCTCTCTTATGCCGGTCTAAGCAACGGCTCACTCGCCGGGGATTGCCAGTTCACTTTCCGCCGTCATGCCGGTCTCGTGAACAGTCAGTTCGACGGTGATTTCGGTGACCGGCTGGAATGCGTCGCGCGCCTCATAGGACTCTTTTTTCTCGCGAGTTCCTTTGAGCGTCCATTTTGTCATCCCGAAGGGAACGTCGGTCGAGAGCCAGATTTCCGCCGAATTCGCCGTGCGGGATGAACGGCTTTCGAGTTGAGCCTGTCCTTCATATTTGCGGGATGAAATGAAACCGACGGGAGTTTCGACGTCTTCTGCGGAGTCGCCCACGCTCTTGAGGTTTTCAAAGTGCTTGAGCAGACCCGATAGCGGATAAATTTGAAGGATTGGAGTCTTGAGTAGTTCAGGTTCTCCGGTGCCGATTTTTCGATATCCTTTGACGATCGGCAGGAACGAAACCGGGATCGTGTTGGCGTCGATCATCTGACCGATGACGGCCGATTCGGGAACAAGCGCCTTGTAAATGGTTGTTCCCACAGGTCCCGTATCGATTCCCGCTTCCGATGTTTTGCCCGTCATGCTGACGATTTCGATCCAGCGGCAGGGAACCATCGACCCCTGGTACTCCGCCGTTTCTTGTCCCACGGATTTCACGATGACGTGCTGAATCCAGACCATCTCCACATCGCCGTCCGGCGAATTGGGCCGGAGTTCCGTCTGCTTGATTTCACCTTCAAAGCGAACCCAGCTCCCATCCTGCGGCAGACTCCAGATCAAGCCCTGGGCAAAGACCGGCGAGGGGATCATGCCTCCGATAACGAGCATGCCGATAACCGCCGCCATGCGAGTGGAATTGAAGCGGACCATAATAGACCTTTCTGGACTCTTCTCAGGCTCAATCGTTTGGACATGACCGATCCGTAAACCCTCATAACGGGACAGCCTCTACGATGAGGTACGAATTGGTATTTGCCATTATCATCATCGGCGTCGTCGAGCGATTTCCTTCCAAAATCCAAGCATGTGAACGCACAGTTTGCTGGAAGCAATCCACGCATGACGACTACCGGGATTTCAAGGGCCGCATAGGACAATCGTAGCGGTAATTCCTGGCAGTCATGATGTGCCGAACGAATGGCATGACGACATCAATTCGACCTGACGAGGCTCGCGGCGAGGGCACACCACTGCACCCGTCATTCAGTGTGACAGGCGAAAGAACCGGATACAAGATCGAATCCGGGAAACCCGATGATTTAGATGCGCAGACAAGATTCGGGACACCTTTCTCAAAGCCGACACTTTCAAAGTCAAAAAGCCGTGATCGGTGGCCTGCTTGAAATGCGGCTACCGATCACGGCTGATATCGAAATCGGATCGACAGAAATTACTGAATGCCGAATTCGCGGCGGAAATCGTTGGTCAGATAGGGGACGCGCGACTGATGCTGGTCCCAGAGCGGCTTGAGGGGATAATTTTCGGGGATCGCAATGCCGTCAATTTCGTAGAGGTGCTGCCAGAGCAGGACCGCCATTAAACCCTCTTCGATGGCATTTTCTTCGACTTGCATATCGGGGTTTTGTGACATGATTTCGGCGTACTTTGCCATGCCCGATTCCAGCAGACTCTTTGCTTCGGTATTACGGCTTTCCTTAAAGGCCTGTTTGCCCAGATACATCTCGCGGTGAGCCTGCATCATCTTTTCGGTGCGCTCGATTTGTGAGATGGATCGCCAATACACGTAGTTAGTCATCTTTTGGTACCGATCGACCCACTCCCGCTTGACCAGTTCCGTTACGTTGTCCTGCTGGGCGAGCAGCTTGATGTCGTCGTCGGTCGCTTCGAGTTTGACCTTTCCACCGGGAGAATCGTATGTCTCCTGACCGTAGATCTGGGTCCATTCTTCATAGCCGATGCGCCATGCCTCGACGGTCGTCTCGCCAAACGTTCCTTCGCGCTGCAAGGCGGCGGGATAATCGAATTGTGCGCGGACCGGATAATGCCGGAAGAGAATGTCGGCCATGATATGCTGCAGATCTTTATTTTTCTCTTCGGCTTCATTGGCTTGCAGGAAGTATCCTTTGGCCACGAGATAATTATCCTTGATCTCGGGATTGAGTTCGGGATCGACCCCCCCATTCAAGCGGGGTTCGGGGTCGTTAATGAAATAGGTGCGGAACTGCTTCCATTCATCCGCCCGCCCGACTTTCTGACCGAAGAAGTTGCCGGTATGCCACAAGAGTTCGGGGTGGTCCTCGTTACGGGCCGAGCCTTTGATGAGGAATTTGATCCCTTCCTTCACCCAGAAATAGCGATCGGCGACGGCGTCCCATTCGACGGAGACGTTATACGCCAGATTCCAGCCTTGGTAGATCCAGACTTTGGGGTAGTGCGGCTGGAGAAGAATGATCGAGTCGACCGTCGTTCGTAATTGGGCCCAGTTTTTCGTGTCTTTCTGCTTGTCGGCTTCCATCCACAACAAATTGGTGGCAACGCCACGCAAGCCCAGCAGTAGCAGGTTCATCGTGCTGCTGGCGGGATCGACCTGGCCGAGCGAACTTTCGCCCAATCGATGTTCGGTCCGCAATTTCGACAGCTTCCCGCCGGATCCGGATTCGGACGACGACGGCATGCCGAGCAGCGTAATCGGAACAAGCAGGCAAACGATCAATATCAGGTAAATCAGTTTTCTGGTTTGGGATGTCAGGCGGTTCATTTTGCTTCCAACTCCCGGAATCGTAAGGTGTAATAACCGATAAGAATACAAGGAAGAACATAACCCAAAGTGATCAGCAGACTCGGCAACATTGCCGCCTGCCAAGAGACGTCGAAACCGTTGGCGACGTAAGGGGACATACGGTAAAAGCTGAAGTCGGGAATCACATGCTGAACCAGCCAGAGCATTTGCTTGAAGACCCAGTCGACCGAGAGGATAACTTTCGTGACGGGGCTTTCATCCAGTTCGGTCACGGGGTTCATATGGTTGATCAGCCGATAGACGGATTCGAAGAGTCCCGATCCTTTTTCTGCGCCGGAGACAACGCGACCCATGAACTCCCGCAGTCCCTGGCCGATAATGAGAAAGGTGAATACGACCAGCGTGGCGACGGGCCCCTTGACGAAACAACTGACCGAGACCCCGAGCATGATGATCATGTTCATCAACAGCCAGATTCCGACGATCGATTTCGAATAGGACACGGCGAAATGCCGATCGGGCAGGCGGACGAACAGATCGGGCCGGGCCATGCCCAGATACTGCCCGGCATCCAGACATTGAACTTCAACCGTCAGCGTATTGTCGACAACGAGATCGTTGAACAGATCGTATTCCAGAACCTTGCCGGTGTTTTCCTCGATCAACGTGAGTTTGCGTTCGATCGTCATCTTATTTTCGCGATATTCTTTGACTTCGAACGGCTTGTGAGGAACTTTGATATTCTTGCTCGGATTGACGAAGATCAAACGTCCGAGCAGCCCTTTGTTGATGTCTCCCTTATGGGTTCTGAACGCTTCGAATTTCGTTTCGAGAACCAACTGATCTCCGATGCGGTCGGCGTTGACATTCTCGAATTTCCAGATCGCGCGGGCTTTGGTCGCCCCTTCGATGTAGCTGCGGAAGTCCCAGATATCTCCGGTGTTAATGCCCGACTTGGCCTCGCTGCCTTCGCGTGACATGAACGTGAGTTGCCCATAAACGGGAACGCGGGCCACGAGGTTCTGCTTGGCATCGTCGGCCACCTGCCGGAAAATCCAGACGTAACCGATGACTCCCATCAGTACGAGCACGATCGTGCCGACGATCGAATAACCCAGCATGCGTCCGCACACGATTTCATGCCGTCGGATCGGTTTGGTGACAACGGTATGCATCGAACGAAGTCGAATGTCTTCCGGCACACCCCAACATGCCAACAGCAGCACTACGGGTAGGATCAAAAAACTGATCGAGGTCAGCACGAAGACCACATAGGCTTTGGCCTGGAGATCGGGACGACTGGAGGCATTCGACAGAAACCATCCGGCGAACATGAATAACGCCGCAAACACGAAAAACACCAGCAGGGCTTTGCGGCGGATCGCCTCGCGAAATGTCAAAAGGCCGATGGCGAAGATGCGGCGCGGTGATGTCGACAGGAAATCCCCGATTCCGGAAGTGATCGCATTGATCACATCGCCGGCTCTACCTAACGCCAATGCAGAAGATAGCGAGACGATAAACACAATCGCCAGGCAACTTCCAAATACGGCCAGCCAATGGAGCAGCGCCAACCCCACTTCATACGGTTTCGGATCAAATGACATAGTGGCAAACCAACTTTTATAAGTGGAAAAGAATGAAAAACAATCGTATCGAGCAAAACTTCAATCATCCGAAATAAGGGAGATTGAGAAAATCAACAATGGATGGATCCCGACGCAAGCATCGTTCAAGACTTGGATCCCGGCTGCGGCGACGAAGCGGCTTTGCTCTCTTCGGGGGGGACATAACGCTGGCCGGGACGCGCCTGGCTTTCCTGTACCGTCTTGAGAAACAATTCTTCGAGAGTCGCTCGCGGATGATCGATTCGCTTGACCTGCACATTGTGCTTTGCCAGCACCGCTTCGACGTCCTTAATGGCGGCATCGGATAACTGCGTCGTGCGGATTTCGGTCTCGTTGTTCTCCTTCAGCAGATCGTCGACCCGTCCGAGCATCTTCAACTCACCGCCGTAAAGAATGGCGATTCGATCGCAGACGTCCTGCACGTCGGCCAGCAGGTGACTGCACATCACGACGGTTTTCCCTTGTGCCTTGAGCTTGAGGATCAGGTCTTTCATGTCTCGCGTTCCCAAGGGATCGAGACCGCTCGTCGGTTCATCGAGCAAGACGAGATCGGGATCGTTGATCAAGGCTTGCGCCAAACCGATGCGGCGCGTCATTCCCTTGGAGTATTCCTTGAGTTGACGGCGCCTTGCGTGTTGCAGTCCCACCGATTCGATCAGTTCATTCGTCCGCTGGACTCGCTGCGCCTTGCTGATGTTGAACAGGCGACCGTAAAAATCCAAAGTTTCGTCCGCGTTCAGGAAGCGGTAAAGATACGATTCTTCGGGCAGATAGCCGATCCTCTCGTTCTTTTCGACGTTGACGGCGGGCTTCCCCAGCACGGAAATTTCACCCGATGAAGGGAACAGGAGCCCGAGAAGCAGCTTCATGGTCGTCGTTTTTCCGGAGCCGTTCGGTCCCAGGAGGCCGAAGACTTCTCCTTTATGGACATTCAGGCTCAACGACTTCAATGCTTGAACTTTTTTTCTCCCCCAGAAATCGCGATACACTTTGCTGAGGTTACTGATCTCAATGACGTTTTCTTGAGGCATGACACATCCCTAATTTATAAAGCCGATGTACGATGAATGACGCGATACGATGAAATACAAGGAAACAACTGAAAACCAATACGGACTTTGTCACTCGGCGAAGATTTGCATAATGTAACTCAAATCGCAGCATGTCTTGCCGTTGCGGACCAGAGACCGTGGCTTGTAAAAGGTCGGCAATTAATGATAAGAAGCCACGTCAGCGGAACCGGCAGCAAACAAACAACTCAGCACTAGGTCTTACGCCTGGATTTGAATTTTTGTTGGATGATCGCGTTCGAATTTCAGATCCCCTGATGTGGGCATCCTCCAGCGGTAGCGGTATCCTCCAGCGAAAATAACCCGATCCATCAATGTATAAAGGGATGAATGGAGACGCAAGATACAGCACGGACCGGATTCGAAAACCGGCACGATCCAGGTCGGATTATGACAGTCATTGAAAATTTGAGCGTTTGTTTCGAGAACTGCAAGTTGACTACCCCGAAAAACCCGTTCGGGGGGCGAATGGCTTTGAGAACGACATTCGCGTGAAAATCAAGGACGCACACAAATTATAAGGTCTTTCAAGGAATAGTCTTACGGGTTTTGAGGTACTGCGGATCACACTCCAGCCGCTTTCAACATGCTAAAAACGGGCTTGCCGCTGAGTCAGGTATTCGATCAACGCCCTGTCAAAGGGCATACTGGTGTCCAACGGGACATAATCGACCCGCATTCCGCGGCACTCCTTTGTCAGTTGCTCTCGCAACTGCGTCAGCGCATCGAGGTAATCGGCTCGCATGCCGCTGGCATCCAGCACGAGCGTTTCATCTGTTTCTGGTTCGCGAAACTCAACCATACCGCGAAACGGAAAATGGACTTCTGCCTCGTCGAGAATGTGAAAGACGATCACATCGTGCCCCGCGTAACGAAGCTGCCGCAA
>JBJXGP010000349.1:0-8257 GCA_046160425.1 Planctomycetaceae bacterium
ATCTCGGTCACTCCCTACGGTGAACAACTCATCGGACTGATCTGGCTTCTGCATCTCGATGAAGTCGAGAACAATAATAGTCACGGCGATATGGATGTCCAACTCATGACCAGCCGCGATGGCCGCACTTGGCAGAGAACCGCCGCCCGCAGCGCACTGCTGTCGCCGATCCCCGACAGTTGGGAACAAGGTTGCGTATTCCCCGGCACGTCGATGTTCGTCAAGGATGATGTGATCCACATCTATTACACCGGGAAAAACTCACGACACGGCACTCCAGGTGCATATGGCATCGGTCTGGCGACGTTGCCCGTCAATCGCTTCGTCGCATTGCGACGCGAGAATGCGGACGAACCGGGCGAACTGCAAACACGGTTGCTCGACGTGGTCGGCCAAACGCTGGTGGTCAATGCCGACGTCGGCGAGCACGATTTGCAAGTCGAGTTACTGGATTCAAAAGGGATCGTGATCCCGGGCTTCGATCGCGAACACTCCCAAACCAAAAAGCGCGATGAACTGCGATACATCATATCGTGGCGAGACGGTGACGCCGAGAGACACATCGGCGATCGAGATCCGAAGCAACCGCTCTCGATCCGATTCATTCTACAGGGGGGATCGCTGTTCGCCTTTCAAATTGAACCTTGAACCGGAAACACCACCAAATTCGTGCAACTGCGTTATCTTCAATATGATTTTGTTTGCGAGGATGTTCCATGCGATCCGATACCAACATGATTCGCACCTACGATATTTCCCGCCGGGAATTTTTGGAAGCGGGCGCGCTGACGCTCGGCGGTCTGGCATTCGTCCAACACGGGTTAAACTCAATCCCTTCGGTTCGCGGGGCTGAAAAGAAATTGCCGGAACTCCCGCCGACGCGAACCATCACGCATGGTCCGCGGCATCATTGGTTCGGCTACTACGACAAACTCCAATTTGACCCCACGAGTCGGTATGTTCTGGGGATGGAAGTCGACTTCGAACATCGGTCACCATTGCCCGAAGATGAACTCAAAATCGGGATGATCGATATCGAAGACAACGACCGCTGGATCGAACTGGGAAGTAGCACCGCCTGGTGCTGGCAGCAGGGCTGCATGTTGCAGTGGCTCCCAGGCTCGAAAAGCACCATCGTGTGGAACGATCGGGGAGAATCGTCGTACATCTGCCGCATTCTCGATGTACGAACGAAGGAGATGCGGACGATTCCGCATCCGATTTACGCCCTGCATCCCGACGGTCGAAACGCCATCGCAACCGACTTCCGCCGATTGGGAGATACCCGGCCCGGTTACGGCTACAACGGTATAGCCGACCCTTTTGCCGATGATGTAGCCCCGAAAGAATCGGGGATTTTTCACGTCGATCTCGTCACCGGCGAGCAGAAACTGTTGATATCAATCGCCGACGTCGTCGCCTTCGGTCCGCAATTGCCAAGCATGAAGGAGGGAAAACACTGGTTCAATCACCTGCTGTTCAACCAGGACGGTTCGCGATTTGTTTTTCTGCATCGCTGGTCGGTCGGAATGGGACGACTGACCCGCATGGTGACTGCTCGAACCGACGGCAGCGACTTGCGCGTACTCGATGCCAACGGGTTGACCTCACATTTTATCTGGCGCGACCCCAACCATATCCTGTCGTGGTCGAATCAACCGACGCATGGCCCGCGATTTTATCTTTTCGAAGACAGTGATGGAGGCGCGATCGAAGTCGTCGGCGAGAATGAAATGACGCAGGACGCGCATTGCAGCTATCTCCCCGGCAACGAATGGATCCTGAATGATTCATATCCCGACAAGGACCGCCTGCAACATCCCTACCTGTACCATGTCGAGTCGAAGCGAATCGTCCCGCTGGGACATTTTCTCTCGCCGCCGGAATACACGAAAGAATGGCGCTGCGACACGCACCCGCGATTCAGCCCGAACGGCAAGTACGTCGTGATCGATTCGCCGCACCAGGACGAAGGACGGCAACTGCATCTGATCGATATCAGCAAGATCGTCGGTTAAGAACCTGCAATATTACTCGCGATAATTCGAGTTTTCATTTTTACGAGGTGGACATCATGCGTTTTTTCGCCGTGAATATTTCGGTGCTGCTTCTGTGTGTGCTCAATGACGCACGCCTGTATTCACAGGAGAATACGCCTCGGGCGGAACCAGAGCATACTCTGTTGTTCGATTCCGGTCGCAACGGGTATCCTCGTTACCGAATTCCTGCACTCGCGGTCACTCCTTCGGGAACACTGCTGGCGATTTGCGAAGGACGAAAAGACGGCAGAGGACTGACCGGTAATATCGATATCGTATCCCGTCGCAGCCAAGACGGTGGCAAGACGTGGTCGCCGGTCGAAATCGTTGCCGACGACGGCGACGATACGCTCGGCAACCCTTGCATCGTTCAAGATGCATCGACGAAGATCGTCTGGCTGGCCTATACGCGGAGTCTCGGCAGCGATACCGAAGAGTCGATCACCGACGGCACAAGTCGGGAACGAACACACGTCTTCGTGACCAGTTCTCACAACGACGGCGAGGACTGGACGAAACCAATCGACATTACTGCGACGACAAAGCAGCCTGACTGGACATGGTACGGCACAGGCCCCGGAGTCGGCATTCAGATGAAAAACGGACGGCTGGTCATCCCTTCCTATCACGCCGAGGAAAAAACGTCCGTTTACCGCAGTCACATGATCTACAGCGACGATCACGGTCAGTCGTGGAAACACGGCCAACCGGTCGGTGAGCATTGCGGCGAGTGTCACGTCGTCGAGACGGGGGATGGCCACCTCGTGCTGAACTCTCGGACCAACATGGGAAAGGAACTCCGCACGACGGCCAACAGTAGCAACGGCGGCGAGACATGGTCTCTCGCTCGCTTCGATGAACGACTGTACGATTCACATTGTCAGGCCAGTCTGATCGCGCTGCCGGGGACGAAAGACCATCCCTCCCGCTGGCTGTTCACGCACCCCGCCGGTCCCGGCCGCCGAAAACTGACGGCACGCGTGAGTTTCGATGAAGGCCAGACCTGGCCGATTGCACGGTTGCTCCGCGAAGGAGACTCACAATATTCATGCACCGCTGTCTTGCCCGATGGGTCGATCGGCTGTCTGTACGATTGCTGGAACGACGGCAATTACCGTCTCTTCTTCGTTCGATTCGATCAGGAATGGATTGTGAATTGAATTCTACACAGAACGAATCCACCTCACCCGCGACATCTTGACCTACCAGAGGCAGAAGCTGCATGATTGCCGATCAGACGAAAACTCTGCTATAACCATGATGTGGTTCCCGAGCAACTCTGCCATTAACGCTTTGAAATCGACGCATGACTGACCCCGCTTCCGAACGGCCGAAACGCCGGCCGCGCTATCGCGGAAAGAACCCGCGGCAGTTTCACGAGAAGTATAAAGAGCATCAACCCGAGCGTTATGTCGACGACGTGGCGAAAGTGATCGCAGGAGGCAAGACGCCCGCCGGCACACATCGCCCCATTCTGGTTCGCGAAATTCTCGCGGTACTGACTCCGCAGCCCGGCGAGACTGCCGTCGACTGCACGCTCGGTTATGGCGGACATGCGAGCGCGCTTCTGGCCGCTGTGCAACCCGGCGGGCGATTGCTGGGAGTCGATACCGATCCCATTGAATTGCCCAAAGCCGAATCGCGTTTGCGAGCGATTGGTTTTCCTGCCGAATCTCTGGTCGTGCGGCGGATGAACTTCGCAGGCATATTGCAGTTCCTCGCGGATGTGGCCCCCGAAGGTGCCGATGTGTTGCTCGCCGACCTGGGTGTATCGTCGATGCAACTCGACAACCCTACCCGCGGCTTTACGTTCAAAGCGGACGGACCCTTGGATATGCGGATGAATCCGGAGCACGGCCAATCCGCCTCGGCGCTGCTGAGTCAACTCGATGAGGCCCAGTTCGCTCAGATTCTTTCGGAGAACTCCGACGAACCTCACGCAGCCGAGTTGGCAAATGTTATTTTGCGTGCCAACCGGCGAACGGCGCTGACGACCACACAGGCGCTGGCCGAGGCGATCCAGACGGCGTGTGCCAAATTCGGCCGCGATGTGGAAGCGGACGATGCCGTCCGCCGAGTCTTTCAGACCTTGCGTATCGAGGTCAACGATGAGTTCGGCGCCCTGACAACATTTCTGCGCAATCTGCCCGCGTGTTTGAAACCGGGTGGGCGCGTTGCCATTTTGACATTTCATTCGGGAGAAGATCGACGGGTTAAACTGGCTTTCAAGAACGGCCTGCGCGACGGCATCTACTCCTCGATTGCCACCGATGTCATCCGTCCAACGGCCGAAGAGCAGCGCGCCAACCCCAGATCGTCAGCCGCGAAACTTCGTTTCGCCGTCCGTCGGAACCCGATCGCTGAGGAGTAGATCGACGGCCGGCGTCCGTGCCGCAAATGTAGAACTCGCTCCTAAACGCGACATAAGGTGGCCGAGGCGGGAGTCGAACCCGCACGAGGGTTACCCCCCTTCGGATTTTAAGTCTGGCATGACCCGAAAACCCGCTACAAGCCGCTGTCACAAAAGTGAAAATACAAGGCATTTTTGCACGTTTCTATCGCCCGGTGTCGTTGAACGAAATGCAAAAATGTAGAACTTTTGTAGAACTTTTTTCCTCCACGATGGGCCGTCCATCGACACCTTCTCGTTTCTCGCTTGCGGGTGAATCGTCGGCCCAGCACCGGGAAGCCGGGTATCACATTACGCGGAGTTCTGAAAACACGCACTAATCCTACCGTTTAATCTCGCTTAACGCTTCTGCCAAGTTGACAGTTCCGATTGCCACCGTGGTTCTCCGATGGATGCGATACCGTCACGGTGCGAAATTTATCCCAGATTTTTCCACAGGCCGAATTCCCACTCAATTCCGGTGCCTCCGTTTTATATCGAATCTCGTCCGTGGGGTCATGTCAACCCGACGATTTCTCCCGTTGGAATCCCTTCGCTTGCGCACAGAGTTTGCTGCCCTCCGCAGACCGATCGACAGCGGCGATGTTGCTGACACTGACCCATTTGCAAAACGAGGGGGTACCCAAAATGATGACACCAACGACGAAACAACTGCTTTCAAAAAATACGACTCCTCTTGCAAGTCTTGAGTCGGCTTATGTCGGACTAATGACTTTTGCATGGCCGAATTCATCAGTCAACGTGTCAAGACAATTGGACGAATGTTGGCCACAATATGAATTCGCGGTCGCTGAAGAAAAATACGGTCGATCGATGGGTGATTTCGAGGCAGATTATGAGCGAGTTTGTTTCACTCGCGGATTGGCAATGTGGAAGCATGACGATGACTTTTTTCGCCTGATTTATTTGGCGTCCGAGTTCGTCGATAAACTCGGTACTGGAAACAAACATCTCGCACTCGGAAAGCTCGCGGGGTTGCTGCAAGCCGAGCACTTGGCACAACCATCAAACGACATATTATTTCAGCCCGTACTTCCACCGGGCAATCCGCCTCTTTGTTACTCCGAATATGAAACCTTGGTTGGCGGTCCCCATGTTTTCGGCGCGCGACTGCTGTGGTGGTGTGCTGCGGGACCAAACCCAAACCGGTTTGGCTATTCAATTAATTTTACGCTGACACTACGGAACCAACCGTTTTGGTTTACGACAAATGCGAAACGACAAATTGTACATATGCCAATGGTCCTCGTTCGAATCAGGGAAGCAGCGGAGCGGATCATGCTTGTAAGCGATGCCGGCATGCCAAGCGATCAGCAACCAAAGATAGAAGAAGAGAAAGATGGTCCATTATCGGGTGGTCGATTTCGCTGGAAAGGCAACATTGTCGATTTGACGAAGCTTGAATCACGGGTCATTGATTTTCTTTGGCGTAAGCGGACCAGTCCTGTTGCCCGCGAGTATTTCATCTCACATGTGTGGGATAAAGTTAGTCTTGCAGATAGCACTGTGACGAGTTGCATTTCTCGGTTGAATACGAAATTGGACGCGAACAAAGTGGGAATTGTCATCAATTGCCGCAATTCATTCATTCAACTCGAGATCCTTTCCTAAACCTGCAATTTTACTTCTCGAATGCAGGGATGATGCAGGGAGAAAATGGTAAATTTTATGGGAGAGGAGAGATCAATGGCACCGAGACAAAATCAAATTGCGGTTGATGAAAATGATTCGCATGACTCTTCGCAGGCGTCCGTTCACATTCACCTTGATCGACGTCTATTGCGAGAAATCGTAGGGGAAACCTTGGCGGAATCGCTGGCCATTTTGGATTGGCCAGCCGGCCGCATCGCACTCGATGAGGCCGAAGCCGCCGCAGCGTGTGGTGTAGGGCGACACGTGCTGCGTGATCTAAGATTATCGGGAGCGTTCACAGCCAGACGGCTGGGAAAAAAGATTGTGTATACGCGAAACGATCTGCTCGCCGCCTTGGAAGGGGGCAAAAAGTGATGAGTGATTCGGCAAACAAATCAGTCGCTCCATTAAATCCAATAGGCGCTCTGCAAGCGCATCCCATCTATTCAGTCGCCGAGAATCTCACCGATTATCTGGGAATTCGCAGGGATTGGATCACATTCGCACAACTCTTGAGTATTGTGGCCGGCCGGATGGCGACGCCGATTAATCTCGACATCGTCTCCGACCAATGGTCCGTGGACATCCAAATTGCGGATAGGTTAACAGCGATCATCCCGGGCACTGTCGCGCGAATTGACACTTATGCCCAGTTTCGCGATGTAGAAAAGAAAGGCTTCGCCGGCAAATATGTGTTGTGGGCTCGACGAGATTTCCCCAAAATGTTTCATGAATTTACCGGTTTTACTTCACGCGCACCAGAATCATTGGGTTCGTCACCGAGCCTGTGGCGGATTTCACCGCGATGCAATGCGCCAATTGCGCCTGCCGCCACACTACGCCTCATCTCGTCTGCATCAGAAAGATTTTTGGAGAATTTCGCAGAAGCATTCTCATCACGTATCCGTGATCGTCCTGGACAAGATCGAATCGCCGAAATAATAAATTGCTTGAATACTCGAGTAAGGTACATTTGCCCCTTTCGGGATCAAATAATCGCCGGACCATTCGTCGGTTCGACCTCAGTTCTATCCCCAACAAACATGCAGATTGTCGAACGTCTACTACAAATATTCACGGTCATCCGTCGCGTTCTCTCCGACTCTCGAGACACCTCACACATCACAGTTGCCGACTATGAAGCGGTTCGAGTATTTTTGAAAAATTTGCCCTTGGTTCCAAACGATCGCATCATTTCAGCCGAAGCCATTTTTATTGCTGAGAGGATCTACGCCACCGTCAATACCGGCCCGTACCAATTGGCGCTCCCGGACCGTAGTTCGGAAGGGCACAAATGGTTTTCACGGAATCAGGCAGTCAAGTGGACGGATTTGGCCTACTCGACGATCAAAAAATATTTTGGCGAACTCGAAGACAGCGGAATTCTTACGTCCACTATTGCCCGAAATAATCGTGAGCGAGGTCGCTCCATTTTTTATCGGTTTCTCGAGGGACTGACCCCACCCTTCAATTTGAGCAACCCATTTTCGGCTTTACCATCACTCGCATAATTCTTAAACATTGCGCGGATCACTTCGAGTTTGCGCGGCCGAGGCGCAAACCAAAGTAGTTTTGGCACTTTAATTTGCGCAAAAAACATCCTTGTTTGCGCTATATACAAGAAAGGATCGACCATGTTCGATGAATATCCTGACATCCCCTCAAATCATGACTCCACGGTGGACGGTTGCCTTGATGATCGGCGTCCCCGCAAGCTGGCGGACATCGTCGCGCAAGAACATATCGTATCCCGGATCGTACAGGCCATAAAAAACAAAGTGCTCTCTCACCGATACCTGTTCATTGGACCCGCAGGCTCAGGAAAAACAACACTGGCGCATGCCCTGGCACGATTGTTAAAATGTCCGCGAGGTCAAGAATTGTTCGACGCTTGTGGTACCTGTAAGATCTGCTCTTGCACGAACCTGTCAGATCAATGTTACGGATATCATGAGTGGACTGGAGCCGAGTTGAATGATCGGTGGGAATGGTGGAAACAAGAAGGTCCTGACATCTTGAAACGCCCAACCTGGCTATTTTTTCTTGATGAAGCCCAGGACCTCAGTGAGACGCATCAAAATGGACTTACCCACAAATGGTGGGCGCGGGGTTAAGGTTATGCGGCCTGGTCGAACTCTGCGGGGGAGAGATATCCCAGCGCTGAGTGTCGGCGGAC
>JBJXGP010000350.1:0-22282 GCA_046160425.1 Planctomycetaceae bacterium
TGGAATCGGGAAGCGATCGTGCCGGAACAGACCGTCGTATCCGCGAAGCAGCAAAGTCTGCTGGAGTTTTCGCCGACGCTCGTGCGCGGCAGAAGCCACGTCCGTTATCAAATTCAGACGGGATTACTACAGGATGTCCGCTGGAATCTTCCCGAGGGGGTGATCGTTCGCCATGTGACGACCGATCGGCCGTCGTCGCATGAAATTGTGGTTTCTGAGACGGGAATTCGCCAGTTGCTGGTGGAGTTCGACGATCGGCCATCCGATGAGGTTCGCGTGAATGTCGAATGGTGGCTCCCCGTCGAAATGCAGGACAAATCGCGCATCGAGATACCACCCCTGAACTGGTTCGCACAGAGTCCCGATGCGCAATCGCTGATCGAAGTGGAAGAAGTACATGTGGGGGTTTCTTCCGTCCCGGGATATGAAATCGCATCAGCCGTCACTCCTCAGGACGTTCTTCGTCAGATGACGCCCGATGATTTTCTGTCGGAATGGAACAATTCGAACGAGTCGCGCCGGCCAACGTTCGTCGCGGTCTATAAGCCCGAGATCCCGATCGCCTGCGTGCTGAAACCGCATCAAAGCGTGAAGAAAGTCCGGCAGGATGAATTATTGCATTTGACGCGGCAGCGCGCCGCGTGGTCTGCCGCGATCGAAGTCGAAACCACGCAGGCCCCTGCTCTGTCGCACGAATTGATACTCGATCCGCGAGTGCAACTTGAAAGCGTCACCGTCAAACAGGATGATGCCGATCGCTTGTCGCATTTTTTCCGCGATGGAGATCGCCTGACGCTGATACTGAAGGATCTCACTTCGGGGACTCAATATATTGCGATGCAGGGATCGTGGCCTTTAGAGATCGATCAGAAGCAGAACCTGCCTCGCTTCGCCTGTCAGGCGGATGAAATCGCTCGTTCCACCATAGTCATTCGCCACGATGAGGCGATGAAAATCGAACTCTCGCCAGGCGAGTCATGGAAGGAATATCCCACCGAACTTGATGTGGTCCCCGCGGATGCCGCGTGGAAGTCACTGGGGCGATTTGTTCGGCAACCTGAGGGGCAGGACTACCAGGTTTCGCTGCACGGTCCCGGCAGTCCGCGGATATCGTCATTGGCGGCTTTCAAATTGAAATCGGGTAACACCTGGACGGTGCGTGCCGTCTATCACGTCGATCGACTCCACGCGTTGCAGACTCCGCTGATCGTGGAAATTCCCGATGGGTTCGCGAATTCCCAAATGCAGCCGAGTCCCGTGTGGGAGGTTCGCGAGGAACCGAATGCACGCAGAAAACGAATTTATTCATGCACTCTCGTGAAGCCTGAGAGCGAAAGCGACGTAATCGTCGTCGAAGGCGAGTGGAACATGCCGGGCGACGGGCCGTGGACGGTTCCCTTGCCCATTGTTGCCGATGCCGAGATTGAGCAACAATCGCTGTTGATTTCGCCCCGGGACCAGTTCAAGCCCGAAGCGGCAAATGAGCGTCAGATCCCCGAGGATATCCCGGTGTGGGGACGAAGCGACGCGGAAGAGTTCACCGCGAAAACCTCGCGCCTGTTCGTGAAGGGGCCGGGCGAATGGACGCTGACACCGGCGGTCGTTCGCGGACAACACGCGCCTCTGACCGTGAATTGGTTGCGCTCGGAGTGTCGCATCAATCGGACGGAGGGCTGGTTGGGACGCACGTTGATCTGTGTCGAGTCGGCGCCGGGCTTGGTACTGCGGATCGATTGGCCGGAATCGTCTCGACTCGACGCCGTATGGTTGAACGGTTCGACGTTGCCGGTCGGGGTTTCGCAGCAGGGGGAAGTATCGATTCCCCTGGGATCGCTGAATTCGACGGGTTCGCTGCACGTCGTGCAGCTTTATTGGCAGCATCCGGTCGATGCATCGTGGAAAGCGATCTGGAATTCGTCGCTGAGGCTGCCGCAAATTCGCGAAGCGGAGACGGCGCAGCATTTCGTTGAAATCATCGGTTCTGGCCGGCAACGCCGATTGTCGCTCTCGGGAATCGCTCCGCTCGATGACTTCGAATTTCACCTGGAACTCGCAGAGAGCTATGCCAAGAGAATTCAACAGGTGAACGAAGCGCATCTGGGAGTCGACGCGCTGCGGAGCGATCTCACTCGAGAACTGCATTTTCTCGCGTCGAACCTCCCTCAATTGGAACAGGCCTCCGGAACAAAACTTCTGCTCGCCCGCTGGAATCAATTGAAGAGTTCAGTGGTAGATCATTCGGCGATGGAAAGCGACACGACCTGGATCAGCTCGGAAAGAACTCACGCCGAAGCTCTCTCCGATCGGCTCGGTCGGAACCAGATCGTGCTGGGCGTCTGGCCGCCAGAACCGCTGCCGGCCGCAGGTTCAGCTCCACCCGGCGCACCCGTCATCCAGATGTGGTGGATCGATTCCCGCTGGTATACCGGAATCACCGCTGCCATTTCGCTGTGCGCATTATGGTATATCCTGCGCAGAATATTCGCCTGGACGAGTCGTCGCAAACTGGCATTGCATGCCTCGTGGTTTGCACTCGGCGTCTCGCTGATCTGGTGGCTTTGCCTTCGCGCGAGCTTTGTGGGCTTCTGCTTATCGCTTGTTTCGCTTTGGAAACTATGGCAGCAGTGGCGGAGATATCGACTGGCCGCAGCGACTAGCGGATCGTCAATTGCCAGGTGATCGTTGCCACCCCGGCGATGAGGCAGTACCCGGCAAACCAATGCAAACGCCGCTGCGTGATCAACCGAATCAGCGTGCGCAAAGCCATCAGCCCGACAATAAACGAAACAAACGTCCCGGCGAGCACCGGCCCCCAGTCGATCGACAGACCAACTCCCGATGCCGATTCTGTAGCGATCGATTCCTGCCACGCATCGTGCGCAGTCAGGACTCCGGCACCGGCGATGGCGGGGATCGCCAGCAAAAACGAAAACGTTGCCGCCGACTGGCGTTCAAGCCCCAGCAATAATCCGCCGACGATCGTGCTCCCCGAGCGCGAGACGCCGGGCAGTATGGCAAATGCCTGAAACAGCCCGATGCAGAAGGCCTGCTTCAGGGTGATCGCATCGAGTGAATTGAGGCCGCGCTCTCCGCGTTGGCCGGCGATCAAGAGCGCGGCGGTGATCAGCAAGCAGCAGCCGACCAATAGCGGATTATCGAACGCCCTTTCGAAGAAATCTTTCAGCGACAGTCCCACGACGACCGCGGGAAGCGTTCCCACGACGACCGCCAGGCACAATTTTCGCGAATTCAGAACCTTCCAGATCTCGTGGCGATAGACGATCAATATGGAACCGAGCGTTCCCAGATGCAGCATAACATCGAACAGTAGATTGCCATGCGTATCGAATTTCAGGAGTTCCTCGGCGATCACCAGGTGACCCGATGAGCTGATGGGAAGAAATTCGGCGATCCCCTGCACCACGCCCAGAATGATGGCTTTGATATACGACTCAAGCACGTTAGCGTCTTCCATGACTTTGCGAGGAGATAGTAAGATTATAATCGATCGAGGCTATCGATCCAGCGGGAGAGTTCTTCGACCGCCTCTTGCGGGGGAAATTCGTCCTGCTTGCCAGTCCATGTCGACAGTACCGTCGGATACTTCATCTCGCGGAGCGCTTTTGCCGATTGATCGATCGCGGCGCGTTGGGAGTGTTCTTCATGGCAACCGAGAAACCACTGCCAGCGGTGTTCGGGTTCGTGTTCGGGCGGCGGAATCATCAGCGGGGATTCCCACAAGACGATGCCGTTGAACAGATCCCGTTCCTTGTTAATGAAGAACTGAGTGAACCCCCCCGCATTGCCGTAACTCAGCACGACCCGCCGCAATGGATCGATGTTGTAGCGATCGCCGATGACGGTCACGGCATCCTTGACGAATTCGGTATGTTCCGGCGACCACGTATTACGGTCGGCTTTGGGGCCGAGCATGATCAGGCCGCGCGTATCGCAGATCGATTTCCAGCGAGCAAGACACACCGCTTCGTGAGTTTCGCCCGTGGGGTGAATCCAGACGACCAGGCCATAAGGGAGTTGAGGATTGTAATCCTCGGGAACGTATGCCCAAAAACTGTCGTCCCGCCCGGGAAGCGTTTCGGTGAAGCGGCCTTTCGCAAGTGTCGTCTCTGCCGGCAGAGCCTCGGTCGCCGGGACCACAAGCGGAGGATGGACCGGAAGATCGGTCGGAGGAAGGTCATTTGGAACCTTTCCCAGCTTGAGCTCCAGCGTCTGCGGCCGTTGCTTTTCGCGAATGAACGTGAGTTTGACGGCATCGCCGGGCATCGTGCGCCCGATTGCATCGCTGAGTTCTGCAATCGTATTGATCGGCCGATCCTGGATTTGTATGATGCGGTCGCGGCGTTGCAAGCCCGCCTCTTCGGCTACGGAGTTGGGGAAAACATAGCGGATCACGACCCCTTCCGCCGCGGCATCGCGCATCGTGCGCAATGGGAGTACGCCCAGAAAGCCGGACTCGTAGGGCAACAATTCGGCGACCAGTTGCACGCGAATGTCGAGCGATTCCTCGCCGCGCTTGATGGTCAGCGCGACCTGATCGTCGGCATAACGTGTTCCCAGTTGTTGACGAATATCGGCCACACGCGCGACGGGTCGCTCATCCACGTGCGTGATCAGATCGTTGACCGCGAGCCCTCCCTGTTGAGCGGGTGAACCGAACTGAACGCGGTCGACGATCGGCGTCTCGGCGACGCCCCCGCCGCGTCGAAATGAAACACCCAGCAGTCCGGGGCTTAGATTGTTGCCGGTTTTCATCCGCTCCGCTGCCAGCAGTGCATCCTGAATCGGAATCGCAAACCCGATTCCCGAGTCGTACCATTCGATGCCTCCTGTCACCGAGTTTCCGTCGGGAGTGAGCGGAACCAGAATTCCAAGCGCCTGCCCTGAGAGATCGACCAATGGTCCGCCATAATTGACGGGAGAGATTTTAGCGTCAGTTTGCAGTGCCTTCCCCCAGACCCGCTTCAGCGCGCTGATAATGCCGACCGAAATATTCGGCGCTTCGGAATCGTAAGTCCTTCCCAGTGCGATCGCCCAACGCCCCGGTTGAAACGATTCGGGATCGGCGACGGCGATTGGGATCAACCCCTCTGCATCAATTCTCAGAAGCGTCAGCATTCTCAGTCGGTCGTCGGCGATGTGTCTGGCGGGAAATTTTCTGCCGTCGAATGTGGTGATAACGATCGAGGCCGGCTTGGCGATAAAGTTGAAAGTACTGGAGAGAATCCAACCGTCGGACGCGACGACGATTCCCGTCGTGGGGCCGGTCGTCGTGAGGATGTTATCGACGACCTCGATTCCCCCGACCGTTTCAATGCGGACGAGCGATGGCTGCGCCATCGCCGCGGCGGCGATGAAGGCCTGCTCTTCGAGGTCGTCCAATGTCTCGGTCTCGGACTGGGCGAGCGTCACGGAAGAAACGATTGCCATCGCCGTGCACGTGAACGTCAACAAGACGCGGCGAAGCATACCGTGGATATCGAATGGATGCGTTGCGAGACTCATAGAGGATCCGGGGCTGTTGAATTATGGCTGGTTTTCGGGAGCAGAAACGGCGAATTCGACGGTGATCAACTGGTCTCCGCGACGAACGACGACTTTTAACGTGTCCCCCTCTTCCAGGCGATTGATCGCCTCGCGGAATGCGCGGCACGATGTGACCAGCCGATCGTTGACGAACAGGATCAGATCATCGGGTTTCAATCCGGCGGCTTCCGCCGACGAGCCGGGCTGCAGGGCATCGATATAGGCGGGGGTGCGCGAGACGACGTCCGGCACGAGGATCATCCCCCAGGTTTCAGGACGGTATTTCAAGCTCGCGACCGGAACGTCGGCTTTCTCGCCATCGTCCTGTGGAGTTTCGAATCGGCCGGTGATGATCTCATCGATGGCGACTTGCAGTTCCTGAATCGGCACGGCATAGTTCAGCCACGTATTACTTTCGCTGTTCTTGAGTTCCTTGCCGATCATGGCAAGCAGTTTTCCATCGCGGGAGGCGATGATGCCCCCCCCTGCTCCGGGGTTGTTGGTGACGGCATCCAGAATGTAGACGGGGCCGTTGTACGGCGTTTCGTACCTTCCTCGGCGTGCGGAAAGCGTCGTGCGGGCGGCGATCACTCCGTGCATGACCGATACCGGTTCATCGCCTGTGGCGACTTTGAACATATTGCTGAAGGCCAGAATGCGCGTTCCAGGCTCGGCATGTTCGGCCTGCGCCAGGTCGAAGAACGGAAGCTGTGTTACTTCGGCGTTGATTTTCAGAACGGCCAGATCGAGCGGCGGTTCGGCACCGACAACCTTTGCGGAAAATCGTTGCCCGTCGTTGAGTACCACGGTGACTTCATCGCTGTCGAGCACGTAGCTCCAGACGGTGACGATGTGCCCTTCGGCGGAAACGAGAAAACCGGTGCTGTAAGCGTAGAAACCTTTGATCCCTTTTCCAGAGCCGAAAATCTTCACCATGCGAGGCTGCACATAGTCGATGGTGGATCGGGTCGATCCGGCGACTGCCACATCGACGAGTTGTGTTGATAGCAGCCCCATCAGGGCCATGCCTGTGAAAATCATAAAACGAAATCTGTCGATTCCTGGATTTCTCATGTCAGCTTTCATCAGGCTGATGAATCGCCCGTGAAAAAACAGGCGGGTGAATTGGTAAGTCAAAGTGTTTTTCAGTTGGATTCTATTTTCGATGCCAAGTTCGGACATCGTTCAGTCGTTCGGAACGGCGGCGGTGCTAAACGTGAGGTTTTCAATGTGAAAGACGGCGAAGTCGCCGGCGGCGGTGCGCACCTGAACGTGTTTCGGGAAGCGGCGGCCTTGCCAGTTGCCCCAATCCAGAAAGCGGACTTCGCAATCGTCGGATTGTTCGTCGAGGCGGGAATTGAAGCCCACAAACTTCCCATCGGATTTCTGAAAATACCAGAACGCTTCCAACCCTTCAAAGTTGGTTGCCAAGACGTCGACTTGCGGCCCGAAGCCGTCCAAAGGTTCGCTGCCGAGATAATACAACTCGGCGAATCCTTCCGAACGTTGAACGAGCAGGAGTTTCAACTGATGCAGCGCGATCAACAGCCCGCCGGTTTCGGGCGGTTCGTCGGCGAACTGCATCTCTTCCAATGTTTGCAGATAGACGTCTTTACCCAATTCGAGACCGATCCCCTGCGAGGCGAGCGTCAGATCGAAAGATTGATCGCGATCGGTCCGACCGGTGAGGTTCCAGGTTCCCGTCGCCTCGCGAAAGTCTCCAAGCCCGTCGAGCGATGCGAATATTCGATTCTGTTCCTGCTGGTTGAAATAGTAATTGGCGTAACCCTGCTTTTTGACGAGCAAGTGCTTGTATTTTTCCGGCGGTTCGGGTGCCGCTTGTGGATGCCCCGGAATCTGAATGGGGATCGGCCGTTTCGGGGGCTCACCCGGTTTTCCGGGCTGAGGCTGTTCAGGATTGGGTTGATCGGGCTGGGGTTTGTCGGGATCCTTGGGTGGGGGCATCGGTCCTTCCGGCCGCGGATTACCACTTCCTGGGAGCAATTCAAATTCCTGATGCAAGGCCCTCAGGCGAACGTAAATTTCTTTCTTCTCTTCGTCGCGCCGATAGACTAGCGGTAACTTCCAGCCTTTGGGATAGATCCCCAGAATGTTCTTGAATTGATTGACGCTGCGAATCGGCCGGCCGGCGAACGTGACGATTTCATCGCCCACGAGCAGGCCTCGACGAAATGCTTCGGACTCTTCGAGGATGTTGGAAACGACGACGGCCCCGTCGGAGCGGGTCGTCACGACCGCTCCCAGCGTCGCGTGATCGACGATCCGCCCGCTGCGCAGATGGTCCATGAAAAATTTGATCTGATTGATCGAGATCGCATACCCCGCGCCGACGTTGACGCGCCCCCGCTTTTCGAATGAGCCGCGACCGTTGATGCCGATGAGTTCCCCCGCGGCGTTGAAGAGCGGTCCGCCGGAATTGCCTGGATTGATCGAAGCATCGACCTGGATGCAGTCGGCATATTCGAGAAACGTCCCGGCGGGATACTGATAGCGATGGACCCCGCTGACGATGCCGTAGGTGATCGTGGGATGAAAATCGGTCGCAAGGAGAAACGGGTTACCGATGACATACACCCAATCGCCGACTTCGACCACATCGCTGTCGCCAAGTTTGGCATGTGGAAAATCGTCGCGACCGAGTAGTTTCATCAATGCGACATCACCGGTGGGGTCGATCCCCACAATGACGGCGTCGTACAATTTGCCGTCGTTCAAGCCGCAGAGCATGAAGTCGCCCACGCTGGATGTGACGTGGAAATTCGACAGGGCATAACCGTCGGCCGAGATCAATACACCCGATCCCCCTCCCTGTCCCGTGCTGCCGAAGACCGCTACCACGGCGGGTGAAATCTCGCGAAGCAGTTCGACTCGCTTTGTTTCGGATTCCTGAATGGCCGGCTCGACGGCGAATGACGCTGGCGGCGGCAATGCCCAAGCGGCGATTGCGATAACAAAGCATGCCCAGCGGCCCCCCTTCTGACTTCGTCCGCGGAGAGTCGGTGCAACATCCTGAACTTTGGGCAGACGTCGGTGGGTCATAGTGTGCGATATTCAAGAAGAATTATATCGGGGCAGCCGGTTTATGAGTGCAATTCACGAATCTTCTATTTAATGACGCGGGCTTCTGCAAGGTCGAGATGATCGGCGATGTCGAGATCCTCGCCGAAATCGACGACGATCTCCAGATCCCGCACCGCCGAGACGTCGAGGTCTAATGGAACGGGGCCATCTTCACCGCGAACGTCCCCATCGAATAAGGACTTTCCGTCGCCGCTGATCTTCAACTTCACATGGCCGAGCGGGCTTACGCTGCGATCGATGCCGATCGTGGCGCGAAACCGCCTGAAATCCTTACCGATGCGATACGTGATGGCGGTCTTTGAGTGGAGGCAAAGCCCCCGTTCATATACGGTGTTACCCAGTTGTAGCTTCTGACCGTCAAAATTGCGATCGCGTGTGTATTCCCAGGTGATGTCGAAGAACGGCGTGTACTTGACGTCGCGGGGGTCGAGTGACGACAGGTAAATGACTTTTCCCTGACTGTAGTCGAGTTCCGAAATCGTCGTCCAGGGTAGCTGGATGGTGGTTCCAGAATTCATGACGACCGAGACGTGATCCAGCTCGGCTTGAAGTTGCTTGACGAGCAGTTCGTCGTGTCCATTCAGACGGACCTGGCAAACCCCTTTGGGGACGGCTGAGGGTTTGCGAAAATAAATGATTCCGAAGACCTTTTCGCGGGGTATGGTCACTTCTTCACCGTCGAGCAGAAAGACGATCGACTCATCGTCGACGGAAGAAATGACTCCGTCGAGATGATCGAGGACTTCATTTTTCTTGAGCACCAGCAGATCCTGCTTTCGCTCTTTGGATAACAGGATATTCCAGGCATCGGTGAATTCTCCGTGCAACTCACCGTATCGAATGCTTGCTGCCTGAGGCATGGAGAATTTCAGTTCGCCGAGATCGGCATGCTGCAAGGTCAGCGATTGGCGGGACGTCTTTAGCGACGTGAAATGAAGGCGGCTGCCGTCGATCAGACGGAGTTCCGCCGTCGGTTGTTCGGGAGGTTTCGTGCCGGCCGGCGACACCACTTTGACCGAGAGAATTTCACGGGTCGGCACGGCATGGGTTTGGGTCTCGGATTCGATCGTGAACGTCTCCGGCGTGGCAGAGACGAACTCCCCCGTTACCGGGCTGCCATCCAGCGGCGTGACGACAACCGGAACGGCTGCGAGCGATAAATAGACGATCAAGGAACCAACGACAGACATTCATTTCCTCCGGATGGCCGGCAAATCGGTTTCGAGGACAATCGTCGGACAGTTCATAAGGAAAACGGCACGCTCATTTCCCCGACGGAACTTTGTGCCTGGAGAGTTTCTTGAAATATTCATCGATGGCTTGCCGGTAGTGGGCGGGGAAGTCGCGATTGATTCGATTCTTGGCATCGGCTTCCTTTTTGGGAGGCAGCTCCCCCCACGTTCCTGTATTCTTTTTCGCCTTGGGGTCGATGTTGCCGGGCGCGGTCGATCCTTTAATGGTGCTGTCCTGTGCGGGATTCGAAGACTGGTTCTGTGCGCCCCCTTGCCCCGCGCCTCCTCCTCCGCCCCCCTGTTGCTGCTCTTCGAGCTTCTTGATCAACTCATCGAGCGTAGCAATGATGTCGTCTTCGACCTTCTGCACTTTTTTCCCCGATCGGCCCAGATCGAGCCGGCGTTCGACGTCGTTCATTTGGCGGGCAACTTCATACAACGTCTTAGGTTTCAGTTGCTGCAAGTCTTCCTGCATGAGATTCGCCAGCACTTGAAATCGGACCGGCACCCCTTCGGTATGTTTCAGCAACTGTTCCAGCGTTTTGAGACCCGGTTCCTGCTGCAACAGGGCGTGTTCGCAGACCGCTCTGTAGAAGAGGAAACTCGCGGGATCGATGACCATTGCCGGGTCGATCGGTTTGATGACGTCGAGCGATTCTTCATACAAGCGCCGCTGCGTTAGAATCTCGGCGATCACGGCGCGGAGATTCGACTGGTAAAACGGATGCTTGACGCCGGGCGACTCGAGCGAGGCGAACAATTCGTCGGCGTTGATCACCGTGGCCTGCCGCGCCAGTTCGAGAAGCTTATCGGTCGAAGGGTCAATCTTGCCGAAGGTTGACATTGTGTGGTTCAAGAGATCGCGTGTCGTGAACGTTTCGGGAAGGGATTTCCACGTCTCCAGGACGGTGCTGCGCACTTCGGCATTGAGCGTCGGCTGCTGGCCGATCCATTCGGTCACCAGCGATTGCACGCGAGCGGCGGGCATCGGGGCCAACACCATAGGAGCGGATTTTTCGTCGGCCGCAGCAGCCGTCCCCCACGAACTCAAGGCTAGGCCGACGAGGAGTGCCCCGCAGAATAAATTACGGCGACGAATCGTATTCACAATGAGTCTCATCATTTGTTTTTCCCCGTGACGATATCGTGGGTCGCCTGTTGCAGGCGGGATTGTCGACGTGAAAGTTGCTGCAATTGTTCGACGACTTCCGGTTCGGAAGCCTGTTCTTCGGTGCTCTGCTTGCCGAGATCTTTGGTGCGGCGGTTGATCCGCAACTGCAGCGAGCGGAGCATCTTCAACTCGGCGATCTTGTCGACCAGCGATGGATCCTGCGGCTGACTTTGCTGACCGGGGGGTTGCTCTTTCTGTTCCTTGGCTTTCTCCATCTCCTTCTGCAGCGCCTCGATCATCTCTTTGAGGGCGGCGATGATGTCTTCTTCATAGGTAATCGTCAGAGCATCGGTCTGCGCGCGATTCAATCGGCGCACGACCAGCAGCATGTCGTCTCGCAACTGCTCGACCGCTTCAGGAAAGGCGACCGACGACGCTTCCTCGCGCAGCAGCGCGAGCGCCTTTTCGGCTTCCATGACGATCACGTCTTCGTCGCGGGCCAATTTAATCGACCGCGTGTGATGTTTCGCCGACTGTTCTTCGCTCGTATTCTTGCTCAAGGCGACGGTGCTGGTGTAAACGGCGGTTTGCAGTGCGAGCATGCGTTGGAAACGGGCTTCGAGATCCTGCAAAAACAGTTCACGTTCTTCTTCGCGAAGCTGGCGTAAGATCTCTTCGAGTTTCGCTCTGGCTTCGGCCAATTTCCGCAGCGCTTCATCCTGATGCCCCGACGCCTTGTCGCGTGCCTGTTCTTCCAGTTCCTTGATCGCTTTTTCCATTTCCTTGCGGGCTTGTTCTATCTCTTCGCGACCCGGAGTTTGTTGCGGCTGCTGTTGCTGCTGCTGTTGCTGCTGACTTTGTTGAGACTGACCGGGTTGACCCTGGGATGGTTTTCCCTGTGACGGGCTTCCTTCCGATGGACTCCCTTCCGAAGGCTCTCCCTCGGACGGTTCACCTTCAGAGGGTTCACCTTCAGAGGGCTTACCTTCAGATGGCTCTCCTTCAGACGGTTTGCCTTCGCCTTCGGATTCCCCTTCCCCTTCGGAAGGCTCTCCTTCTTTTTTGTCCCCCTCTTTTTTAGTTCCGGCCTTCTTATCCTTTTTATCGCCCTTTTTGCCGTCTTTCTTGTCCTTGTCGTCTTTTTTGTCGGAACCTTCTTTGTCTCCCGATTCGGCATCGGAGTCTTTAGGATCCCCTTCTGACTTTTCTTTTCCCTCTTTGTCGTCGCTCTCTTTACCGTTGGCGTCCTTCGGCTCAGATTCTCCGTCGGCAGGTTCCCCTTCTGCTCCATCTTTTGGCTCGGCTTCGCTGCCATCAGAAGATTTGTCTGACGCCTGGTCTTTTTCCTTCTTCTCGGCATCCTGCTGATCGATTTTGTCGACGAGTTTACCGGCATCCTTGGCGACTTTGGCTTGCTTATCGGCGAGACCTTTCGTTTCATCCCCCCGTTCGGTCTTCGAGCGGATTGTTTTCTCCTGCGCGATCAGTTTGCCGACGTCTTTGAGCAGATCCTGAATCCGTTTTTTCTCGTCTTCGATTTCGCTGCGCCGGTCTTCGCTTTGCAGCAGGTTCAGCAGGCCGTTCAACTGTTCGACGACCTGCGCCTGGCGTTCGAGGGCATCGCCGAGTTGCTCCTGATCGAGCAATTTGACGAGTTCGTGCATCTGCAATGCAACCTGATCTTTTTTGCTCTGGCCGAATGCACGAATCAGCAAGTCGGCTCTCGCCGGATCGCTCGATTTCATATAATCAGAAAGTTCGCGGATCGTCTTTTCGAACCGGTCGTACTGGATTGCGAGTGATTCCTGCTTGCTCGATAAGGGTTCGCCTTCGGCGGGAGTCTCAGAGGATGCTGCCGGCTGCGCGGCATCCTCTGCCCCGTTTTCGACTTTGGCAGGCGGATCGGACGGGTCGGCATCTTGAGCCGACACAAAA
Source organism: Planctomycetaceae bacterium (assembly GCA_046160425.1). GTDB lineage: Bacteria > Planctomycetota > Planctomycetia > Planctomycetales > Planctomycetaceae > JAQCEJ01. The sequence continues at coordinate 12,925 of JBJXGP010000350.1, forward strand.
CCGATGGAAAAGACCAGCGCCAGGAAGAGTCCCGACACCGCAAGCATTCGTCGTACCATCTTGACCAGGATCAACCGCTTCGGCATGGCCAGATCTCCTCGACAAAAAACTGACGGACAACGTCCCCATTTGATGTACCGAATGCCTGCCGACATCGCGTTGTTTGCGTGGCCTTCAGCGATTTTCGGCAGGGAAATGCACACTCATATTATATCAGCAATCGTGGCGACGTGTGGAATTGTTTGCATCTGTCGCGAAAAATGTTCAGCACCCGAAGGCCCCCCCTCATCAGGGTTTCGGTTCGGTTTTTTTCAAGCCTTCCAATAATTTTCTCTTGCGTTCGGCTTTGGTTTTATCGTGCAGGTCTTCATGCTGCTGGATGATTTTTTTCAGGAATTCAACCGCCTCGTGGTATTCGAGCAGATCCTGCATCTCATTCAATACCTGCTGCATATGTGCCAGCAGTTGATCGACGGCCACCAGAGTTTCATCGATGTGCGGCACGGGGTCGTTCCCGCGCTCGTTGGCCAGTCGGTATAAACCTATGGCTTCATCGACGTTAGGATAATCGATTGTGTTGATGGCGTGAAGAGGAGTTAGGATGCGATCCTCGATTCGGCCAAGAATTTGCCGGGTGTTGATGCCGTTGTTGATCAATTCCTCACGGATATCGCGAAAGGCCTCCTCGATGGAAGCTGATTCCGTGGCATTCTTGCGGACACCGTGCAGACCCCGCTCGGCGGAGGCGGAGAGCGCCAGCGAGAATTCTTCGATCGTGCGGCGCTGCTCTTCTGTTTTCTCGGCGAGCTGGTCCAGTTGTTTTCGCTCATCGGCTCGGCCCCGGTGCAATTGCAGATCGGTTCTCGATTGTTGCAGTTCGATGTGAATCTGCTCGAATCGCCGTCTGAGGTTGAGTTCCTTGGCGTACAGCAGCGACATCAATTCTTCCAGGCTGACGATCTTGAACTTAAAGATCTGTCCACGGGTCGTGTGCGGACCGTTGAGATTGTCGCCGTCGGTGGCAGTCAGCGTCAGGCTCAATTCGTTCCCCACGGCCAGGTCGAGAGGCAAAAGTTCGAAGCGTTCATACGCTTCGGTGGAATCCTGTCCGAGACGAAATTCCTTGACGTGATCGGACAGCGGTTTTTGAAACGGTCGCGGGCGAAATTCGACTTCCTGATTCACGAGAAATTCGAACTGCGCCTGCGTCAGGCCGTAGTCGTCGCGAATTATGCCGGCAATCGGGATGCGGGCCTGACGGGGGATCGACGTGCCAACCCCCTTCAGTTCGGCTTCGATCAGCGGCGGTTCGTCGAGGATACCGTGAATCATCAGCCGTGAAGGCTCGACGCTGAAGATTTCATCTTCGTCTTCGAGTTCGATGCGAATGATGGAATCGGCTGCGAGCGGGATGTCGCCGGAGATTTCGGCATCCAGTTCATCGAGTTGAAGTGCAGACTGGCCTCCCATGAAAAATGGGATCAGAAACTGCGTGCCGTCGGGCGAGAGTCCCGTTTGAATACATTGAGCGGGGATGTTGATGCGACGCTGCACGTCTCCTTCTTCGTTCTTGACGGTGAAGTGCGCCGGTTCGTTGCGGCGGTAGGCGAGTTCCCACCGGTCGGTCTGCAACTGGAACCCCGTGAGCGGCTTGTTCGATTGGGCGACGAGGTGAAATGACGTTTCCATCGGCAAGGCGATTTGCGGCCCCTGAACCAGCTTTATGTCGCGAGCATCAGGATCGTCAGCAGCATCGGTGACATTGAGGCCGGTATATTCGGGATAACGGCAGCGCAGCGTCAGTCGATCGATGCGCGGTGAATCGACGACCTCAATGTGATACGGAGCGCGGTTGATGTAATCACCGCCGCTAACCCAGAGATCGATATCCTCGATCACGCCGCTGATCGAATGCTTGAACTGATTCTCGCCGCTGCGCGTCATCATCACTCGCGTCGATCCACCGGCGGAATTCATGCGGTAGCGAAGCTGTACGCGGTCGGGCTGGACTTTCGCTTCAACGACGTCGACGACGATGACCAGATCTCCGCCGCGGGGATGTTTATAGTTCCCTTCTTTGAAGTCGCGAACGCGATCGCCCGGCTGGGCGAGTACGCGGACCCTGAGCTGCGTTTCGCGCGGCCAATATTCGTCTTCCAGATGCCAGTATCCGCTGGCCCAGCGTGCCAGCGCCGGCTGATTCATGACCCCCAGCGCGGCGATGGAAACAATCATGATCGACGCAAACGTCAGCGCGCGCTTCAGCGGACGATTGGTGAAGACCGATTGCAAATCGAGCGACGCGGCCATGCGGCTCGCATCGGCGATCGTGCGTTGCAATAGCCATCCCGACAGGGGCGTGGAGGTTGTCGATCGCGCCGATGCGGATTCATCGGTCATTTCAATGGCCGTGATCAACCGGTCGTCGAGTTCGGGAAAACGTTTTTCGAGCAGCATGACGAGCGCTTGATTTCGCAGGCGGCGAAACAATTGCAAGACGATCCACATGACGATCGCCGTGCCGATGCTGCAAAGAGCGAGGAAAGTCAGCGTCGCGCGAAACCATCGGGGAAGCTCCAGCCGACTGAGTTGAAAGTAGCCCCAGTCGAGCGCGAGCGTCCCCCAGAAGATCAGTCCGAAGACCACGATCACCGAGGCGATCCCCTGGATCAATAGATATCGGCGAATCTGCGATTTCAGCCGCGCCAGCAACGACCGGATCTCGGGAGGAAGCGTCCCCTGAGAACCGCTGAAATTCGAGGTGTCGGGTGTCGATGACATAGGCGAACCCATATGAGTTATCGGCAGTTTTGTTTCGTTCGGCAGACCGTTGCGTGTTGTGACGATTTCATTTTTTCAAGCGAGCTTCAACAATTTGCGGGAGAGCCATTCCACGATCAGGAATCCGACCAGCACAAACAGAACCCAGTTGCGGTCCCACAAAGTCTTCAAGCGTTCGTCGACCAGATATTCTTCGCCGCTGTTGGGGAGCAAGCCCGCGATGACGGTCTCGGCCTGGTCGAGGACGATGTATTGCCCGCCGGTATCTTGCGTCAGATCCTTGAGCAGCTTGACGTTCTGTTCGAGGTTTTCATCTTCGAGGCGCGGGAGCATGGCGACGATTTCCGCCGTGGCCGATTGTTGCGAATCGGGGATTTCGAGTTCGAGGCGATATCGGCCTGGCATGCCGACGCGAAAGCTCCCCGAGTATTCGCCGGGCCGGTTGATTTCTCCGATGAGCTTACGGGAGGGGACCATCGGTTTGCCGCTCGGATCGTACACTTCCAGCGTGACCGATTCCTGTTTGAGGGGCTGATATTGCGGATCGAGCACGCGGGCGCGGACGGTGACTGTCTGTCCCAGCACATACTCCTGCCGTTCGATGAGCAGCGTGCCGCGTTTGGTCCCTCGTTTCATGCGTCCTTGTCCGACTTCGCGGATCGACTTGATCCAGAGGCGATCGTAGTTCTCTTCATCGATGGCTCGCAGACGCCAGAACTCCGAAGTCCCGAAGTACAGAACCCGGCCTTCGCCGTAAAACTGCGATGCCATCAGGATCGGCAAGCCGTATTCGGTTTGCAGTCGCGGGTCGGGAAAGAGCGCGAAGACAGTCGCTCCCGCTTTCTGGCCGTGACTCGGATAGCAGCGATACATGCCGGGGAACGCTTCCCACAAGGCGGCGGAGGTGACGGGATCGTCGGTCAGTTGCAGAAAGCCGGTTGCCTTACCGGCGTCGGTCCAATTGATCTGACGCGGTTGTGCCGATTCATCGTCGCGCAGATCTGCCGCGATGGGCGACAAGCCGACGGGATACAAATCGCGGAGCGGTTCCCATTCTCCCGAAGCACTGGCGAGTTCGGGCGTGTTAACGTCGCCGGCGATAAGAATTAATCCGCCGGCTTCCAGTGAGATCCACTGCGTCAGCGCCTCAACCTGTTCGTGAGAGAGGACCGTCCACTTCGGGTCGAAACCGACGATCACATCGTACTCGAACAGTTTGGTCCGCTCGGGAAATTCGAACAACAGTTCGTTCGATTCCTGGCTGATTCCGGGAATGCCGGTTTGCAGCAGCACGTCGACGTCGATTGACGGATGCCGATACAGCATGTTGCGGACGAATTGATAATCCCGCATGGGGCCTCCCGCCATCAGCAACACGCGCAAGGGGCGATCGAAGACGTTGACGGTATGTTCGAGTTGATCGTCCGCCGCGTTGGCGTCGATGATCGATCCGGCGGCGATCACTTTGAGCGTATGGTGCAAGCGGCCGGCGGCGGTCGGCGTGCGGTTGAATTTGACTTCTGTGGGTGTTCCCTCTTCGTCCGGCAACGTGACTTCCTGTTTATCGACGAGGGTCGGTTCGGTTCCCCCTTCTTCTTGCGTCCAGAGTTCGACGGTCACGTTCTGATTCTTGAGACCTTGCGCCTGGATCAAGCCCGCCAGTTCGAATCCGTCGCCTAATTGCACGTCGGTCGGTGCGACGATTTTCGCGATTTGCAGATTGGCGGGAGATTCGGTACTCCCCAGACCGACGGCGAGCAGCCGGGTTCTCTTCTCGACCAGCGTTTCATGCGCCGCAGAGGGAGTGATACCCGAATTCGAAACCCCATCGGTGAAGAGGACGACGCCTGACAAGGTATTTCCCCCGATTTGACGAACCAGATCCAGAACCCCTTCTCCGAGACGCGTTTCGAGGCCTCGCGGTTCCAGAATTTCGTCCCATTTGACGGTTTCGACGGAAGATTTCGCCTCATTCGCAGTTTTCGGATCGACTGACGGTGAGGCCGCATCAGCGAGGACCGTCAACCGGGGAAAGATGTGATGCGGACCGCTCAATTGCCGATCGAACGTGTATAAACTGACCTGGTGCGTTTGCCGGAGTTGATCGAGCAGTTTCGATTTCGACAACAATTCGCGAACGGCTTCGGCTCGAGTGAGCAGAGGCGTCGCCGCCGGTATCGCCGTGGTGGATTCAGCGGCAGGGTTTGTCGCCGGATGCCGCATCGACATCGACGTGTCGACGATGATCGCGACGCGCGATTCGCGATACGCGGTCTTTTGTGTTCGCTCGTGCGGATTCAAGGCGACGGCGATGAGTCCGGCGATGACCCCGAATCGCAGAAACATCAACCACGATTTCCAGAATCCGGAGAGATCCTGCGTATCGCGGAAATACGTGCGGAACACCATGACGGCGACGAGAGCTAACCCCCCGATCCACAGCGCCCATTCACCGTTAGTTTCCGGCCAGTCGAATTCGACGGAACTGTAAGCGGTCGTCACCGGTTCGACGGCGAGCGTCCAGAGTGACAGTATGAATGCACTCGTCATGCTGCCACCTTTCGAGCCAGGGGATGAAAGCTCAGACGACACGCCAGGAGTTGTTCGCCCACGAGCAAGAGGAAGAGTAGTATCAGAATTGTATTGCGAATTTCCTGTCCCGCGTCTTCGCCCTGCATCCATTGATAATTGTCGGGCTCGAGGATCTGGATCGGCGATTCATCTCCGAGGGTTTTTCGAATTTCGGCGGTCGTCGCCAATTCGAGTTCCCCTTCGCTCAACGGGAAGTTGTAGGAGATCAATTCATCTTGAGGTGTCTGGCCGTGCATCGTCAGACGGATGCCGTAAATTCCCGGGATGTCGGTCTCCTTAAATTCGGGGGTTACAAGCATCACTTTGGAATTCGCACTCGGCACCACCGTCGTCGGAGGAATGGGCTTCTCTTCGGCTGACGCATCAGTTTTGACAGTGTCGACCTTAGGGAGGGCCTGGATCGGCGTGACGCGCTGGCCGGTCGCTTCCGGACCGATGATTTCGACCGTGTCGCTGTACAGTGCAGGATCGACGGAGACGACGATCGGCTCGCCGACGTCGCGGATGCCCCATTGCCGATTCGAGCGGGCGATATGCTTCTGCCACTCGAGCATGCAGACGATGAAGCTGGGATTGCGCCCCCAGTCGTTCCATTCGATGCCGTCATTCCCTAATAGCGGTCCGGCAGACGTCAGACAGGTGAGGATTTTTCCGTCGCCGTATTTGTGTTCGAAGATCAGCGGGGCATCGTTGCGCAAGCGGGCAATGATATCGACCGGTTGTGTCGGCACGCCCGTCGCGGTGCTTTCGTCGTCAGTTGCTTCCTGCGGTTTGTTTTTCTCTTCTTCCAGCGCGAAATATCGATGCACGTAGACCGTCTCGATCAGCGGGTTATTTTGCCCGGTGAACACGCTGAAAATCGGATGGTTGCCGAACACCAGATCGGGAGCGTTCGACAATTCATCCCGCGAGAGCAGCCGAGGTGCGGGATTAATGCGAACGGGAAACAGCCCGTTCCCTTCCCGATACAAAACTTCGTTATAAAAAGTCGCCTTCACGGTATCGCCCAGAAACCACGCCAGCCCGCCGCCGTTACGAACGTATTCTTCCAGGAGGGCAACGGCGTCGGGCGCCAACTCCGAGACGTTGATCAAATAGATGCTCTGGTAGCCTTCGAGCGGATTGCGGCGAAGCGTATCGGCATCGCCAACGGTGACCGAGTATCCCGTCGTCTGCGGACCGGGCGACAATGCCGTCGTGAGGTGGAACGATTCTTCATCCGCGGCATTGCCGTCGACGATGAGGATCGGATTGGTCTGATGAACATCGATGGCGAGAAAGCGGGTGTTATCCTCTTCGAGCGAATCGCCGTCGAGAAAGACGCGGAGTTTGTGCGCTCCCGCCGTCGGAAACACGACGTCGAATTCGCGGAAGACTTCGGTTCCCGGCTCGATTTTTTCGAAGACCGTGCTGAGCGGGAGCTTGCGACCGTCCGCCATGACCGAGACGCCCACATCTTGAACAGTCTTGTCGCCATGATTTTTCACGCCGACCGTCAATCGCAGCGGCACACCGACGGCAGCCACCTGCACGGCTCCTGAAAGCCGCGTGATCGAGAGATTGGCATGGCGCTCGGGAACGATCTTGATCAGGTTCACAGAGACATCCGCATCGGTAAGTTCCTGCAACAGGCTCGCGGTCGCTTTTTGATCCAGCCAGTCGCGACGGCGGAAATCGGAGAGGATGTGGACGTTCTTGCTCAGCCCCTTGTCTTCGGCGAGAAGCTGCTGACTGGCCTTGATGCCGGTCGACAGATCGAGAGCCTGATGCGAACTGGTCAGATTTTCCAGGCGGCTTTCAAGCTCCTGCTGAAAGGCAGAATCGAGATCTTTTTGAACGAAGATCGGCGCATCGGGAGCCGAGAGCAGAATCAGCGAGAATTGCTGGGTCTCGGGCCGTTGTGCTCCTTCGGCGATGAGTCGCTGGATCATTTTCTTGGCCTGATCGAAGGCGGTGGTCTCGCCCCAGCGGTCTCGCATCGAGCCGCTGTCATCGAGCAGGACGACGTGATGCGTTTTGGCTCCCTGGAAAATCGACAATTGATCGGGGTTCAAGATCAAGCGGGCAATCAGCGCAATGATCCCCGCCACGATCAAGAGGCGCATTAGAAGCAGCAGCAGTTGTTCGAGCAGAATCCGCCGGCGGTTGCGCTGTTCGCTTTGGAGAAGGAATTCCATCGCGGCGAAGCGGACCCGTTTGAATCGCAGGCGGTTGATGAGATGGATGATGATCGGGGCAGCCAGCAGTAATGCGCCACCTGTCGCCAGAGCGGGATTGATGAAATGCTGTGCCAGCCACGTTTCCATGCGTGCTTACCGTTTCTGAAATTCCTGATTCGCTTGGCTCGACTCGACGCGCTCCGCTGCGGAAGCCTTTGCGTCGCGGCTAACCTAGATAAACTTTTTATTGTCTGATCGATCTCGACATACCGATGCGGTGATTCATAAAATGTGCGAGCGCGGCATCAAGGTGTTCGCTCGTACGGATTCTTTGATAGTCGATGACGTGAGATGAGCAATACCTCCGGATCTCTTCGATGAAGCGGCGCATCGCCTCCAGATATCCGTCTCTCAAGGAACGGGGATCGCAGACCAGATCTCCCGCCTCTTCCATCCCTTCAAATTTCGTCGTGCCCGAATATTCGAAATTGACTTCCTGATCGTCCAGTACGTGAAACACCAGCACGTCGTGGCCGCGGTGACGGAGCATTCTCAGGCCGCGAAATAGTCCCTCGCGGGGCGAGAACAGGTCGGAGATCAAAATGATCATCCCCTTCAGCGATTGCTCCTTGGCGGTTTTTTCCAGAATGCCGTACATGTCGGTTTTCTTCTGCGGCTTGGCCTGATCCAGTCCCGCGAGGATGGCATGTAGATGGTTCCGTTTGCTGCGCAGTGGAATTTGCGAACGAATCTGGTCGTCGAAGGTGATCATCCCAACGGCATCCTGCTGGCGCAGCAGCAGATACGCGAGCGAAGCGGCGATGGTGCAGGCGTATTCGTACTTCGACAGCGATCCAGAGCCGAATTGCATCGATTCGCTGACGTCGACGAGCAGCGTCGTTCGCAGGTTGGTCTCTTCTTCGTACTGCTTGATGTAATATTTGTCGGTTTTCGACCAGACTTTCCAGTCGATGCGGCGATAGTCGTCTCCTGGGGCGTATTCCCGGTGTTGAGCAAATTCGACCGACTGTCCGAAGTACGGACTGCGATGCAGGCCCGACAAAAATCCCTCGACGATGTTGCGGGCTCTGACTTCGAGTTTGGCAATCCGCGAAATCGCCTCAGGCAGCAAAAATCTTCTGTAATCTTGGGTCACGCGTCAGCTCGCCTTCTTTGGACGGAGTTTCTGCCAGCAATCGTTGAATGACCGCGTCGGGTGTGACCCCTTCGCTTTCGGCCGAGAAATTGGTCACGACGCGATGTCGCAGCACCGGGGCGGCGAGGGCTGAGATATCGTCGGTCGAGACATGGGTCCGGCCGTGCAAGAGCGCTCGCGCTTTCGCGCCGAGCAGCAGGAATTGGACCGCCCGAGGACCGGCTCCCCAGCTCAACCAATCGTTGATGAAATCGGGTGTGCCCGGTTCCGAGACGCGCGTCTGTCGCACCAGCAGCAAGGCGTAATCGACGACGTGATCGGTGACGGGAACCTGCCGGACGATCTTCTGCAGTTCGAGAATTTCGTCTCCCGTGAGGACCGGTTTGATGTCGTCTGTCATCAGAGACGTCGTCTGCTTGGCGATCTGCCGTTCTTCTTCAAACGAGGGATACTTGACGAAAACCTTGAACATGAAGCGATCCTGCTGCGCTTCTGGCAGAGGATAAGTTCCTTCCTGCTCGATCGGGTTTTGCGTCGCCAGCACGAAAAAGGGATCGGCCAGTTGATGCCGGTTTTGTCCCACCGTGACCTGGCGCTCCTGCATCGCTTCCAGTAGCGCGGCCTGCGTTTTGGGAGGCGTGCGGTTGATTTCGTCGGCGAGAACGATGTT
>JBJXGP010000351.1:0-15793 GCA_046160425.1 Planctomycetaceae bacterium
CGACCGATTCGGAAGCGGGTGTGGAAGACGTTAACCGCCTCGTCGAGTTCATCACCGAAAGAAAACTCCAGGCGGTCTTCATCGAAAGCAGCGTGAACCCCAAAAACATCGAAGCGGTCATCGAAGGCGTGCGTCAGCATGGCGTCGAGTTACGAATCGGTGGGAATCTGTTTTCCGATGCGATGGGAGCCCACGGGACGTACGAAGGGACATATATCGGCATGATCGATCACAACGCCACCCTCATCGCCCGCGCCCTGGGGGGCAAAGCTCCCGCAGGAGGATTTCAGGGGGAACTCGCCACTGAGCCTCCGATTTCGCCCTGATCTGTGGGCATACGAGTCTTGCAAGTTCGGTCGCCGCCGGAAGCCATAAACGGAATCAACTGATCCGGAACGCGACAACGCGATCGGATTTGAATATGATACCGCCATCATGCCAGCAGATCCCACGACAAATCGAACGCCGCCGAACCATCCGAGCACGTCGCCGCTCTCAATCGACGATATGACGGTCGCCTACGACCGTAAGCCTGTGTTATGGAACGTCGATTACGATGCTCCCGCCGGCAAACTGGTCGCGATCGTCGGTCCCAACGGAGCCGGCAAGAGCACGCTGATTCGCGCAGTTCTCGATCTCGTCCCGCGGGTTTCCGGCGTCGTGCGCATCTACGGCGAACCGTATCGGCAGCAGCGCAGCCGCGTGGCCTACGTCCCGCAGCGCGGCAGCGTCGATTGGGATTTTCCGGTGAGCGCGCTCGACGTCGTCGCGATGGGTTTGTATCGGCAGATCGGCTGGTGCCGTCCGGTCACAAAAAAGTATCGGTTGATGGCGATGAACGCCCTCGACCGCCTGGGGATGGCCGCATATGCCCAGCGACAGATCAGTCAGTTGTCGGGAGGCCAGCAACAGCGGGTGTTTCTCGCGCGGGCTCTCGTACAGAATGCCGATCTGTACCTGATGGATGAACCCTTCACCGGCGTCGACGCCGCAACAGAACGGGCGATCGTCGATCTGTTGCGCGAGCTGCAACAGCAGGGCAAGACGGCGCTGGTCGTGCATCATGACTTGCAGACGGTGACGGAATATTTCGACGAAGTCATGCTGCTCAACCTGCACCTCATCGCCGCCGGCCCCGCGTCGGAAGTCTTTACCGTCGAAAACCTGCGCAAGACGTATGGAGGCAAACTCGCGCTACTCGATCAGGTCGGCCAGCGCATCGCCGTTCCGGAGCAACGCTGATGAACGGTTTTTTCGTAATGCTGACGCGCTCCGCTTCGGAAACCCTGCGCGTCGCGGCTAACCGTTCTAGCGTGATTTCTTGTGCGATTCTTCTTGTTCTGATTGCGATGGCGGATTTGCGTGCGGCGGAAACTTCCTCCGGCATTTCATCTTCGTCGGCGGAAGCCGCTCGAAATCGATTTCATCGCGTCCTCACCTTGCAGGACTACAACACGCGAGTGGTGTTGACGGGAACGGTCTTGCTGGGAATTTGTTCGGGCGTCATCGGCACGTTTCTGCTGCTGCGCGGCCGGGCCATGGCCGGAGACGTCATCAGCCACTCCGCTCTGCCAGGACTTGCCATCGCATTCCTGATCGGCGAATCGATCCAACCCGGCACCGGCCGCTCGACGTCGACGCTGCTGACCGGGGCGGTCGTCACCAGTCTCCTCGGCATGGGGACTGCCAATCTGATTCGGCGGTATACCAAATTGAAAGAGGAAACGACGCTGGCTATCGTCCTCAGCCTGTTCTTCGGAATGGGGGCCGCGCTGCTCTCGATGGTGCAGAATATACCCTCCGCGCAAGTCGCCGGGTTGCAGAACTACATTTTCGGCAAAGCAGCATCGCTGGTGTATCACGACGTGCTGTTGATTGCGCTATCCGCCGGGGTGGTGGTGATCCTGGGGATCTCGTTCTTCAAGGAACTGGTGATTCTGTGCTTCGATGAGGAGTACGCGGCAACTCAAGGCTGGCCGGTCAAAGGACTCGATATCCTGCTGATGGGCCTCGTGGTTGTGGTCTCGATCATCGGGTTGCAGAGCGCCGGAATTCTGCTGGTTGTCGCGCTGATGATCACTCCCGCCGCCGCAGCCCGGTTCTGGACCGATCGCATCGGGTGGCTGACGATCGGATCAGCCTCGATCGGAGGGTTAAGCTGTTACGCCGGGGTCATGCTCAGCGCACTGTTTCCCCATCTGGCCACGGGGGCGGTCATCGTGCTGATGGGATCGATCGCCTTCATCATCAGTCTGATCGCGGGCAAACGTCGTGGATTGGCCTGGAGATGGTGGATTGCGTATCAACTCCGCCAAAAGGTCGAGCGGGTCGATCTGCTGCGTGCTTGCTACGAGGCGGCAGAATCGCTGAGCAAGAAACCGATTTCTGCGGACGCCGGGCCGGAAAAGGCGAACACTCGGGAACTGACCGCTGTGACTTTTACGATCCCGCAGTTGCTCGATTATCGGTATTGGAGTCGGAGACATTGGAAAAGGCTGCTGTCGAAAGCCATCCGCCAGGAATTGGTGGTCGCATTAGCCGATGGAGCCTATCGATTGACGCCGACCGCCATCGCAGAAGCGCGGCGTGCCGTACGCAATCACCGCTTATGGGAGTTGTATCTGATTCATTTTGCCGATGTGACGCCCGGACACGTCGACCGGGGCGCGGACTGGATCGAACACGTGCTGGCTCCGGATGTGGTCGATGAATTGACGCGATTGCTGGGAGAACGCGATGATTCTGCGCGCGTCCCTGATAGCCCGCATCCACTGGTCGAAAACATTCGCGCCGACCATTGAACTTGAAGTGTGCGAACAGAGAAAGCGACGTCTTGTTCTCGGAATTCTGGACTTATCTGGCGGACTGGAGCACCTTCGACACCTGGATCGTGGTGTCGGCGGCGTTGTCGGCGATGGCCTGCGCACTGCCGGGGTGCTTTCTCGTGTTGAGGCGGCAGAGCCTGTTGGGGGACGTGCTGAGTCATACCGTGCTGCTGGGGATCGTTCTCGGATTTCTGTTCTCGCACCATTTACTCGAAAGCGGCCGCATCCCTCTTTCCAGTTACCCGGCAGTTCAAAGGACGGCGATATTCATCGGCGCCATTGTGATCGGCATCGTGACTGCTTTACTTGCCGATCTGATCAAAAAAACGGGGAGAACCGAAAGCAGTGCCGCGCTGGGAGTGGTTTATACCACGTTGTTCGCGCTGGGCTTGTTGCTGATTCGACTGGCGGCGGATCAGGTCCACATCGACCCCGACTGTGTTCTGTTCGGCATGGAGGAGACCAGCGTTCTCGATACCGTCGGCACGACGGGAATTCCCAAATCGGCCCTCATCAACGGTGCCATGCTGCTGATCAACGGTTTGCTGATCGTCGTGTTCTTCAAAGAATTGCGACTCTCCAGTTTCGATCCGCAACTCGCCAATACACTCGGCCTGCGACCCGCCATCATCAACCTGGGCATATTGATCGTGACGTCGGCGACGCTTGTTGCCGCATTTGAAAGCGTGGGGAATATCCTCGTCATCGCCATGCTGATCGTTCCCCCCGCAACGGCTTTTTTGCTGACTCGACGATTGCCGCGCATGCTGCTCTGGTCGCTCGCTCTTGCTGCTTTGAGTGCGATCTGCGGGCACATTTCCGCCATCACGTTGCCCCCGATGGTTTTTTCGCGCTGGGGCTGGCCCGAAGTCGACGGTGCCCGAACGGCGGGAATGATGGCAACCGTCAGCGGCCTGTTTTTCTTTTGTGCTTTACTGTTCGCCCCGAGTACAGGGATCTTCAGCAGGCTGTTTCATCAGTTTCAACTTCGCATCCGGTTTGTGGCAGAGGATATTCTCGGCCAACTTTATCGTGCCGCGGAAGCAGGTCGACCGATGCAGCGTTCACTGCTGCGCATCCAGTTTTTGAGCAGTTGGTATCAATCGATATTGGTGTCGTGGGCCTTGATGCGGCTGCGGCAACTGGGGCTGCTCAGTGGAGAGCCGGACGATCTGCAACTGACGCCGAAAGGGAAATCGGTCGCGGAAGCGATCGTGCGTTCGCACCGCTTGTGGGAAAGTTACATGTCGCAGCATTTACAGTTGTCCGACACCCACTTGCACGCCACGGCGGAATGGGTCGAGCACTATCTCGATCCGGGACTGCGAAACGCCCTCGAATCGGAGTTAGCCAGCCCGCACAGCGATCCGCAGGGAAAACAGATTCCCGCGGAACCGAAGGGGTAACAGGTTCGACTCGTCGCGATCGAACGGATAAACTCATCGAAAATGTGCTTTTCATCAACACACAGGATCTCCACACGATGACCGATCAGACGCCGCACGTATCGCCGGCGGCAAATGCGCCGAAATTGTCACGCGACCCATCGTTCTGGGGGATCACGATCACGCAATTTCTCGGGGCGTTCAACGACAATCTGTTCAAGCAGCTCGTGCTGCTGTTGTGCATCGACTACAAACAGTTCTCGAAAATCGACTTGCAGCCCAAAGCAATCGTGTTTTTCACGTTGCCGTTTGTATTCTTCTCAGGGTTTTCGGGATACCTGGCAGATCGACTGAGCAAACAGCGAATCATCGTGTTCTGCAAATTCATCGAAATCGGCATCGCCGGACTGGCCATGTGGGTCTTGCTCACGAAAAGCGGAGACCCAGGGGAACGGCTTTCGTGGTCGATGCTGGTGCTGTTCCTGATGGGAACGCACAGCTCCCTGTTCGGTCCCGCGAAATACGGCATCCTCCCCGACCTCTTTCGCACCAGCAACCTGCCCAACGTCAACGGCATCATCATGATGACGACGTTCCTCGCGATCATTCTGGGAACCGCCCTGGCTGGATTCTCAAAAGACTGGTTTCGCGACCAGCTTTGGGTCGTCAGCGCGATGGGGATGGTCATCGCCGTGGTGGGAACTTGGACGTCGCTGCTCATCCGCCGCACCACTGCGGTTCAGCCACAATTGAAATGGGAATGGTCATCATTGGCAATCCCGCACGAAACCTGGCAGTTCTTGAAACGCGATCGTGCGCTGGTCATCGTCCTGCTCGTGGCATCGCTATTCTGGTTCGTGGGAGGGGCCACGCAGCAGATATTCAACTCTTACGGCAAGCAGCAATTGCAAATCGGCGATTCCAGAACCAGCCTCCTGGGCGTTTTCATCGCTTTGGGAATCATGATCGGTTGTCTGTTAGCAGGTCGTCTGTCGCGTCATCGCATCAATTTTCGACTCGTCACGTCGGGTACATGGGGAATGATACTGTCTCTCTTGGGATTGATGATGCTCGGTTTGTTCTCGCCGAACATGGTCACCGTACCTCCCGTCAGACCCCCCGTGCCGCTCGCCGAATTGATCTCATGCGAGAGCTGGATTGAATTCTTTTCTCGCATCGGCTTTTTGATATTGGGTTTGTCCGCCGGGTTGTTCATCGTCCCCTTGCAGGTCTTCATTCAGACGCGTCCTCCCGAAAATCAGAAAGGCCGGATGATCGGAGCCATGAATCTAATCAACTGGATTTTCATTCTCTTCTCGGCTGCCTTTTATTTTGCGGGGGCGGAAGTCGCAACACGGTGGGGGTTTGCGATCAGTTATCTATTCGGCTCCCTCGCGGTGATTCTGATCCCCCTGGCCCTGTGGTATCGCCCCAAGGGGGAAAGCCCGTCGACGGGCAACCCCGCGACCGGAACTTGACCGCGTAAAGAACCGTTTCCCCTCTTCTTCAGTGCAGCGTTTTGTTGCCCGGTCATTTCTCCCCCTTGCAATCCCTACAACCGCACTGGTTCCGGTTACCGGAATACTTCCCCAAATCGCCACAATCGTTCAAGTTCATTCCGGACGGACGACGATCTGTAATCAGGAACTCAGCGTGACCGAGTGAATCAACACATCGGTATCGGCAAACGGAGCGGGAAAAAGTCCGTCATGGACGAGCGGGCTATCGCATTGCCATGACGGGATTTCCGTATTCAACCGCTTGACCGCAGACGCTCGAAGTGTGAATCGTAGGGGGGGGCATGTCATTTCGACGCTACGCGTGGGTTACTGCGCTCCTCATCGGTGGAGCCACGGGCTGTCAATGCTCGGTCTTAACCCATTACTACTCGGATGCCATCGACGATATCAGCGACCACGAACTGGAAATGGATGCGCTGTACCGTCCTCAGTGGGATCTCAACCGCATCGGCAAACCGGATTGGTGCCAGTCGGCGTGGAACCGCTTCTGGTGCCGATGCCACGGCTGCGACGAATGCACCCAATCCTCGGTTGAGCAAGCGGTCTATCATGAAGACGAATTCGAAAAGACCGAACAACCGCATGACGATTCTGAAGACGTCATCGAGGCACAAGAAATTCCATACGAGCAGGATCCCACGCTGATTCCACCGGAGGTCAACGATCCGTCACCACCTGCGCCGTGAATTATGATTCCGCGCGACATCTCGCAAATTTTTCGAAGCCATTCTCAATAACCGACACGATTCAGATAGTGACGCGACATGTCGGAGCTGTGCATTCTCGACCCAGATGCCGCTCCGCATGCCGTCACCGCTCGACAACAGAGGAGCCAGACATGGCAGTCCATCCCGCCGATGTGACATGTCGCCGCCGAATTCGCTGCATCATGAGCTGCGCCGTAATAGCGGCCTGGGTGTTGCCCTCATCCGTCGATCGGAATTTGGACGCCGCCGAGAAAACCGCGCGGCCTGCCGAGCGCTCAAAACCGGAAGCCCCCGCGGAAGTCTCTCCCGCGGCCCCATCGCGCTCTCAGCCGGCATCGGTTAAGCCACTTTCATCCGACGATGCCACAATCACGATGCTCTCTTCGGGCACCTCTTCGAAAGAAGCCCGCGCGAAATGCATCAAACGGATCCCCCTCGACAAGTTCTCGAAAAAGAATCGCCGGCAGGTCGACGATATCCTCAAAGAAATCAGCCTGTTTCGTCAGTTGCCAACTTACGAATTCGCCACACATCACGATGCCTACCAATATTTTTCGAGCTATCCCGACGCCGCCGTGAGCATTTGGCGCGTCATGCAGATCTCCAAATTCGAGATGTGGCAGACCGACAAAGACCGCTACGAAGCCGATGCCGGCGATGGGACGATCGGCACGATCGACGTGCTCTACCGCAGCCCGACGCAGAACCTCATCTTGTGTCAGGGGGAATACAAGACTCCGTTTCTTCCCAACCCCATTACCGCGAAGGCCCTGATCCATTTGCAGTCGGACTTCCGCACGAACGATGCCGGACAGCACCTCGTGCGACATCGGGTCGATCTGTTCGTCTCGCTCCCCTCGCAACCCGTCGAGGCCGCGGCCAAAATCATCTCGCCGCTCAGCAATGTGATCATCGACCGCAATTTTCACGACGTCAGCGTCTTCATGCAGATGATGTCGCTGGCGATGGCCAAACATCCCGGGTGGGTCGAGCAGACGGCTCACCGCATGGAAGGAGTCCTCCCCGAACGGAAAAAAGAACTGATCGACGTCACGGCGAAAGTCTACATCGACGGACACAAGCAGCCGGAAATCGAGCCGGTCTCCGCCGAGACAATTTCCCAACCGACGAACAACAACGAAAATCGGAACACCCCTGTTGCCGATCAAGCACCCCAGCGAACTCGCCCCCCGAAGACGGCGGATCGAGCGACCGAGCCGTCCGCCAAGTGATGCGATCCGACGCGATGCTAGGGACGATGTTGCGGGCGGTTCTTGGGCTTCGGTCTGAGAATCAGGGTGATGATTCCCACGACGACGAGCATCGGCACGACAACCCGTATCCAGGCGATCGCCATTCGCGGATTGCGGGCGAACATCATGATCACCAGGAACAGACCGATAAACGTCCACGGGGAGACTTTGGCCCACGCTGCCGGTCGCGTCTTGGTCGGCAACGCCATCCATAACGCAGACATGAACATGCCGATGCGGATAAAAACCCCCGGCCAGATCGGCATTTGATCATCAAAGGCGACGTACCACCAGATCCCGCCCACCAGCAGACAGACGCCCCCAATCGCTGCGACGAGGGGCCTGTTGATTTCGATTTTGGCACCCTCCGAATCGGAAGGCTGATTGAATTCGTTCGTCATGAGGCGATTATGTGCTCATACACCGCTCAACTGCAAGCTTGATCGGTGAGGTGTGCCGCAAAGCGTCAGATGTGCAGAATCATCTCCACAGTAAGGTTTCGCGGAGATCCCACATCTTGTACCATGTCGGCAACCATTTCGAAGGAATAAAAACCGGCATTCTCCTACAGGAGTCATCGTCGATCATGGAACCGCTGTCTATTCTCCAGGATTTGATTTCCATTCCCAGCGTCAACCCGATGGGGCGCGATCTGACGGGGCCGGAATATTTTGAAGGGCGCTTGTCGGATTTCCTCTGCCGATTCTTCGAGCAACTTCGCGTGCCTTTCGAACGCATTCCTGTCGTTCCGGGGCGCGATAATGTAATCGCGAGGTTCGATCAACCGGATGCCAAAACGACCGTCATCATGGATGCCCATCAGGATACCGTTCCCGTCGACGGCATGACGATCGATCCGTTCAAACCCGTCATCCGCGACGGACGCATTTATGGCCGTGGGGCCTGCGATGTCAAAGGGGGCATGGCCGCGATGTTGGCGGCTTTTGCACGTCTTGTCTTAACCCGTCCCGCACATTCCGCCAACGTCATCATGTCATGCACGTGCGACGAAGAATCGACGATACTGGGGATTTCAGACCTCGTCAAACTCTGGACGGTACCGGGACGCCATAGCAAGCTGATACCGAAGGCCCCCGACGTGGCAGTCGTCGCCGAACCGACCGATCTCGACATCGTCGTCGCGCACCGTGGCGCCACGCGATGGGTTCTCAAGACGACCGGACGCGCCTGTCACAGTTCGCGACCACAGGATGGCATCAATGCCATCTATCGCATGGCGCAGGTTCTTCTGGCACTCGAAGAATACAATGTGCAACTGGAGCATCTCGTCAAACCGCATCCGCTGTGCGGCCCTGCCACGTTGAGCGTCGGGCGGATCGAAGGGGGAATCAGCGTTAATACGGTCCCCGACGTCTGCACGATCGAAATCGATCGTCGCGTGGTCCCCGGTGAAAATGGTCTCGCCGTCATCGATGATATCGCACGATTCCTGAAACAACGAGTTGCATTCGACGTCGAGATGCTTCCCCCCTGGTTGACGGGTTGCTCGCTCGATGATTCGATCAACGGGGCATGGAGCGACCGGCTGATGGAACACATTGCCGCCGTCGCCGGACCGCATCGCAAGGTCGGTGTCGCATACGGCACGCATGCTTCGCGATTTTCTTCCGTCGGCATCCCATCGATGGTCTTCGGCCCCGGCTCGATACAGCAAGCTCACACGAAAGATGAGTGGCTCGATATCGGCGAACTCGATCTCGCCAGTGAAGTTTATTATCGCTTCTGCTCCACGGCCGGTTAAACATGCTCGCGGCGTTGATGATCGCTTATTTTGATTCGCCTTTTATCAGTCGAAAAGCTTCTTCCGCCGCTTTTTTCACGGTCTCGGATTTAGTCGTCTGCCACATTTGACGGACCGGTTTCAAGGCGTCATGGGCGGATGCACCAATTCGCCCCAACGTGGTCAAGACGGCGATCTGCATCTCTTCCTCGTCCGCAACGAGAGCATCGACCAGTGCAGGAACGGCGGGGCCGGCGTGCTGACCGGCATTACCCAATGCGGTCGTTGCCGTGATGCGGACGGAAAACTCGCCATGCGCCAATAACTCGGCCAGAATGGGAACCACTCTCGCGGCATAGTCGGGGAGATGTGAAAGGGCCGATGCCGCGTTGACGCGTACAAACGCCGATTCGTCATCCAGCACTTCGGCGAGTTGCACTTCAGCACCTTGCGCATCGGGCCCAAGGCGGACAAGCCACATCGCCGCCAATTCGCGAACCTCGACATCCGTTGATTTCAATGCGTTCACAAGTACGGGAACTGCGTTTTTTCCGAGTTCCTCCAACTGTTTTTCGGCTTGCTCCCATTTCTCAGGATTCGAGTCGCGGCGGGCAGCGACCAATTCCTGAAAGACGCGATCGGATTTCGACGCGATCGAGCGTGACGTCGTCGTACTCACTTGACTCACGGATTCTTTCGAATTCAATTCTCGTGCCGATCCGTCCGACGTGAATCGAGGAGGAGGATCGGGTTCGACGGCATTATCGAGGCCGTGTTTTTCGACTGAATTTTCGACTTCTGAATCGGCGGACGAAACAGCATCCTTTGGATGATCGATCTCATCGCGTTCGCCCACCGAGTCGGACACATCCTGCTGACAACCGATCGTTACGAGCAAGAACAAGGCGAATATTCGAATCGTATCAAATCTCATGGTCTACCTCGGTTGATCAATCCTGGCAATTTTCTCTTTGCTGAGATCGACTGGAGCGTTACGCGTTATCGGGACACACGCAATGTCCGTCGTGTATGTTTTCCGCCAATAACTGTCAATTGGAATCTCAGTAACCCATCGCTCGCATCGTGATACCCGATTGGACCCTCGCGAAATTGTTATCAATCTGATGACGCAACCATCCAAATCGCGACACCCCAACATGTACTGGCAGAGTGGACCCACCGTTAGATTTATTTACCATATCCTGTTATATAAATACAACTTACAGCATATTTTTCAGCAAGAAACCTCACGCTTCTGAAGCCGGTATCGGACTTGCGTTGTAGAGGATGTAGACACTGAGATGGAATTCGATGCGGGATGGTTTCGTCGTCGATCCACTCAACATCACGACAGGCCCAAGGAGAACGATGATGAAGAAGCTGCTCTTGTTAGTAGCGATCGCTGGAGGAGTCACGTTTGCCGGTTTGACCGAAACTGCCAAAGCCGATCACCGCGGTCACGGTGGATATCGGGGAGGTCATCATCACGGTGGACATGGACATTGGCACGGAAATTACCGTGGCGGGTACCGCGGCGGGAATAACTATTACCGTCCGCGCAGCGGGATCACCCTCCAATTCGGTTACGGTGCCCCGCGGTATGGCTACGGTTATGGCTACGGCGGAGGGTATTACTCGCGTCCCTCATGGGGCGGAGGTTACGGCGGATACAACGACTGCTGGTAACATGACCATTCCCTCGCAGCCGGTTTACACAACCCAGTGGGCTGTGAACCAACCCACTGGGCCTTTTCTTGAAATGCCTGACGATTAGACTTCATCCTCGTCATCTTCCGGCAGATCGGCGGCTTCGGTCATTTCAAGTTGCCGCATCTTGCGATACAAGTTCGAGCGATGCAGCCCCAATAATCGCGCCGCTTCGCTCATATTGCCGCGCATCCGTTCGATGCTCCGACGAATGAACTCCTGCTGAAATTTCTTGGTGGCGTTGGCAAGACCGGTGTTACTGGAAAAATCGAGTGCCGACTCGCGCGCGGGGCTGAGAATGAATGCGAGATCCTCGGCCTCCACCTGATCGTGATTGGTCAGAAACGCCAGCCGCTCCATCAAGTTTCGAAGTTCGCGCACATTCCCCGGCCAGCCGTGGGACTGCAAGCGTTTCTTCGCCTCCGCCGAAATCGTCAATCGGCGACGATTCGCCTGGCGGCAGAATTTCTCCATGAAAAATTCCGCCAGGAGCAGAATATCTTCGGGGCGATCTCGCAGTGCCGGCAGGTCGAGCGTCACCACGCTAAGCCGGTAGTACAGATCCTCGCGAAACTTTTTCTCGCGAACCACTTCATTCAACTTGCGATTGGTCGCGGCGACGACGCGGACATTCACCGGAATCGTCGCCGATCCCCCCACGCGCGTGACGGTTTTCTGCTCCAAGACCCGCAATAACTTCGCCTGTCCGTTAGGGCTCATATCCCCGATTTCATCGAGAAACAGCGTCCCTCCCTCGGCGAGTTCGAACTTTCCCTGCCGGCTTTCATGGGCATCGGTAAAGGCCCCTTTCTCGTGACCGAACAGTTCGCTCTCGAGTAAAGTATCGGTCAAGGCGGCGCAATTGACGGCGATGAACGGATTCGACGAACGTGGACCGAGATAATGCAGCGCCTGACTGACGACCTCTTTTCCCGTTCCCGATTCACCGAGAATTAATACCGGCAAGTCGGTTGTCGCCAGCCGATCAACCGTCGATCGGAGGGCCGTGATCGCCGGACTCTCGCCGATGATCTGCACTCCCTGCGTCACCTGCGCGGTCAGTTGCGCACGGCTGCGCGTCAGTTGTTCGTATTCTTTGGCATTTTGCAAAGCGATTGCCGCTTGAATCCCAAGTTCTTCGAGACTCTCGTGATCCTCTTCAGAAAACAATCCTGTATTCTTGTTGATTGCTTCGAATGCGCCGATCAAGCGTCCCTGTCCATCCTTGAGCGGACCGCACAACAGATTCCGTGTCACATAGCCGCTTGCTTTGTCGACGCTCTGATTGAACCGCGCATCGTGATACGGGTCGTCGACTTGAATCGTTCGTTGCGTTCGCAAAACTTCCCCGACGATACCGGCATTGTCCGGCAGGCGGAGCGTTCCCGAGGCGACCCCCAACGCCGGGCAGGCGATCACCTGATGATGCTCGCGATCCCAGATAAAGATGCTCGCGCGATCGCAATCCAGCAGCCGTGTGGCCTCGCGGGCGATCAACTCCAGCAGAGGTTGAGTCTCGCGAGTCGTCGAGAGAGAGGAAGCAATATGTAAAGTGCTCCGCAGGCGTTCGATCCGGCGTAACTGGCTCTCCCCTCGATGCAGAATGGGAAAACAATCCTCGAGTGTTCTCGCGATGGCCAACAGCAAGGGTAATGATTCCGACTCGATCATCCGACCCGCAAGCAACAGGACAACCGATTCACCCTGCTGGCGAGAGACGGGGACTCCGATCGCGCCGCCATTCGGAAGCTCAGCCAGTTTACAGAACCCCGCCGACTCGCGGTCGAGCGCCTCCTCGAGAAAGGGATAGGGTATATCGCGGAAGGGATTTCGCCCCGCTTCGCACCACACCGTCCACGACAAGCTTCTGGCAACGACGGCCCCCCAGGATGCAGAAAGTTCGGCGACAATTTCAGGCAAGACCGCTTTCCAGAATGCGGCCTCATTCGTCTCAGACTGACATAACTCCAATATGCGGTGAGAGATCTGTATTGCGGATGAAGCCGGCTCGCTTCCATGAGACCAAGGGACTTCCGACCAGCGCATCCACTGTGTGTGGGCGGTTAGCGTCACTACGATTCACCTTTCGCGAGCCTGTTTGCCGTCGAATTGATCTTCTGATGTCAATATTCTACCGGCGGATGACACTTCCACCATCAATACGATAACAGAATCGGACAGCAAGAGTCCAGAGTCGGGGACACGAAAATGGGAGGAACATCCGGGCCGTGGGGATGGCATGGCACTGTAGAAGACAGCCACTATGTTCCGTAGGACGTCCCCTGCTCTTTCGACTTCTTGTTGAGCCGGTTGTGGCAATGCAGTCCTTCGAGGATGAATTCCCCGATGCTCACGAGCAGATGGGATCGCACATCAGCTGACGAATGACTCTGCAATACAGGCTCGACCTGCTTTGACAGGTCTTCGATCTGTTGTCGGAATCCGCGAATCGCATCGAACCGCTTCAACGATTCGGCCGTCGTGAGATGGTCGCCGGTTTCGATGGCCTTTCCCGCTTCGACATGTTCGAGGATATTACGAAACTGCTTGGGATTCGCCCGCTGATCGAAGATGTTTTTCACGGCCTCTTCGATGAGTCGACCGATCAAGCGATCTTCCTCTCCCGGTTCTTCAGTCAGTGTCAGTTCGAGTTTCCCCCGAGAACTCGCTGCCAGAAAAGCCAGATCGCAAATGCGGGTCACTGCACAGTTCTCGTGCAGCGTCATCGCTCGCCGTTCGGCGTGTGAGAGATGATTTTCAAAATTCGAGATCGACATGCGGACGCTGACTCCCGAAGACTGATTGACGTGCGGGCTTGTCCGCGCCAATCGCGAGATTTCTTCGATGATCTCTTTCATGAACTGAGGCACGTAGACGGGAATACTTTCGTGGCGGTCGGTCCAGGCGTTTTCATCGGTGATGCGGATTCCCGTTTCCCGATCGAGCGGATAATGCGTCCGCACGACCGAGCCGATGCGGTCCTTGAGCGGGGTGACGATTCGTCCGCGGTTGGTGTAATCTTCGGGATTGGCGCTGAACACCATGCACAAATCGAGAGACAGACGAATGGGAAAACCGCGAATCTGCACGTCGCGCTCTTCGAGGACATTGAACAATCCGACTTGAATTTTCGGACTCAAATCGGGAAGCTCGTTCATGCAAAAGATCCCCCGATGGCTGCGGGGAATCAACCCGAAGTGCAACACCTCTTCACTGGTGAGCGGCCGACCCTCGGCATGCTTGATGAGATCGATCTCGCCAATCAGATCGGCGATCGTCACATCGGGAGTCGCCAGCTTTTCGTGATAGCGTTCTTCGCGCCCGATCCAGGCGATCGGACAATCATCCCCCTTGACGTCGACCAGATCGCGGGCGTACTTCGACAGCGGCGCGAGCGGATCATCGTGAATCTCCGAACCGGCCACGATGGGAAGCGCATCATCAAGCAGATAAATCAGCGATCGCAGCATTCGCGTCTTGGCCTGACCACGAAGCCCCAGGAAGAGCATGTCATGCCGCGAAAGTATGGCATTCTGCACTTGAGGAATCACGGTCTGTTCGTAACCGAGGATACCGGGAAAGATCGGTTCGCGTTCCCGCAGCTTTCGCAGCAAGTTCCGCCGCATTTCGGATTTAACGCTTTCGGATCGGTAACCGCTGGCTTTGAGGTCGGCCAGGGTGGAGGGTCGGTGGGTCATGGTGTGGTATTCCAATGCGTCGTGCGGGGATATATTTGAATGAATTGCCAGATTATAGGCTTCGCGTCCCCTGGGTCAAAGCCGGTAGTGACTACAGAGCAAACATCAAAGCGAACGATTGTACCGATTGTGCTGTCTAACAGACGGACGAACCTTGCCAGATCCTGCAATGAATCGTACGACCTTTCACGGACTACAATCACAGAGAATCGACTTGAGTCCGAACATTGACTTCACGGTCATTTTTGCAAAACCAACTCTATATACATCGAAAAATCCACATCCGACCGCCAGCAACGTCTTTCCAGATTACCTGACAGGTAGCATCGTTAATCTTTCAAAATCCAAGTCATTCACCTCAAGCGACCCAGCTTGACTGGCCGATCAACCTTAAGCAACGATGAATGAAATGACTTCAAGACGACTGCTATCCGATCGCGTCACGCGAATGTAACGTGAAGTCCTGATGGCTGAAGATGACCGGCGTAGCGTCTGACGCTGGTCGAAAACATCCGGAATGGATTTCATGGGAATCGAAAAATAACCTGCGGTGAGTCGAACGTCTCCAGGGTCTCCCTCCCCTCCACGTCGGCTGTGATGCCCGTAGCATCGACCGCCTGTCGACAACCGAGATCGTTCCTGACTGCAGGTTACCTGATATGTTCTACCGCAGAAAACATCTGGAGCCGATTCGCAATGTTCCGCCCAGCACGATCACCACCTAGGCAACGATTATCAGGCGAGACGACTGATCCCGCTGACACGGAAAACTCTTCTCTATTTCCTGGGAGACATGCATGGCGTGGTCTCATACCTCGGCGACAGGACATCCCCACTCTCGAACGACACGAGTGGAATCGTCCGGCACGCGAAAGCCCGGCTCGACATTGTGCGATGCCCCGAATCATGACCGAGTCTTACGGCAGCCTCTTCACACTCGATTAGGAAACTCACTGG
>JBJXGP010000352.1:0-3858 GCA_046160425.1 Planctomycetaceae bacterium
GTGTCATTGACAAACTTTCGGCGGGTGAGTAATCGGCAAAGCTCCAACCAGCTCCATTCTTGAGTAATGTTCGTAGGACACCTAACTCCATGACATGTCCGTCTTTCAGTCGTTGCAATAAATAAAATAAGAGTCCTTGGAATTCGACATAGGGAAATCGCTTATAGAAAGCACCAGTAAACGTCTCTAACGATTGTAACCATTGCGAGACAATGCCTGCAGCGCGACCGCCGTGTATTCGGCGGGAGGGCCTTGCGCAAATTCGAAGATCGTGTCGGACCAGATGGGACGCGGATGCTGGGCCAGCACCTGCACGATCGTCTTCTTCGAGGTGGGCGGCTCCGCTCGCAAGACTTCGAGCAACGCCTCGTGAGCCGTGAGGAACCGCGAATCGGCCAGACTGTCGATCGCCACGAACGACAGCGGTTCTGCATTTTTGCGGACGTAATGTATCAGCTTTGCGACCGCCTCCGGTTCGCCGAAATGACGCAACGCGGTCAGCGCGGCGGATTGCATGTTGACGTCGTTGTCGTCGGCGAGTTGAAGAATCAACGGCAATTGCTCGCTCGAGAGCCGGCCACCGCCGTTGGCGAGCGCCGCCGCGCGGGTCAGCGGGTGTCCCCCTTCGATCTCGCGCAGCAGTTGATCTCGCGGCAGAACCTCGTAGGCCGATTGCAGTGCCGCGTTGACGGCCTGCGCGATCGTGTCGTGGATGCGAACCTGCGTTTCATTCGGATTTTGATAGACCATCCCGCGGGTATCCGTCGGAAGTTGGCATAAATGGACTTCGCGCAACGTCGCCGGAAAAGAGGGATACCGGGGGTCGTCGTTGACGTTGTTTCGTCCGGCTTGAAGTACGGCTTGCTGAAGCCAGGAAAAAATTTGCTGGTCGACGGAAGGGGCCGCCTCACTAAAGGCCACGACGATTCTCGCGACGCGATTGGCGGCGAGTCGATCGAGTTCGTCGACGAACGAACCGACGTTGATCGTGTCGAGCGAACCGCCGATGGTCAGCAGTCCCAAGCTTTGTTTCGGACCGATCCGCTCGACTTCCATCTGCAGCGCACCGAGCGCGAACTGATTGACGTCGAGTTCGAGCATCTTCTCGCCGAAGCGGGTCTTGAGCTTCATGGGAGGGACGGTGCTCCCCTTCGGCAAGTCGGCAAAAAACATCCAGACGGCCGTCGTTCCCCCTGGAGGAATCGTCCAGCGTTCCGGAGTTTTCAGATTCTGAAATTGAAACTGCTGATTCCCGACCTGATACGAATGGTAGTTGATATTCTCGGGAACATTCCCCAGTTGAAATGCGGTGCCGTCGACGTCGAGTTCGATCTCCTCGCGCCGGATCGAAACGGTGTCGGTCCCCAGGTTGATGTACACGGTCTTGACGGCGAAGAAGCGCATCCCGTTGACCGGATCGTAATTGGTCGAACCGATGTATGGCGTCTCGAGCAGGGCGTAGACGGTGGGCTTTTCGTCTTTGCCGTTCCCTTGTGGTTTTTCCCCTTTCAGTTTTCGCAATTCGGTTTCGACTTTTGCCAGCCGTTCCAGCAATTCTTTCAACAAGGCGGGGTCGACGCTCGATGCGGGCGGAGCGGCTTCGGTGTCGCCTGCTTCTTTTGGTTCAGAATCACTCGGAGGAACCTCCGCCGCAGCAGCCGGCTTTGGGGGAGGGGGTGGTGTTTTCTGGGCGAATGTCGGCGCCTGTGCGAGACAAAGATAGCCGAGAAGGACTCCGAAACCGCAAGCGTTCAGAATGAAGGATCGCATGGTGAGCTCTTTGTTCTATCGATACGCCGGAAGGATGCGTGAAATACCGTTTCACGTGAAACGCTGGCAGTCTGCCCCCGGCAGGCTCAATTATAGCCATGACAGGGGCTAAGTCGTCAAAGGGTATGCACCTGCGAAGTCTGAATTTCTTTGATCCTTAAGCCGCCTTGATCGCGACCTGTCGAAATGGCAGACGACGTGTTTCATCTATTCTCCCGAATCACTCATGCCGGGGGAACCATTTCTTCGAGCATGATCGTATTGGCCGCACCGCCGTCGACGGGGATCGTCACGCCGGTGATATATGAAGAGGCGTCGCTGGCGAGAAAGACCGCCAGTCCTGCGACATCCTTGGGAACACCCCATCGACGCAATGGGACGCGTTCTAAAACTTTCTGCGATCGCGCGGGATCGTTCTGCAACGGGACGGTGATCGGCGTTCTCATCCATCCGGGGGCGATCGAATTCACGCGGATGTTGTACTTCGCCCATTCGGCGGCGAGATCGCGCGTCAACGCGACGATCCCTCCTTTCGAGATGCCGTAGATCGAGCCGCCGCGGCCGAGGCCGACGATGCCGCCTCCCAGCGCCGAGATATTGATGATGCTCCCCGCGCGCTGTTCGATCATCTGCTTCGCCACCGCCCCCGTCACGTAATAATTTCCCAAAAGATTGACGGCGATCACCGCATCGAGGTCTGCTTGCTTGAAGTCGACCGGCGTGACGCGGCGATGGATCCCCGCGTTATTCACGAGGATGTCGATGTGCTTGTGCCGATCGAGAACCGATGCGATGCATTCCTGCACGCGCGCTTGCTGACTGATATCGCAAGCCATGTGCGCGATAGGACGACCGACTTCTTTTGAAAGTTGACCAGCGGCGGCGGCAACTTCCTCGGCTTTGACATCGAGAAGCGTCACCTCGGCACCGAACGATGCGAGTCCCTGCGCCATCCCCAGGCCGAGTCCCTGCGCTCCCCCGGTGATGACGGCGACTTTGCCGGTCAGATCGAACATCGAATTCCAGCCGGCATCATTGCTCATATTTTTTCCTCAGCGTCGAGTGACATCGTTTCGGGTGGCACTGGCGGCTTGTCCGCCAGTGTGATGTAGTGAGATCTAAGTGTTCCTGCAGAAATATCTTGGCTGTATTGGCATGAATGTAATGTGAAAAACGCTCGAACGGACCCAAGTATTTCTGCGGGTTAACATAGTCGGCAAGCCTCTCAGCGTTTCGGCGGTTGAAACATCTCGATCGTATATCCATCAGGATCGTAAAAATAGATGACAAGCCCTCCCTGATTTGGTCCCGCGGTGATTTCGACCGGTTCGGATCGAAACTTCACTCCCTTACTCAGCAGATCCTTGTGACTAGCCAGCAGATCGTCGACGAGCAGACACAGATGCGAGATCCCCGCGCGATTCGTTCCCGGCTCGCTGGGTGTCCCCGCGTGCCGCATGTATTGAACGACTTCCAGCGTCTGCCGACACGTGGGACTGAGCCGAAACGAGGCGACGTCGAGAACGACTCCGGGATAACCGGTCTGCTTGGCGACGTAGCCGGCGTCGACGTTCGGCCTGCGGCGTTCGAGTTCCATCCCCAGCGTATCCTGGTAAAAACGGATCGACCGTTCGAGGTCGCTGACCGTCAGGCCCAGGTGATGCATATCCGTGAATGCCCAATTCGATGCGGGTTTAGACATGGGTGCCCCTTGTATCGATCGCTGGTTCATCGTCGGGCGATGCCGGCGGTTCATGAGTAGGAAATGGCTGCATCTCAGATCTGCTCTATCGTAAGCGGGAAGGATGCGCAGAGCAATCGTGATGGCAGCAATCGCGACGAAAGGGGTGCAGCCGCCAATTGGTGATACCCCATGTGGTGCATTTGTAGCTGGCCTCTGAGAGGCCGGACCGAGGTCGCAGACCTCGGCTACTGAAGACCTCTTGTCGCTGCACGACCGGGACACAAAGCTGTCCCGGCTACCCGAATAACCACCATCATTTAACGGATGCACCCCGACGAAGACTCTCAGGCATTTTCGCGTTGTGTTAGAGTTTCAAAGGGGTGGCACGCTCTGAGTCTTCGAAG